>JAKLDK010000002.1:0-52502 GCA_022703565.1 Candidatus Omnitrophota bacterium
AACACAAATATTTTAACACCAAAAATCATAATACTGGCTGCCACCGGATTTTGAGAAACTGTTGCTATGGGACAAGGTATCATAAGTAAATCTCCTTTTTAATTATTTTGTTATGTTGATTATTATATACATCTATATAATTAGTGTAAAGAGTTGTTCCGTAACCTAAAGATATTTCCCCAAAGGGCAATTCAAACATTTGGGCTTACTGCGGCAGAATTCTTTTCCTAATTTAACTATCAACGCATGAAATTCATTAAAAAGCTTTCTCTCTCTCGGAAGATTATCCATAAATAATTTCTGAATATCACCATACACTGCGCTTTCTTTAATTACTTTATGCCGGATTAGAAACCTTTTAGTATATGCATCAACCACAAAGATTGGTTTTTCTAGAGCATACAATAGAATTGAATCAGCAGTTTCCGGCCCAATACCATTTACTCCCAATAATTCTTGCCGCAAAATATTTAGAGGTACTTTCTTCATTCTATCTATATCGCCATCATATTGAGAAAAGAAGAACTTAATAAAACTTTTTAAGCGCTTGGCTTTGACATTAAAATATCCGGCTGGTTTTATAAGTTTCGCCAATTCTTCTTCCGGAATATTTTTAAAAGACTTAGGGTTTAGCTTTCCAGCAGATTTAAGATTATTAACGGCTCGTTCAACATTGCCCCAATTGGTATTTTGAGTCAGAATCGTGCCGACAATAACCTCAAAAGAAGTTTCGCCCGGCCACCAATGTTGCGGGCCGAACGCATTAAACAATTCCTTATAAATGTGGGATAAATTTATCTTCTTATGTTTCACTTTTATTAGCGCCGACGGGATTTTGAACGCACAATATCATCAAAGGACCAATCTGTTTCTTTCTTTTGCGTTTGAGCGGCTGGGGCTTCAAAACTTCTGGGATTAAATTTAACTCTTGGCTTTTTGCTTGATTTACTCATAAAAGCCTCCTTTTGCACGAAACCTAAATCTGTTTGGATAGCTTCAGTAACTTTACGATCGCAATTTATTTCTCTTGTAACAGCGCATCACTACTACTATTCTCTTCTTTTTTAACCAGCTTCCATTCAATCAACATGCCTTTTTCATCAAAATAAACATAAACTTTATCCGACTCAAAATATTTAGTCGAATATCGGTACAAGCATTCATTTAAAGCCTTGCCGTCCTTTTCTATTTCCCTTTCAAAAACCGCTTCGCCAAAAGCAATTTTAAAAGTTTTCTTGGTTTTATATTTATCAATTGTCCCATCGTTAACTGCTTTTAATAGCTCTTCGAACTTAGCGTCTTGATTCTTAACATAAGAATCCGTTGCATCTTTTGACTCGGAATAATCTTTTAGAGTAAGAAGCTCGTCTAAATGTTCAAGTGTCCGGCAACCGGTTAGAATAAAGGAAATGAGTATTAGAATAATTACTTTAGGCACTTTTTTCTCCTATTCTTTGACCCAACGAAAATGCACAAAAATCCTGCCCCAATTCTTGTCATCTTTTTCTATTCTATGATAAAGCCCTTTATAATTCTTTTCAAGAGTACGTAAGACATTCTTCTTGAGCGCCCCGGAACCTTTGCCCGGAATAATTTCAACACTACGGGCCTTATGCGTAATAGCCTCGGCCATTATTCCCTTAATTGCCTGGTCAAGCTTTTTACCGTCGGAATAAATCGAATGTAAATCTAGTTTCAGGTCCATAAATTATTTTCCACCCCGGCTCCCCGTTTACACAGAGATGACAAGATTCATTTTAATTACTCATCTACCCGTTTATTTGGTCGCGCTCTTCTTTTAATTTAACAATCGTAGTTTCAATTTCCCTTAAACGCGATTGAATATCCTTTAAGCGCTGGCCGATTTCCTTCATATTAAAAGAATCTTTCCGGCCGAAGTTTTCGGTCATTTGACGGGACTTTACATAACTTTCCGTCTCCAAATCCTGCTTTTCACGCTCTAGCTTTTTTATTTCGTCTTTTATTCTTGATAAACGCTTTATCGCTTCATTATGCCTATTTCTTATTTCTCTTAATTTTGCATTATCTTCCTGCTCTTGGGTTAGCTTTTCTTTCTTCAATCTATTGCCCTCATCGCGCAAAGCCTTTTCCCGTTCTTTATCTCGAAAATCCGCATCTTTTCTTTTCTCTAAATAATAATCTAACCCGCCGGAATAAACTTTAATCTGCCCGTTGTTTACCTCAACAATAAGGTTCGCGACTTCCTTGATAAAAGACAAATCATGGCTAATAAAACACATTGTGCCGTCGTATGATTTAAAAGCATTATTTAAAGCCCGAACACCGTCTAAATCCAAATGGGTTGTCGGCTCATCCAAAAGCATAAAATTAGGCGGGCTAATTAATAACTTCGCTAAAATTAAACGGCTTTTTTCGCCACCAGATAAAACACTAACCGGCTTAAAAACATCATCGCCGTGAAAATTAAATAATCCCAAAAGCGTTCTGACCTTAACTGCCGGCACATTCTGCGCCCCGGCGGATGTAACCTCTTCAAAGGCATTCCGCTCAGGGTTTAAAATATCAGCTCTTGTTTGCGAGAAATATCCCGCCTCAACGTTATGGCCATAATTTATAGTCCCACTATCCGGCGGAATTACTCCGGCAATCATTTTTAAAAGTGTTGATTTACCGGCGCCGTTAGGCCCGACTAAACATACCTTTTGCCCGCGGATTATCTCGAAATCTAAATTTTCATAAACCTTTTTCTCGCCGTAAGATTTTGATATCTGCTCAATACGTGCCACTAAATACCCGCTCTGCTTAATATCATTGAATTCAAATTCGCCGATACTTCTTTTTTCTTGTGTTATTTCAAGGTCTACCAAACGGTCAAGCATTTTGCGTTTATTCTTAACTGCTGAGGCACGATTAGGCTGGGCATGAAACCTGTTTGTAAACTCTTCTAACTGTTTTCTTTTTTTCTCAACTTCTTTTTGCTGGCGCTCTAAATATTTATCTTGAATCCCTTTTTGCATTTCATATTCTTCATAATTACCTTTTACCTTAGTCATTTTCGCGCCTTCTAAAAGAATCGTGTAATTGGTAATTTCATTTAAAAATACCCGGTCATGCGAAATTAAAAGTAGCGCTCCCGGATAATTCCTCAGGAAATCTTTGAGCCAAAGGGTCGCTTCCAAATCCAGATAGTTAGTAGGCTCGTCGAGCAAAAGGATATCATACTGATGAGTTAACAATTTAGCCAAAAGCGTGCGCATTTGCCATCCGCCGCTCAAGTGATTAATCGGCTTATGAAATTCTTCCTGCTTAAAACCAAGGCCGGAGAGTATTTTCTCCGCCTTATGTTCCAAATCGTAAATCCCCAAAACCTCCAATTCGTGCATCACATCGCCATAGCGCGTTGTGCCGGCATTGCCGGACTCCTCGAGCTTATGTTTTTCATCCATTAAATTCCGGATTCTTTTATCTCCGGTTGTAACCTCCTCGATAACAGTTCGCTCTGAATTAAATTTTGATTCCTGGGGCAAGTATCCGATATCAATATTTCTTTGTATCTGAACATTTCCCGCAACCGGTTCCATATCTCCGAGGATAATATGAAAAAGCGTTGTCTTTCCGGCGCCGTTCGGCCCGGTTAACCCGATTTTTTCATTAGGAAAAATACTGAAAGTAACATCTTTAAAAAGTGTCCTTTGCGAGAATCCCATCGAGAGATTATTAATGTTTATCATTGTAGTAGTTTCTGAATTTCTTCTTTGGTTAGTGTGCGAAAGGATGCTTTTTTTAAACCGCCTAATTTTAAGCCGCCTTGCGAAACCCGGCTTAAATAAACAACTTTTTTGCCGATAATTTCTACCATTCGCCTTATTTGCCTTTTACGGCCCTCGTGAATTGTTAAATTAAATTCGGTTATCCCATTATTAAACTTAACATTCCCGATTTGTGCCGGAGCTGTTTTCTTGCCTTCGAGAATAATTCCATCTTCTAATAATTTCTTATCACCTTCAGCTAATATTCCATCAATCTTGACAAAATAAGTTTTCTTAACATTAAAGCTAGGATGCGTTAATTTCTGCGTTAACCGGCCGTCATTGGTAAAAATCAACAGCCCTTCGGTATTCTTATCCAATCGCCCTACCGGAGATAAATGTTTAAAGCTCGGCGGCAAAAGGTCATAAACCGTCTTGTCGGCAAATTTATCTTCTTTTGTAGTTACAAAGCCTTTGGGCTTATTAAGAAGTATATATTCATAATCTTTTGTCCTGATTATCTTCCCGCCGACCTGCACAACATCTTTTTTGGAATCAACATCCAAAGATGGTTCGCGGGTAATATTCCCGTTAACAGAAACAAATCCGCTTTGCACCAATTCCATTGCCTTCCGGCGGGAACAAACACCATTATGTGATAGAAATACTTGTAAGCGCATAATATTTATTCGGTTTTCTGCCTTAAAGCTTCGTAGGTTAAGACTGCGGCAGTAGCGGAAACATTTAAAGAATCAGCTTTGCCTAGCATTGGAATATTTACCTTTTCATCCGCATTAACAATCCAGAAATTAGATAACCCGGCCTCTTCGCTTCCCAAAACAATGGCCGTTGGTTTCTTGTAATCGATTTTAGTATAATTCTTCTTGCCGTCAGGTATCGTCGCTACTATTTTAATCTTATTTTCTTTTAAATAAGCCAACGCCTTTTGATTATCGCTTGATATTGTCATAACATTAAAAACTGTTCCTATGCTGGAACGGATTACATTGGGATTATAAAGATCAGTCTTACAATTTGAAACAATAACCGCAGTTACTCCGCCTCCGTCGCAGCTTCGCAATATCGCGCCCAGATTCCCGGGCTTTTCCACCTCTTCAACCACAACAATGAGTGAATCCTTTTTTAACAAAATATCTTTAAATGTTTTATGCGGTTGTTTGCACACCGCGATTACGCCTTCGTTACGATTTCCATAAATAATTTTCTCAAAAACTTCCTTGCTTGCTTCATAAATAGGCTTGCGCAGGAGCAGGAACTTTTTTACAATATCAAATTCTTCAAAATCACCTAAAATATCGCGGCACAAGAATAATTCCTCAAAATTAACATTCGCCTCAATCGCCCGCCTAATTTCCCGCACTCCGTCGATAAGAGTCAAGCCGGTTCTTTCCCTTTCTTTCGAATCTCTCAAGCGGACAAGGTCTTTGATTTTTGGATTTTGCAGGCTTGTAATATTCTTAAATTCCACGTTTTAAAACCTCGGCTATTTCTTTATTCAATCTGAAATTATCCGTCTTCCAGGATGCGGCTATTTCTTTCTTGTTTTTATTCCATAAAGATGCGTAAGTATCCCAGCCGGTCTTTGGCCCCTGCCGGTTGACCCAGGCCGAATTGCGGTAATAGCTAAATAATCCGTCGGGAAACATATAGTGCTTAACCGCCTTATAAGTCCAATAAGTCCAGCTAAATCCTAAGGCCTTAAATGTGTTGACAACTTCTTTTAGCCAGATATCCTCGCCATAAAGCCCGTCACGATAATTGACCCCGAATTCTCCGACGAATACCGGAACATTCCGCGATTTTGATATCGCTTTATATTTTGCTAAATGCCTTTCATTCACGCCCTTATTCCAGGAAAACTCCTTATTCCTTAACGGATATTTTAAGCCTGGGGTAAAATTAAATGTAAACTGTAAAGGCTCATAATTGTGCACGCTTATAACGTAATTATCGTCTTTGAACTCTTCCAGGCATTCAATATCAATCCCCCAGCGGTTTCCTTCAATAAACAAAATATGATTCTTATCAACCGCCCTTATCTTTTTTATTAGGTTTTTGTAGAACTTGTTCAGAAGGTTAGTATCATCCAAAACAGCTTCATTGAGCAAGTCATAACCGGCTACCCAAACATTATCCTTATATTTATCTGCCACTTTTTCCCAAATCTTATAAGCCTTTTCCTGATTTTTAACATCAGTCCATAACGCGGCTCTTCCGTCGCTATCGGAATGCCAGTCATGATTTTGCGCGCCCGGAGCGGCATGCAGGTCCAAAATAACCCAAATCTTGTATTTTGCCGCCCATTGAAGCGCTTTATCCAAATAAGAAATATTTCTATTTTCAACGATTTTGTAATGAAATGGCAGCCGGATACAATTAAAGCCAAAACCTTTTATTTTCTTAAAATCTTCTTCGGTTATGAATGTACTCCTGAAAGATTCTTCAAATTCCAAAAGAGCGGCATTTCCCAATTCTTTTTTGAAATTGCTTTTAAAAATCTGCTCAGCAAAATTTGGTGCGTGTAGAATATATGCTTCCATGTTAAGCCAACCGCCCAGATTAACTCCGCTTAAAATAACCGGTTTACCAAAAGAATCGACAATCCTCATCCCTTTTACTTTTAAGAAACTCATAGCAAATTAATTCCTTTCAAGAAATTATTAATGCCGTTTTTAAAAACATCTCCGCTGGTAGAATAACCTTCGTCATGCCCTCCGTGAATTTCCAAGAATATTTTCGGTTCTGATGCGGCCTTATACAATTTCTCCCCAAGCGCAAAAGGCACAACTTCATCATCACGGCTATGAATAAATAGTTTCGGCACTTTTATTTTAGAAATCTTTCCGATCGAATCTAATTTAGTCTTGATTAAAAATCCCGGTGCAACCGGCATAATTTTCCGAGCCATGTCCCGGGCTGAGGTAAATGTCGAATCGACAATTATTGCAGCGATATTTCTCTTGGTCGCCAGATCAACAGCAAATGCCCCGCCCAATGAAGCGCCATAAACTATAATTTTGTTTTTATCAATATCGGTCCGGGCCATTAAATAATCGTAAGCAGATAAGGCATCTAAATATATACCTTCTTCCGTCGGGACACCTTCGCTATTCCCATATCCGCGATAATCGATTATAAAAACATTGAGCCCCAGCTCTTGGAATAGGGCTATTTTTTTAACACGATAAGATATATTTCCAGCATTACCATGAAGATACAAAACCGTCGGCGCTTTTTCGTTTGATTTAACAAGCCAGCCGTTTAAAGTCAATTTGTCAGACGTCTTAAAAAAAACATCTTCGAACTTCATTCCAAGGCTTTCCGGTGTTGTCTCGAGCAGACGGGAAGGATAAAAAACACTTCTGCTTTCAACAAAACGGATATACGCGATAAGTAAAATTATTCCCGCAATTATATAAATTAAAATCTTAAGCATTTAAACGTTAAACCTTATGTTAATAATATCGCCATCATCGACAATGTATTCTTTGCCTTTTAAATATAACTTTCCGGCTTCTTTCAGTTTCAACTCTTCTTTATATTCCATAAGCTCATTATATTTCATAACCTCCGCCCTAATAAATCCCCGCTCTAAATCGGAGTGAATCACACCGGCAGCCTGCGGCGCAGTTGAAGCTTTTTTAACAGTCCATTGCCTGACCTCATCCTCTCCGACGGTAAAGAATGATATTAATCCCAGGGCTTCAAAACAAAGAGCGCTTAATTTATTTAAAGCCGGCTCTTTGATATTCAAATCATCCAAAAAAGCTTGCCTTTCTTCGAGAGACAAAGATATTAATTCCGCCTCAATCTTGGCAGATGTCTGCATCACCTTAAAATGAAAATCTTTATATTGGTCTTCGACTTTCTTTATTAAAGAACCATCCTGAATCTTGTTATCGTCAATATTTAAAACAATTATCATCGGCTTTCTTGTCAGGAACTGATACGTCGACATAATCTTCTTCTCATCTTCATTCAAGGGGAAATTAACCAAAGGCTTATTTTCATCTAATAAGACTTTCATCTTCCCGATTATTTCGCGTTCTTTGTCCTGCCCGGCCGTGCTCGCGCCTTTTTTCTTATCATGATCAATGCGTTCGATTCTTTTCTCGACCAAAATCAAATCGCTTAAAATTAACTCGGTATAAACATTTTCAATATCCCGCAAAGGGTCAACCGTATCATTGACATGAAAAACATTTTCATCCGTAAAAGCGCGCACAATATGACAGAGCGCATCGCATTTTTCTAAAGATTTTAAGAATTCTCCACTTTGGATGGTTTCCCGGTCAAATTTTGGAAGCAAAACAACATCAATTGTCGCCGGAACGCTTTTGGCCGGCTTATACATCTCAACCAGCTTATTAAAACGCGCGTCTCTTATTACTGCCGCGCCTAGTTTTATTTCCTGCTTGCCGGAGAAGTTTTCCGGAAGTTTCCCGCCGATTAATAATTCAAAGAATGCTTTTTTCCCAACCTGCGGTAAGCCAATGATTCCAATTTTCATTTTTAATTTATAGTAACGAGATATTTATTCGCTAAATCCCAAATCCAATATCCCAAATACTAATTCTCACTTTCTAGCTGATGTGTAATTTTTTAAATCGTATTTAATATCCGTTGAAGGCATTTCAATCTTATCAATCTTGACTTTCGCCTTAGCGAAGAATTGCGTGGCCAAAGTATCATGATAATCGCTAAAAACAACAACCCTTTTTATCCCGCAGGCAATAAGCGCTTTCGCGCAAGACGTGCAAGGCATATTGGTAACATAGGCAGTCGCACAATCAAGCGAATTGCCATGCTTGGCAGCCTGTGAAATCGCGTTCATTTCAGCGTGATTTGTCCTTAAACAATGATTATCAACAACCAAACATCCCACATCCTCACAATGTTCATCGCCGGGAATTGAGCCGTTATAACCGGTCGCGATAACATTTTTATCTTTAACTAACACGCATCCGCAATGCATCCTGGGGCAGGTTGCCCGTTCGGAAGCTAGCATCGCTAATTTTAAGAAGTATTGATCCCAATCTGGCCTAGTCATAAAATCTCCTGTTTGAGTATTAATATAAATAGTATTTAATAGAGCTTATTAATTCTATCAAATAGTATTTCATTTGCAAGGCTAAAGCCTCAGAGGAAATCTTTCTTAAAGGATTGCAACTAATTTGACCGGATAGAAGTATAGGTATCCTTAACTTCGCTTAATTCAAAACTTTTGTCATTATCATCAAGGCCTAACAATAAATGCAGATTCCGTGCCGGCTGAATATTTATAATTACCGGAATTAATCCTTCAATCTGAATGTTTAATCGCGCGGGAATAGAATTCTCATTAGGCAGAATATCTTTACTCCCATTTTTCTCAACTTGCATATTGATACTATTAGGGTTCAAATCAATACCGCCGAGGTCTTTCGCCATTACTGAAGTATTTTGCGTTTGGCTATCTTCTTCTTTTACCAGCATCGCCGAATCCGTAAACTTTTTCGCGATTGTTTTAGCTCTTTGATATTGCTCCTCGGTCAATCCATAATGCGTTGCAACCTCTAAACCGTAGCTCTTAGTACTTACATCAGGATCCAAAGAAACCGAGCGCTTAAAATCAAACTTTCTGGTCTCCTCATCAAATTCATAATCCATTTTATAAATGTCAGCCCCGACAATATCTTTAAGCTCTTTAATTCCCTTGGTTAAATGGGTGTTTAAAATTACTTTTGCGCCGATGGCCTTGAGATAAGTTAATATTGCCATTTGAATTGCCGTCATTTCCAGATGATCAGTGCCAGAAATTTCATCCAAAATAACCAAACTATCTTCCCCTGAGGTTTGAATGATCTTCAAATAAATAGTCCATAAAACATTTTCAAAATAACTAAAACTATCAACGTCATAATCTGAAGCGCCAAAAAATGTTTTTACATCAAAACCTTTACTTACCTCAATTTCTTTTGCCGGAACCATAAAACCAGCTTCAGCCATTTTGATCAAGGATTGTATCATCCTAAAAGCGTTAGTTTTTCCGCTAGCATTGGGCCCAATAAAGATATTAATCGGAGAATTCAATTCAAAATCCTGCGGGACAATTTCTTCTCCTTCCGGAACTTTTGTTAAAATATATTTTCCGCCTTTTATTTTTAATATCCCGGGCTTATCAGCAATCTCAGGAGCAACCAAATTATTATCAATTGCACCTATCGCCAATCCGACCAAAAAGTCTAATCCGATTAAATCTTGTGATAAATATTTCATAAGATTATCAATATCTCGGCTCTGATTAAAGCCATCATCTTCTTTTTTGATTTCATCTAATGTTTTTATCCCTTCTCGCGACGGCCTTATCATTCTGCCATCAAAAATATCCCGCAAATTATTACTATCAATAAACGCATCCACTTGCGTCAGAATCTGATCAATTCTATCGACCATCCCCTTATAAACACTGATATCATAATTATTTCTTCGCTTCATTTTTTTATGTTTAAAATATATATCTACCAACTCTTTAAGAAGAGTATTCATTCTTAGCAACTCTTCTTTTCCTGTTTTTGCGAATCTTTCTACTCGAGTAAATCTGTTTGTAAAACTTCGCGAATCATATCCAGGATAAGAATAAAAAACTCTGTTGTATCCTTCCCTCAAACCGCCAGCAAATATAAAATGCTCATATTCCCCCTCCCGATATTCTATTTCCCTGACCTTTTCTGAAATAGAATATTTATATAATGACCCGGTTATCCCATGCATTTGCATAAGTCTTCTCCGGTATTGATCATAAGATAGAAATGCAAAGTTTGCCTCGGGAAAAAGAATTTCAAGTTCTTCCCAAGGCAACGAATAATAACTATGCCGATTATCCTGCTGCCGCCAATGTTTTATGCTGGAGATAACCTCATCTAACTTTTCCTGCTCAATGGGAACACCTTTTACCAGATAGTCGTAATACAACTCAGCTAGCTTTACAATGGACTCTTCTGAAATAACCTTCTTTAAAGCTGCCAAGGCATGGCTTTCAGCCGCAATACCGGGAACTAATTTATAATGCGATATTAATTTTCCGTCTGATGAAATTTCATAGCTATTAATCCAAGCTTGAACTTTATCGCTAATTGAGGCATTTGGATTATCCTTTAAAAGGCGTATGGCCTCTTTTATATGCGTTGCGGTTATAACCGTCGCGTGTTTTTTTATTAAATCCTCATAAAAAATAGTTGAAATACCAAGTAAATCACTATAATCCGAACCGCTAACAGGTTCGTCCAGAAGAAAAAGATCTCTATCCGACGCATCATTTAACCATTTAGTAATCTTATCAACAATATTTGTGAAATGACTAAAGCCGGAGTTTACAGCTTCTTCCTTAGGATAAATAGAATTAACATTTCTCATCCAGCTAATCCGCGCACTTTTTGCCGGAACGAAAAGCCCCAAATGAGCCATAACAACTGAATAGCCGATTGCGCGCGCTGTAGTAGATTTGCCAGCGGCATTAGGACCGGTTAATGCAAAAAACGATTTGTTTTTATCGATACTAATATCGTTTAAAACAGGCTCCTCATCTTTGGAAATTGAAGGAGGATGATAAACTTGTTCTAATTCAATAGTCCCGGCCTCATCCAGCATCTGCGGCCTCGTCCAACCGTTCTTTTTGTGATGCATTGACGCGGTTACATAAAAACTGACTTCGCCTAAATAATTGTAAAATAAATCAACCGGTAAATTTCTTTGTCGATCTGTTAAAGTTTTGCCTTCTTCCGGCTTCTTAAATAAATCCTTATCCGCTAAAATCGCTTCCAATTTCTTCTTAAGCCTGGTAAAACGGCTCGATTTTAGATCTTTAATAGCTCCCAGTAAATCCGTTATCGCTCCTTCTATCTCCTTGAGATCAAAATAAATAAATTCATCCGCCTGTGCTTGCTGAAAAGGTTTTTTATCTTCGCGTCCTTCCTGAAACATCCTATCAAGCAACTTACTGCCTTCACTTTCTTCTTCAAAACGAAAGTTACCATACATTTTTTCGTATAAATCTTCTTGCTCTGGACGGAAAGGATAGTACAAATGCTTAACCCAAAAAGAAGAATACGAGCGTCCCGTCCAGCGCGGCCTTTTATAAAAAGGTGGCGTATAAAACATATTCTCAGCAAGTTTCTCAACTCTTGTTAAAGCTTCACGAAATTTTAAAACCACCTTAGCATCTTTTACATCCGCCTCTAATATTTCCGCAATCGCCTCATGCGAAGCAAGTATTGCTTGAGGCTTTCTTTGCGGCCGAGCAATCAATTTTTCCAGATATTTCTCAGCAGACAAGGTCAATGAATATTTCCCAAGATTAACATTATCTTTTCTATTTCTCCCTGTCCTTCTGGAAAACGATACATAATCATCTTGAGCTTTATTTACTGACGTAACCGGCTCATCCGGCTTATTAAACATTGCCTTTAACTCTTCAAGTCCGATTCCTAAATATTCCATCGTTTCTTTAGAAGCCCTGAATTTCCCCCGCGTTGTCCCGCCCAGCATTGCCGGGTCAAACGACAAAGAAGCTCTTGTGGCAATTTGTTTCCCGCCGGAATTATTAACTTTTTTTCTACTATATAAATAATTATCCTGCTGGGTTAAAAGCGCAATCCCCAGCCTATCACCGCCCAGATGAATAGCTCCGCCATTTATCAAATACCTTGTTGCCCTTGTCAAATCACCTTCTTTTGCCATATCAACAAAATGCATCGCCAATATCTCGCCTCGGCTATTTAAACTAAAGAAAATATATATCGGCAAGGCAACATCTAATTTACTGCCATGCACAAAAGCATTCTTTAATAATTCCATAAAAGGAAAATTATATTTCCCGGAAAAAGCCTGCCCGATATTCTGAGAAAACCGATGAAAGAAATTTGAAATATTTAATAACTTAAGGAATTCATCCTGATTATCAAAAACCCTTAAATCAATCTTTACGGCTTTACCTTCTTTTAAAGCCTGCGCAACTAACTTAAACCAATCATCTTCTTTATCGGAATTTCCCGCAATTTCCAAAGTATATTCAATATCAGCAACTTCCTTTGCCGGGCTACGAGCCTTGACATATTTCTCAACTTGAGCGACGCGTTCTTGCTGCTCATTTTTTACCAGCATCGCTGAATCTTTCGGTTTTCCTGGCAACTCATTTATATACACCCAGGTTTCAACCTCTCCTTGAATTTTACTAGCCTTTCCAATCTTTTCCAAGAATTCCATAACCGTTAAAACCATTTCCGCTGATAATACAACCTTTACTTTTTGGTTAATAAAATCCACTTTCTTAGAATAACTTAAAATATCTTCAACAGTAAAAGGCTTATCTTCAAAAGTTTTCACAATATCAATAACTTTTAATATTGTTCCGCTTATTTCATTCATTATCTTTTCTCCAGTATTTTGGATATCCGTCATTTCTAACAACTCTTCCATAGCATCTCCAAAATCCTGTATTTCTTCTTTCGACATTTTAAATAAATTTAATTTCTTCAATCGTACGGTAGTTATATCATCAAGCCCAAAACTCTCGGACAAAGAAGACGCGACATCTTCTCCGCTAGCTATACTAGATAAACTAAAATCAATAAATTCTTCTAGTATTCCCGACATAAATGTCGGCGAAATATCCTTAAACAAGAAAGCTATCAGGTTACTACGATCCACTTCTAAGGTAGCCTCGATTAGATTTGCCAAAACAAAATCGGCAACCTCTTCGCCTTTTTTGTTTAAATAATTCCCCACAGGAATTAATAAACGGACCAGTTCATTTCGTTTTGGCTTAAGAACATTCTCAATAATAGCTCGGCCTATATCTGCCGGCTGGATACCCGTAATACTGCTTACCCGCTGAATATGCGCTGCTAACAACGAAGAATCTTGTTCTTTTGGTAACTCGTTTGTATCTGCAATAACTTTGCTTATTTTCTCAGCACCTGAGGAATCTTTTTCTCCCCAGGCAATTATTGCCTCTTCAATAATAATCGCATCATCTTCGCCTAGCCCGAAACCAAAGGTTTCGGAAAGGCGCAATTTATCTTCTTTTGAAGCGCCTTCTTTCCACTCTCCGTCGACAAAATCACGTTCCACCACTTCGTTCTGAACATCTTTCAATCCGGTATCTTCTAAAACCGAAAGCAATTCTTCGGGCTTTCGAAATTCATTTTCGTGGCTACGCAAATAAAGAATAAGCATAATTCCGTCATCATTCAATAAAGCTTGCACATCTCTTAAAACTCTTGTTAGTGTTTCATTGTCAAAAAATACCGACGCATTGGCAATCGTAATTACATCATATTTCTCACTGTTGTTAAACGAACCCGGTAAATCCAAAAGGTTTCCTTCTCTTAATTCAACTTGATTGCCGGGATATTTCTTATCCAATCTCCCTTTTGCGGCTTCAAGCATTTTTGGCGCGACATCTAGCCCAACGATATCCTTAACTCCTTGTGCTAAAGCTTCTTCTACAATAAGCCCTGTGCCTGTTGCCAAATCCAACCATTTTAAATCTTTTCCTTTTTTGGTAATTACTTTGCCAACCAATTCCTGCGCCCCACGTCGGACAATAACGGAATCTGGCAAAACATATTGCTCGATATCACTCTCGCTAAATTCCTTATAATGGCTGGCCCAATCCCTATTGGTAAACCTGTTTCCCATCATCGCTTCGTCCCGAGAAAATGTAATTGTTTCCGAGTTATGATTAATTCCTTTTACTACAAAAGTAACTTCTCTATTCTCCCCAACAGGATTATCTATTGCCCGAAGGACTCCTTCGCGTATTTCTCCCCGGCGCAAATCATCCGGCCCTAAACTAGATTGCGCACCACTTAACTTAACACCGCCTGAAAAATATTTACGCGGAATAACTTTTTGAGACTTCTCGTCATAATCTTCCCTGATATAACTATAAACGCCTTTTTTTAGCGATTCCAAATATTGTGCATATATCTTCCGATTAACTTCTTTATCGTCGATATTAATCCCCTTAATCTTGTTTTGATCAATATAACTATTAGTCAGAAAACTATTTTTCAGGTGTTCCTTATACCATTTGGCTAAAATAACCGCGTTGTAAATCTGCCGCAATGTCGCAAAATTCTTCCCCTCATTAACTTCACGTTCAATCTCCGGGACAACAATATCTTTAATAATTTCATTAATTTGGTGTTCTTCTTGTGGGCTTGTGACTTGTGACCGGTGGTCTGCTTCCTCTGCCATCAAAACCTTGAGCTTGCTCTTAACCACAAAGGCACTATTCCCATTTTCATAAATCAGAGCCTCATCCGGGACAATCCACACTCTCGAGAATGTATCCGACGGTATTGTTGCAATTCCATATGTATCGAAAGTTTCTTTGTAAACCCGGCTCCAGAACTTCTCGCCCAAATCATCCTCCGGATAAACCAAAGATGCCGTTAATTGTTTTAAAATATAATCCTCAGCGAGCAAATCCCGCCCCATTTCTGTTTGACCAAAAGAAGCAGAGATAATCCTGTCCTTTTCTGCCGGAGAAAGATTTACCCACATTTCATTCTCAGGTACAGTTAACGCAGCTAGAAAATATTTTATTAGTTTCTTTGATTCTTGCTCAAATTCCGAATCCGAAAAGTTTGTATTTCCAGTATCAACAATAAACTTGAACTCAAAAGGTTTTTCCGGGTTAATTGTCAACCCGTTAATGATTGCGGGAGTAAAAACCGGGGTAGATAAAACCATTTTCCCAACCGGCGGCAGGCCCAATGAATTTTGGGCATAAGAATTTGTCAATCCGAAGCTAAGCGTATTTATTGAGAAACAAAATACAACCAGCCATAAAATTATCTTTTTAAATCTGTTTTTTGTTATTTGGAAATACATTTTTAGTATATTAATATTAGTAAGAAGATATAATAGAAAGTATAAAATACTACAGATAAAAAACAAGGCAAGAAAACGAAGACCTGACCATATAACTGCTTACACTGCAGTAACTTACGGCAACACAAAAAAGAACCATCCATTCAAGCAAGAAATATTATCCTTCAGATAAGATTAAGATAAAGACTTGGCTATTCTCTGAATACCAAGAGAAAAATCTTTTGGCTCTGGAAGCAGGCTTATAACCAAATGACTGCCATGATTAAAGTCAAAAAAATACCCGGGATGGACAAAAACTTTTTCTTTTTCAAGCAATTCCAAACAAAGCGCTTCTTCATTTGCTTCTTTCTTTATTTTTAATATCACATACCATCCGCCTTCAACATTAAACAAATCACCAATTTCAGAATTCATCTCTTTCTTGGCCAATTCGTAATTTTTAAGAACTCTTTGCATAATTTGTTTTTGAATACTATTTTTCACCTTAAACCAATGTGCTAAAGCATTTTGAGTCGCGCTATTTACCGATAAATACGTGTCAGTTATAACCTCAAGCCTTTTGATGGCCTCGTCTTTTAATTCTTTTGGCCCGCTAACAACAATCCAGGATAATTTCATCTGCGGTAAAGCTAATATTTTTGAAATACCGCTTAATACAAAGGTTAAAGATTCGCGGTTACTCGCAAGCGAGGGCTTCTTGTCATTTTTATCAAAACCATAATCGAAGAAAACTTCATCGCAGATAATTGCCATATTCTTTTTTTGGCAAACATTGTTTAAACTGGCTAATTCCGATTCTTTGACAAATGAGCCCGTCGGGTTATTCGGATTAACTAAAACAATCGCTCTGGTATTCCCAGACAAATTGTTTTCAATACTATTAAAATCAATCCGCCAATTATCTTCATAAGCCAATTGATAAAACTTACTTTCAACATCATTGATATCACATAAAAACTGGAATAAAGGATAACTGGGCTGCGGGAGAAATATTCCCTCACCCGGGTTTAATAATAACCGGAATAAAAACGAATAGCCTTCGGAGGTGCTAGAGGTTAAGAAAATATCATCCGGGGAAACAATAATACCTTTCTCCCGATAATACCTTGCAACCACTTCCCGCGCCTGATGCAATCCCTTAGGATTTGGCTCATACAAATAATTCTTTTTGTTACTTAAGGCCCGGGAAATTATATTATCGTATTTAAATCCACAGCGGGTAGGATTCGATTCGGAAAGGTCAATTACCTTTTCTTTTTGTTTTAAGCATTTTAACGACGTGGAAATATCATTTTCCGCTAATTGCCAATTTGTGCGTTTTGCAAAATAATTCTCAAGATGCATCAACAATTACCCTTGCCCTGTTTCTCTTTTTATCCGCTCCAGAATCTTTTCGTTTTCCTTAAGTTTTTGTTCTAATTTAACATAATCCGATTTTGCTACCCAAGCCGTATCTTCTTTTTTCTTGGACAACTCGATTATCTGCGATTTCAAATCAGCAATTTCCTGGCGGTATTGTTCAATCATATTCTTTAATTGCGCATTCTGCGCGTCTAAAGCGCGCCTTTCATCATTAAGCACGCTATTCTCTTTCTTCTGTTCTTGCGACAACTTATCTAACTTAATGTATTGCGAATGCTCTTTAGATACTGTCTCTTGCAAACTATGTAATTCTTTCTTTAAGGAGTTAATTTCTTGGCTTTTCTTATCAACGTCAACCTTCTCTTTATCCCGCCAGCCGCGCTCTTGCGTAATCTTCTCATCCATTTTGTTTTTTTCAGCCTGTAAATGCTCTACGCGCTTTTCCAAATCCTTTATTTTGTTTTGATTACCTTCTATTTCTTGCCGTAATGACTTCACATGCCGCTCATTATGCGAAGCTATTTTCTCCCAATCTTTTTGTTGTTCGGCTTGGCCCTTTTTCCGCCTTCGTTCACGGATCGCAATCTCCGCCGGAATAAGGAAAATAACCGCCAACAAAATTAAGATTAAAACAATCCCTATGCTTAAGACTGTGTTAGTTGATAACATCGAGTATTCCTTTATTCATTTGGAGTAAAATTGTCAAATTCTTGCGGGCTATGCCTGATTCCGGGTTAGCATTTAAGTCAATCGCCGCTTTAAAATGCTGCGCCGCTTTTAAAAATTCATCTTTTTCAATATAGCATACTGCAATATTATTATGTGTCGCCGCGTTCTTTGGGTTTATTAAAATAGCTTGTGTGTAAAATCCGATTGCTTTCTCGTAATCGCCTGTTTCCCGGTAACAAGTCCCCATATCAGAGAATATCTCGACGATAAAATCCAGATAAAACTTCTCCGCCTTGGTACCTTTAGCTTTTTCAAGATATTCGTTAAATATCGCTAAAGACTTTTGATATTCCGTAATCGCCTCGCCATACATCTTTTTTCTATAATAGGCTTTAGCTAAAAGAATCCGGACGCGGCCAAAATTCTTTTCATACTTAAGTGTTTTCTGGAACAAGAACGTTTCATCCTGCCAATAACTATTATTTTCAACAGTAATTACAATCGATAGTAAGGATATTATAACAATTGTTAAAATACTATATTTTATCGCCTTATTTCGATCAACTGCAAATAACGCCTCTTGGATTAAAAACGCGATAAAAATCAATAACCCAATTACCGGCAAATACATAAAATGTTCAGCAGTTAAGACAAAAGAATATTCGTTAATTAAAGGGACAATATTTAAAACCGGCAGAATAGTTACAACAAACCATCCCAAGCCGAATAAAAGCTTTGGCCTCGTCGGCCTTGACGCAGCTTTAACGGCAAAAATCATTATAGCAATTATACCGAGCAAAATAATCATTGGCCAGAAATAAGGCTTTAATATATCCGTACTACGGTAATAATGCAAATCATACGGCAAAATAACCAGGCGCATAAAGGTCAGGAGTGTCCGCGGGATTGAAAGCAGCCTTAAGAATAATTCTTCCTTAAAAAGAAATATACCGGAAAGAGAAAAACCAAACAATATCTTTCTGGCAAGAAAATATATAAAAGCAACCAAGAAATACCCAGCTAAACCAAATAGTTTATAGCGGACTTTTTGTTTTTCTTTTTTGTTTACCAATAAATACAGCAAGAAAACAAACGGCATTACAATCGCTTGCTCTTTAGACAATAAAGCTAAAACAAAAAAGATTAAAGAAATAAAATAACGGGTAATCCTTTTAAGCCCGGATAATTTTCCGCTATTAACAAAGAATAAGAACGACAGCAAAAAGAATAGAGTAAAAACCAAATTGGATATCCCGGATATTGTCGCGACAGCTTCGCTTTGAATGGGATGAACCAAGAATATCAAAGCTATCGCTAAGTTGGCAATCCTATTTTCCAGAAATATCTTCTGCAATAACAAATAAAGCAAAAGGCTATTCGCCAAATGGACAATAATGTTAAAGAAATGGTATAAAAATGGCTGGGTGCCGAAAACTTTAAACTGCAGGCGGTATAATAATTCCAGTATCGGGCGGAAATATTGATTAATTAAAGGATTGGCCTGATTATCGACCGAATAACTAAAAACCGATTTCAAGCTTAAATTATTGATCTGCGGATTCTTCAAAATAAAAACAACATCATCATGAATAAAAGGGTGGAAAATCGCGTTAAAATAGCCCAAAAAACCTAAAAAACTTAATATTAAAATAACATGTGCTAGCCGTAAGCCCTTTAAACTTCTGTATATACTGATATAAAGGTAGTCTTTCACGCCTGGGGTAAATTATGCTTTGTATTGTGCTCTGACTTCTTGGATTCTTTTTTCTAATAGATTAAACTGTTCGTCAACTTGAGACAACAAGCTGGCTGAGTCGGCAATCTCGCCTTTTTTTCCCATTTCTTCAAGCTTATAGAATATTTCCCTTAAATTTTTAGCGGAAATATTACCCGAAGCGCCTTTTAAAGAATGCGCAATATTTCGCACCTGTTCAAAATCGTTTTTAGCAATCGCTTCAGCCAAAGACTTTCTCTTTATCGCGTAATCCTCGATATAAATATCAAAAAGCTCAAGCAATAATTCCTTGTCATTTTGCACTCGGTCTAAGAATTCTTTTAAATCTAAGATGTTGTCGTTCATTTCTTTCCTTTTTTTATAAACTTTTTTATTTCTCCAAATAATTTATTCCGGTCTATCGGCTTAGAAACATATCCGTCCATACCAGAATTAAAACACTTCTTCTTATCTTCTTCCATCGCTGAAGCAGTTAATGCAATTATCGGAATATGCCGGCCGGTTCCTCTTTCTTCTTCTCGAATCTTTTTGGTCGCGTCATGCCCGTCTAAAACCGGCATATGCGCATCCATTAAAATTATATCAAAATGTTTTTCGCCTAAAAGTCTTATGGCGCGTTCACCATTATCGACGGAATCAACAACGCAACCTATCTTTTCTAACATTTTAGCAGCCATTCTCTGATTTACAAGGTTATCTTCGGCTAATAAAACCTTAACGCCCTTTAATTCTTCCTGATTAGCCCCGCAAGAGATTGTTTCCTTTTGAGCCGAAGAATCATCAGCCTTTTGTTTTACCACTTTCAATTGCGCGGTAAAGCTAAACGTGCTTCCTTTATCCACTTCGCTTTCAACCCAAATCCGGCCGCCCATCATTTCAGAAAGCCTCTTACTGATTGTCAAACCTAGCCCTGTCCCGCCATACTTTCTGTTGGTGGATGTTTCCGCTTGCGTAAACGCTTCAAAAATCAAACCCTGTTTATCTTTAGGAATACCTATTCCTTGGTCAATAACCGAGAATTGCAAAAGCACTTTATCTTTTTGCTGACTGACAACAAAGACTTTTACCGTAATATTTTTACCTTGATCAGTAAATTTGATCGCATTGTTGATAAGATTGATCAAAATCTGCCTTATTCGGACAGGGTCGCCCATAACTAAATGAGGAACATTCTCAGCAATTTCTAAGACAACATTTAAACTCTTTTTCTGCGCGATTACCTGCAGCCCTTTGCAGACATTACTTAAAATATTTGGCAGATGAAAGTCAATATTCTCTAAAGTAATCTTTCCGGCCTCAACCCGGGATAAGTCGAGGATATCATTAATTAAATTTAAAAGGTTATCAGCGGCTTCTTTAGCAATCACAATATTTTCTTTTTGCTCTTTGCCTAATTCTAAATCTAAAGTCAAATCCAACATCCCCATAATAGTGTTCATCGGCGTCCTTACTTCATGCGACATATTCGCTAAGAATAATGATTTAGCGCTATTCGCTTGTTCCGCCGCCAATTTCGCTTGAATCAACATTTCCCTCAATTGTTTCTGCTCGGTAATATCCTGCATGATGCCAACCGACCCTACAATATTGTTATTTATGTCCCTTAAAATATTAATCGATATATCAACATCAATAATTTTGCCGTCTTCGCGGCAAATTTTTGTCTCCAAATGATGTTTCAAGCCCTTTTCGCGAATACGTTCAGAACGGATTTTTTGCCATTCCTCGGGGGGATAAATAAAACTAACCGGTTTTAAATGCAATTGGTTTTGTTTATAACCAAGAAGTGTCTCGGTAAATTTATTCCAAGAAACAATCCTTTCCTCTGAATCAGTCATAATAATTGAAGCCGCGGAATTATCCAAAATTACACGAATCTTATTTTCCGATTCCTTAATCTTATTTTCGGCTTCTTTTTGCTTGGTAATGTCGCGAATGATTCCAATCGAACCCATGATATTCCCGTCAGAATCCTTCAAGACAGAGATTGAAACATCAACATCAATAATACTATTGTCTTTTCGGAACATTTTAGTTTCAATGCTTGACAAAACCCCTTTTTTCCGAACATTAAGCGATCTGAGCTTAAGCCATTCTCCCTTGGGATACAGGTCTTTAACCGGTTTATTAAAGAGATCTTCTTGTTTCATCTGTAGCAACCGCTCGGCCGAAGGATTCCAAGCTACAATCTTCTCATTCTTATCAGTAACGGTAATTGCCGCGGTAGTATTATTAAAAACGGTTTGAAACAAACCTTTAGACTCATTTAAATCTTTTTCGTTACGGTATATTTGCGAAATATCTTCGACGCTAACATCAATATGCTTAACTTTGCCCTTCTCATCTTTAATCGCAACACCCGAAAGCAAACAATTGGTAAAAATCCCCGCTCGTCCGCCAATCGCCGCATTAAAATCACGGCATTTTCCCCCATCCGATATGATTTTAACAAAATCCTTATATTTATGCCGGTCCTCAAAGATATCCACAACCGAAAGATTCAATATTTCTTTTTCCTCTAAACCAAGCAATTGACGAAATCGGCTGTTAAAATATACAAAACGGGGATTGAATCCTATCGTCGAGCGGAACACTCCGCAAGGAAGGTTTTCAATTAAACTTTTAAAGTTATTTATATTGTTCATGGTTGATTGTTAGCTTTTTTGTTTTTTACCTTCATATTGCGGTATATCGCCCAGAAATTAAAAAGCAAAGTAATGGCACTTAACGAACTCATGCAAAAATATATTATTGCCTTCCAATCATTTTTGTATTGCGGAGGTAAAATTTCGTTGCTGAGATAAGATATGATAAATATCGCGAAAATAACAGTTGCGCCGGCAATCAAGAAAATAAACAGAGAAAAGATTGATGAGATTACAACGACATAAATGTTGTATAAGACCAAGTTTCCCTTGGCAATCTTACTAGCAGCAATTCCGATTCTTTTCATAACAAATCCATTTTATCACTAAAATTTAAAAACTATTATACTTCTCTCGAACTTTTGGAATTTCTATTTTTAAAGCCGCAATCCGGTCATCAATATAAGGATGTGTCCTAAAATAAATAAAACCCTTTGATTCTTTTGATTCCTTCTTTAAAATCTCAAAAGCTTCAACCATGCCTTCCGAATTATATCCAGCTAAATACATATATTTTACCGACAATTTATCCGCTTCATATTCGTCTTTGCGGCTATAAGCCGAAAAGATCATGTTAGCCATAACACCGGTTCCCATCGAAGCAATCTTAGAAGTTGTATCTTCAAGTCCTAATACGGAAAAGACTATGTTGGAAACTAAGTTGTACCCTAATGCCGCTTGAAATTTCTTAGCCGTATGCCGGGCCGCGCAATGCCCGATTTCATGAGCTAATACTCCGGCAATCTGGTCTTCAGTTTCTAACTTATCAAGCAATCCGGAGTTAAAATAAATATTCCCTCCGGGAGTTGTAAAAGCATTTAGCTCTTTATCTTGTATAACAAAGAACTGATATTCGTAATCCTGCCGGTCGGAAACTTGGGCTACTCGCGACCCAATTTTATTAAGCAACTGATTCTTGTCTTCGTCTTTTGACAACTCATATTCTTTGAGCAAGCTATTATGAATTTCCTGCCCCATTGAGACTTCATCCGACGTTGAAATTAGCAAGAATTCCCTTTTCTCGGTAGCCGGATTATACATTCCTAAAGTAGTACATCCGGGTAAGAAAAGACAAAATAAAAGCAAAAGCACTAAATTATTTGTTCTTATCATCGCTCAAACTTTACGACAGCTTCCCACCACTTACTACTATCCCAATTCCTTATTGTCCGCCACATTTCTTGCGCTGTTTTAGTGCGCAGATAATCCGGCGCTTTTTGAAAAAACTTCTTCGCCTTTAAATGGCCATTTTCATAATATTCTTTAGCCTGTAAAAGGCATTCTAAAATATCCGCATCACGGGCAACAATAGCCTCTTTGGTTGTTTGTTTTTCAAAAGCAGTTCTTAACAAGGCCATTTCAGATTTTACTTTTGGATTTAAGCTCTTTATCTGATCCATAAACACTTTTGTTTCGGCTTTTTTGAAATCAATGTAATAATGGCCCATTTTATGCAAATCATTTATCCGTGCTTCGTGGATATCATTAAAAAGCGCCATAACCAAGCTTTTATATGGGTCAACTCCCTCGGTGTGGGCGATATAATACGCCATAATCGCGCAGCGAAAACTATGTTCCGCGACGCTTTCCGGGTCTTTAATTCCGGCGACCCACCAGCCGCTGCGTTTAACTTTCTTTAATAATCCGGCTTCCGCGAAAAAATTAACAGCACTTAATGAATTATTCTTTGTTTTTCTTTTGTCTGGTGATTTCATAGCAAATAATTGTTGCGGCTTGCGCGACGTTAAAAGACATTGTCTGCGCGGCCATTGGTATTGTAATTTTAGTATCTAGTTGTTTTTGTAAGAAATCCCGGATTCCTTTTTGTTCGGAACCGATAACCAAGCCGACCGGAAAATCAAACTTGGTTTCAAATAATGATTCGCCCTCTTCAACAACTGCCCCGACGATAGAATAACCAATATCCCGGGCTTTTTTGATTGCATTATTTATATTAGATACCTGCGCAACTGAAATATAATTTTCCGCACCCGAAGCTACTCTTAAGACGGACTCAGTCACGCTAACCGAATCGCGGGTGGGCAAAACGATAATAAACCTCCCCAGGCAAGCCAGGCTGCGGATTAAAGCCCCTAAATTCTGAGGATCGTTTAACCCATCTAAAAATACCAGGGTTTTCTTTTTTTCATATGCCTGCTCGAGTATTTCCGTATAATTGGCATAAACAAAATCCTCGACATCAGCGATAATGCCCTGGGTATTAATATTCCGCCCGATTTTCGACATTTTGTTCTCCGGGATGTTAATAATCGGAATATTCTTACCCCTAGCCTTTCCTTTAATAAAATCCGTGCAATCCAGCCCGTCGACAATCGTTATCTTAACTATTGATGAGGGGTGGGCCCTTAATCTCTCAATAACCGAGTTCTTACCATAAATTTTCATTAATCCCTACTCTCTTATTTTTTCGTCTCGCGAAATAACTTGTCCGTCATATTCACGATCGAGCGCATCTCTTTTTTCCACATACTCGGCGTAATTAATTTCTTTTCTTAAATACTGCCTTTCTAATTTATCCCTTTGATCCTGATATTCAGCAAAATGAGGATCCTTAATAAACTTTTCCGGTTCTTGGAAATAGCTGCATCCAACTACAGACAAAAGAAAAACCGCCAAAATTATTTTTTTCATATCTTTCTTCCCCTTTTTATAATTTTCTATTTCTTAATTCCTAAACCTAAAAAAACTAACGGCCGCAAAATACTCCACCAGCCGACAATCGGTTTCATTTTGGTGTAACCTAACTTCTTGGGCGGATAAAACTTTGTTACCGCGGCCTCTTTAAAGTTGTAACCTAATTTGATCGCCTTATACAACAAATAAGGCTCAAGTTCATATTTGTCCAGCCAGTCTTGGCTAATATCAATCCTCTTATCTTTAAATATTGATAAATGGAACGCCCGAAAACCATTTGTGGAATCCGTTACCTTCTTTCCCGTAATAATCGACATCAACATCGGATGCATTCTCGTCGCTATCTTACGATAAAAAGGCATGTCTCCGCCAAAAGAACCGGCCTCGATATAACGCGAACCTTGAACAAAATCATAACCATCCTTTAAAATCGGGTCAATTAATATCGGAATCTGCTGTGGATTATCTTTATCATTTCCCGCCATTATAACTAAAACTTCGTAACCATTATCCTTGGCATATTGAATCGCAGTTTTAATCGCAACTCCAACCCCGCTTCTTTTTGCGTGCCTAAGGGTCTTAACACCCTGATTCGCGAAGCTCATTATCATCTCGGTTGTCCCGTCGTCCGAGCAATCATCAACAATCAGATAATCAATATCCTTAAAAGAACATTTTAAAAACCGCTCAATAGCGCTTTTTAATTTGACATTTTCGTTATACGCGACCGGACAGACTAAAACTTTATTCATTTATTTTCTTTAATCCCGCTTTATCAAGTTTATATTGCGCCCCGCAAACACATTTATAATATTGATTTAGTTTCCGTCCGCAAAAACAGGCATGGCCCATTAATTTGGCCGGATTTCCGCAAACAATAGTGTAAGGCTCAACATTTTTTGTTACCACGCTTCCCGCTCCGACGACAGCATAACTTCCAATCGTGATCCCACACATAATAACCGAATTCGTTCCGATAGTCGCGCCATGACAAATTTTTGTTTTTTCCAGAGTCCAATTATCTTTTCGGTTGCTCCTCGGATAACGGTCATTAATAAAAGCAATATTGGAACCGATAAAAACATCATCCTCAATTGTAACTCCATCAAAAACCGAGACATGATGTTTAATTGTGACATGATTTCCGACAACCGCGCCTTTTTCGACAAAACTGCCGTCGCAAATATTGCAGCCCGCGCCGATTACCGCGCCGTCCTGAATATTAGTGTTCGCCCAGCATCTAGTACCCTCGCCAATCTTCGCTCCCGGATGAACCATTGCTTTTTCATGCTTAAAGAAAGCCATCATTTTCTCCTTAACTAATTTTTACGCATTCGCCTTTTTTGTCAATCGACTGTTGAACTGCCTGCAACGTCTTAACAACATCAATTGCCTTCTGCGCATTGGCCAATTCCGAATCTTTATTCTTTAAAACACATTCAATAAAATGCTGGCCCTGTGACTTCAAAGGCTCGCCGGCAGAAATTTTTGGAATAGTTATACTTCCTTCCCTCGATAAAAGCTGAAATTCGCCGTACGTTTCATAGAATGTCGTTGTTTTCTCAACGTGTTTATCGTATACCTTAATCGGCCCTAAACTATCCAAATCATCCCAAACAACCATCTTTTTATCGCCGACAATCGTTATTTCCCTGATTTTTTTAGGGTCAATCCAGCTGACATGCAAATTAGCAATAATGTTATCCGGATAATCCAGAGTAGCAAAAGCTAAGTCTTCCAGCTGTGTCCCTAAACATTTTTGCCCGCGGGCGGATACGCTAACCGGGCAAGCATCAAAAAGAAAATTAAAAATAGAAATATCGTGCGGCGCTAAATCCCATAAAGCATTAACATCATATCGAAAAGGCCCTAAGTTGGTTCTCGTCGAATGCGCGTAATGAATCTGGCCTAATTCTCCGGATTTAATATATTGTTTTAGCCAAACAATGCCGGCATTAAACACAAAGACATGGCCAACCATCAAAACCAAATTCTTCTTTTGTGCAAGCTCTTTTAATTCTTCACATTCTTGAAATCTTAGCGTTAAGGGCTTTTCGCATAAAACATGCTTACCGTTAAGCAAAGCTTCTTTGGTTATTTTATAATGGGTATCGGTCGGCGAGGCAATACACACCGCGTTAACTTCGGGATTAGCAATAATTTCTTTATAATCGGTCGTTGTTTTGATGCTAGGATAAAGCTCTTTTATTTTGTTTAAGCGTTCTTTGCTTATATCGGCGCAAATAAAGGCTTGCGAATTAGTAATCTGAGAAAAAATACGAATATGGTTCGGTCCCCAGTGCCCGCACCCGATAATGCCTACATTTATCAAAGATTTCTCCTTGTGTTTATTATATTATTAAATTTAGTAATTATTATACTTATGTAAGTATTAATTTAAAAGCCTTTATTTTTACGCCAGCTCTTAACTTTGGCTTGTGTATTATAATATATTTCAGTATAATGAAGCACCATTTATTTGAATATTTATTATGAATAAATTTCTCAAAAATCTTATCTCTTGCAAAAATATAATTACACTATTAACCATACTGGCCGGGATATTCTGCGCCATTTACCTCTTTGTCCATATCATGTCTTTAAAACAAAAGAACATGCCCTTTCCGCAACCCGGATTTCATTTTAATGGATTTAAAGAATACTTAAAAAATGTCGACAAAGTTGGTTACCTCACGAGCAAACCCATTGATTCGGTTAACAATGACGGCTTTTACTTACTCGCGCAGTTCGCCCTTGCCCCAACTATCATCGAAGTCGGTAACGCCGATAATGAATATATAATAATTGATTCTGTCAATATGGCTTTTATCGTTGAAACCATAAAAAACAATAATTTAACCCGAGTCACTAACAATCTTTACGGACAAGCCTTATATAAAAGGAATTAATGATATTTTTTGCCTTTATAATCAGCTTTTTTACCGGGATACTTACCTTAAACTGGTTATTTAAGAATTCACAAAAGATGGATTACCCTTTAAGAATCTCTTTATCTTTTGTCTTTGGGCTAGGAATTTGCGCTATTTTAACATTTTTATCTTTTATTCTATTCGGTAAATTCAACCAACCAGCAATAATAATTCTTACGGTGCTTTATTTGGCTTTATTTCTTTACTTAAATAACAATACTTACAATCGCCTTTATCCAAAATTTGGTAAAATAAAGTTTTCATCTTTATTTCAAATAGCTTGTTTCTTAATCGCCAGCATAGCAATATATTACATTTCTATACAAAACCGTTACGGCGGATGGGATGCCTGGGCAATCTGGAATTTAAAGATGAAAATGCTCATCTTAAGTAACCAGCCTTTTAAAGATATTTTCGAAAGAATACACATTCACGCGCATCCGGATTATCCACTATTTTTACCTTTATTAAATACTTGGATTTATGCCTTTTCCAAAGCTGATCTAAACCAAATTCCATTTATTACTACAAACCTTTTAACAATCTTCTGCCCTGTGCTACTTTTCTTTGGGTTAAAACAATTCATCAAACATAATATTGCTTTTCTTGCTGGCGCTTTATTAATCCTTCATCCTTATTACGTGTTTCGCGGAGTAACGCAGTATGCGGATCTCTTGCTCGGCATATACTTACTATCATCATTCATATACATTTTCCAATTCACAGGCGGGAATGAATCAAAAACAATTTTATTAGCCGGATTATTTCTAGGCATTATGACTTTCATAAAAAACGAAGGCATTGTCCTCTCCGGACTATTATCTTTATTTACATTTCTTTTCTTATTAAAGCTTAAAAAACCATCCGCAAGCATCAAATCTTTTCTTATTGGGCTTGGTATCGGGTTAATCCCGACATTGATATTCAAAATATTCCTCGCTCCGTCTAATCCGGATATCTTGCCGATATTATCGGAACAAGGTATCAACTTCTTTAAACCAAACGAATTCTTCTATGTAATATCCGCTTTCGCAAAAGAAACCTTAAGGAAAGAATGGTGTTACACCTGGTTCGTTTTCTTTATAATGTTTTTGTTCGGGTTTAAGAAATATTTTCAAAAAGAAAATAGCATTGGGATATTACTTTTTGTATCATACTTAATAATGGTCGCGTTAATCTATACAACGTCCACCGAAGGAAGCCTCGAATGGTGGATAAAAACTTCTCTGGCGAGGTTATATTTTGCGCTTCTTCCTTCGATAATCTTTTATTGTTATTATTGTTTTTACCGGGAATGATTAAATTGCCTTTAAATTACAACAAAATATTAAAAACATTATTTATCTGCGCTTTGTCACTTTTTACTATCCTTAATTTGATTAAGTTAAAGAAAGTTGTTTCGGATATTGTTAAAATCAAACAATTAACCAATTATCAGGATATTGAATATAGATTTAAAGGCCTAGAAAACAATCTCCCCAAAGGCACTACTTATCTCGGATACTTCTCCGACAGCGATTTAACAAAGTCCGATGATGTAAAGCTTCTTTCTCAGGCCCAGTTTGTCCTAGCTCCGGTAATTTTAGATTATACAAATATCGACCATAAATATGTTTTGTTCGTCTGTAACAATGAAACAAACGCCTGGAAAAAAATGAAAGAAACAAATACTTCTCCCTTCTTAAGAAATAGATACGGAGTTATTCTAGGGGTTAAGCCATGATCGAATTATTAAAAACCTATTTGCCGTTTATTGTTTCTTTTCTAACCGGATTTTTCCTGATAAATCTCATATTAAGAAAAGCAAACGTTTCTTTTCCGATAAGATTTTTCTTAGGAAGCGGCCTGGGTTTTGGTTTAAGCGCAAACATTACTTTCTTTAGTTTTGTTTTTTTTAATCAGCTTAATAAAACCTTTGTCATCCTTGTAACCATAGTTTTGTTTGTTGCACTATTTGTTCTCAACATAATATCTTGGCTTAGAAATTCTAAACCCAAAATAATCTGGGACAAGAAATACCTTTTATTCTTACTAACCTTTATTATCTTTTGCACACTTTTTATTCCGCTTTGTTATCAGGCTAATTTCTATCCTTACGGCGGATGGGATGCCTGGTCATGCTGGAACCTTAAGGCAAAATTTATGTTTTTAGCAAAAGATCATTGGCAAAATATGTTTGACCCGATTCTCTGGCGTTCTAGCCCGCATTATCCGCTTCTTTTACCGTCAATGAACGTGTTCTTCTGGATAATGCAAGACACCCCAACCACAACCGGTCCGCTCATAAATTCTATAGTTTTTACCTTTCTCTTATTAGGCCTTTTGATTTTCGGGCTGAAAGATTTGACAAAATCGATATTCAGCGCTGTACCGGCGATATTTATTCTATCCCTTCCTTTATTTCAGAAATTAGCTTACAGCCAATATAACGATTTACTTGTGGCTTATTTTCTTCTGGCTTCTTTCTTCTGTTTAATTAAGACAAAAGAGACAAACCTACCGGAATTTAGTTTCTTGGGAGGGATTTTCTTAGGAGTTTTAAGCTTTACTAAAAACGAAGGCTTGCTAGCTGCTCTTTTAATTTTGCTGCTATCTTTTCCCTATCTTTTTTGGCGAAACAAACAATTGAGCAAAACTAAAATTATAAAATTCTTATTTATCGGCCTATTCTTAGGAGCAATTTCGACTTTAATATTTACATTCTTTTATGCGCCTAAAAATATTACTTTTATTAACGGGCTTGTCTCTTCCGAAAAACCAATCACATTAATGCGGATTAAGATTATCCTGGCTTTTTATTTCTTTGAACTGTTTACACCGATTTGGAATTTAATTGCAGTCATAAAGCATAATCCGAAAGCAATTATTGACGCGAAATGGATGGGAATTTGGGTCGTAACTGTAATTATAATAATAATGAACTTTAAGAAATGTTTCGCTTTGAAGCTGTGGATAATACCAGTCTTCCTTTTACTCTACAATTTTATAATTATCTTTTATTATCTTATCAATACATACTTTCAGATTGACTGGTGGCTGCAGGTTACTTTGCACCGGATTCTTTTTAGCGTATTACCTACAGTCATGTTTTGGATTTTCTATTCGCTGTGGCAGGAAAACAAAAATTCTCAATAACTATTTAGGACGTTCAATCTTAACAACCTGGTATTTTAATGTCCCAGCCGGAACATTAATAACAACCTCTTCATTTTCAGCTTTACCCATTAAAGCTTTCCCTATAGGCGATAAAATCGAGATCATATTCTTATCATAATCAGCTTCCTCCGGAGAAACTAACATGTATGTAAATTCCGTATCCTTCTTTAAATCTTTTAAAGTAACGACCGCTCCGATATAAACCTTATCCGCCGGAATATTTAAATCTTCGATAATCTTAACTTGAGAAAGCTTGCCCTCTAATTCAACAATGCGGGCTTCATTATGCGCCTGCGCGTCTTTCGCGGAGTCATATTCAGCATTTTCCGAAATATCCCCAAGCAATCTCGCTTCTCCGATTGCTTGCGATATCTTCTTTCTATCTTGCATTAGGACTTGCAATTCTTCAAATAACTTTTGATAACCAGCCCTGGTTAAATAAATATCGGCCATATACCCTCCTAAAACTTTTAAATGGAGCCTCACGGCTAAAGCCGTGATACCTGTAAATAAACCCAGCTTTGCTGGGTATCTATCCACCTTTTCTGAAAAAGGCGACATCCCCGAAGCAGAAAAGACATGCCTTTCGGAAGGTGGATAAAAAAAGCGCGAGTATTTATTTCGCGCTTTCCTATCCGCTAATTCTAGCGTTAATTACATATTGTCGGCAGCTTTCTTCATCAAAGGAAGAATTTCTTGTACTTCGTCCTTTGTTAAACGTCCCATCTTGGTAAATCTCCACTCACCGTCAACTGTTCTATTTTCTCGGGTAATCTGTAATTTCTTTTCACCTTCATTATAAGAAAATACCCCAATGGATATTCTGGTATCTTCAAATTCTTTTACTTCCTTGAATGATTCAATGTCTAATGACTTTTCGTACGGCATAAAGAATCCTCCTTTATTTGTATAGCAACTTATAAACCGGGAATTCCCGGCATTAATGATTTCATTTTTTGAGTAGCTAAATTCTGTGACTTATTTATAGCAGCATTAATACTTAGCAAAATATCGCGTTCAATTTTATTTTTATCGCCTGTTTTTAGCAATACTTCGTCTATTTCGATAGCTTTAAAGCTTTGCGAGCCATTAACTGTAATTTTAATGCCCTTTATATCGCAAACATCAACAATCGTGTTATCAAGTTCCTTTTTAATCAGGTCAGCTTGCTTCTTCATCTCCATCAATTTCTTCATTTGGTCAAACATATGAATTCCTTAATTTTAATCTTTCAAAGCTGAAGCAATAATATACTCGATTTAAGCGTTTTGCAACTTATTTCTTTCCGATATTAGGACTTTAGCCTAAAACCAATATCAAATAAGCTTGTTACCAAGAAGTACTTTAAGAAATAAATAACCAAGAAAGCAATAATCGGAGAGATATCTATTGCCATCGTCACCGGTAACAATTTTCTTATTGGTTGTAAAATAGGCTCGGTTGTACGGTACAAAAGCTGTACTATTTGGTTGTACGGGTCAGGATTAACCCAGCTTATAAGCGCTCGAATTATAATAAGCCAATAAAAAGCAGTTAAAATAAAATTGAAAATTTGCGCTAACGCAATGAAGAAATTACCCAAAATAAACATAAGATATTCCTTTCTTTCCTATTAAAAAACCTTGAATAATGAGCCATCAATAACTTTTTGTTCTACCCGGTCCAACAACCGCTTTAATTTTATACTTATCTCCTGCATCTCTTCGGCTATATTATTTATCTCTTCCGACGTTTTCTTAAAGGTTTCTGATGCGTCCGCCATTCCTTTAGAGAATTCGTTAATATCAATATTGCTTAACCCTTGCGAAGTCTTGGTCAAAGACTCAGCCGCTTCCGCAAACACAAGAGCCAAATCTTGCACATCAATCGGCTCTTCGCCAATAATGGGCTTCTTGAAATCGACATTTTGGATATTTTCATCAATCGCGATCTCAACTATCTTTTCACCCAATATCCCTTCAGTTTTGATTTTGAAATGATTGCTTTTAACAAGCTCTTTTTTATATTTTTCAAAAATACTTAACCTGACTTTTACTTTTCTCCCCGCAACAGCTTCATCCAAAAAGTTAATATTAGAAACATTCCCGATATTTACTCCGGCTAAGAGTACGGGCGCACCTTCCATAAGGCCGCCAACATTACGGTATAAGACATTGATCTCAAACTTTGACTTTGAGATGCCTTTTTCCTGGCCGATCGTATAGGCGACCATTACAACAAACAATATTCCGAAGACCAAGAATACGCCGGCGAATAAATTTCTAGTAAAGTTTTTTTGTTCCATGGCTCTTTCCTTTATAAAACAAATTCTTTAACAAAGCTATTGGTTGACGCCTCAAGTTCTTTCGGCTTACCTAAGGCAATTATTTTTCCATCTTTAATTATCATTACCCTATCGGCAATGCGCATTGAATTCTCGATATCATGAGAGGTTATGACTGTCGTGCAATTAAGTTTTCGTGAAATATCACGGATTAAATCAGAAATATCCCGGCTTCTTATCGGGTCAAGGCCAGATGTCGGTTCGTCACAAAACAATACCCTTGAGTCTAAAATAATTGCCCGGGCCAGGCCAACGCGCTTTTTCATCCCGCCGCTTAATTCCGACGGGAATTTGTTCTCAACTCCCTCTAAATCAACTAACTGTAAAATAGATTTTATTTTCTCGGAAATTTGTTTTTTGCTTAAGCGAGTATGCTCTTTTAAAGGAAAGGCCAGGTTTTCATAAACGTTCATAAAATCATAAAGCGCTGCTTCCTGAAAAAGATAACCAATAGTTTTCCGCAAATCTAAAAGTTTTCGCTCAGAAAGGCTCCCCACATCTATTCCGTTTATAAAAAGCTTGCCCTTATCCGGAGCAATTAATCCGACCAAATGTTTCAAAAGAACGCTTTTCCCGGCGCCGCTTTCGCCCAAAATAATAAAGATCTCACCATCTTTAATGTTAAAACTAACATTATCCAAAACTACCTGGCCATTAAAAGATTTAGAGACGCTTTTAACTTCGATCATTTCCCTTGTTTCTTTTCGAAATAACGATATTTATTTCTATCAAATTTTGTATATAGGCGGTTATAAGGCCGGACATCAATTTTATCGATAAATATTTCAACCTGGCGGTATTTCGCGATTAAAAATACTTCCGAATCCAATAACGTTTCTATCCCGTCTTTGGGATACCAAGTTTCGCCTTCAAACTCAATGGGTTCGCCGTTTCTAATCCATTGCGCTTCTCCGGCATATCCTTTCGCCGAAACAGCAGTGTTAACAGATTGATACCCCTGGCAACCGGCTGAAAATATTACCAAAAACAAAACAATTAATAGTTTCTTCATTTCTTACCCCCAAATAGACAAAATAATTTTAGTTAAAATTGCGTTAGCGACCAGAACCCAAATATAAGATAAAGCGACCGCTTGCGTTGTATATTTCCCAACGCCCAAAGAACCGCCTTTCGTTTTAAAACCTTGAAAGCAGCAAACCCAGCTGATAATAATAGAAAAAAAGAAAACCTTTGAAAATCCGCTGTAAAAATCAACAAAACGAATTGCCTTAAATGTTTGATTAATATAAAAAACTCCGGAAATATTGGCTTCATATACCCCGATTAAATATCCTCCAAATATCCCGGCTACTTCCGAAATCACTGTTAATATCGGCAGGACCAAAAAACACCCGATCATTCTAGGCACAACTAAGTATTCAATAGGATTAACCCCTAAAGTCCTCGTCGCTAAAACCTGGTCATTGACACTCATTGAACCCAATTCAGCCGTAATACGAGCTCCCGCTTTACCAGAAAAAACCAGCGCCGTAAAAACCGGGCTTAATTCACGTACCAAAGAAAGGGCTACTAGCGAGGAAATATATTCCTTAGCTCCGAAACGAGAAAGAACAACAACTCCCTGTAGAGCCAAAACAATTCCTGACGCTAAAGACACCAGAATAACTATTCCAACCGACTGCAAACCTTGCTCATAAATCTGCTTTAAAATCTCCGCGAGCCTAATTTTCCCACGTAAAACATTTCCCAAGACTTCTAGGATAAAGTTTATTACTTCTCCTAAATTTGCCAAAACGCCAAAAATATAATTGGTTAGAAACTTAAGCATTTTATTTTTTCTTTAACCACAAATCTGACAACTCCTTATTAATCTGAAATTCCATCGTCTTCGAAATATTCTTACCGCGGTCAACTACCACCTTTTTATTGGCTTTTTCTGTAAAATCTTTAACCGAACAAATCTTCGCACCCATTGCTCTTACCGCATATTGTATATCTCTATCATCCGATACCACAATGATATTTTTAGGATTTGCGGCCTCCTGCACCAACGATTTAATTTTGCTATCGGCTGATTCCCCTTTTGAGAAAATAACCTTAATCCATCCTCTTACAACATTATCCAAGATTCCTACCTGCCCATCAAAAACAATCGTTACTTTATTATTCGCGCTTCCCCTTAGATTGTTCCGCTCGATAAAATTAACCAGGCCCATCCTTTTATCTTCTAATTTACCGCGATTTATCGACGGTATCTTATTTGTCAGGTTGTATCCGTCGAGAAGATAGTGTAAAGACATATATTAATCCGCCCAATAAACCAACGATTGTCATAAATAGATAATTTATTAAAGACATGCTGACCGCAACGCCAGCGTCGACTCCGACCTTATAAAAAAGGTATGCCGTCCCCGCTTCCCGCACCCCTAATCCGCCGATTGAAGGGATCAAAGACGCCACACAGGTCAAGGGAATAAAAACAAAGAAATATATGGGATTGATATCCTGATTTAGGCTTTTTGCTAACAAAATAAATGTCGAGGCAAAAACCGCTTGTCCCAAAGTTGCCATCAAAACAGCTTTTAAGCCGGCTAGCTTTTTATCTTTTAAAAGAGCGATGTTATAGTGCAAATTCATCAAGCCATTTTTAATTTTTGGGATTTTATTAAATATTTGGCAAACAAAAGAATACACTTTATGGTTAAACAAAATAAAAAACAGCGTTAAGGAGCCCGCCGCTAATATTGCGACCATAAAAATAACTTCAATCGCGTTAATATTGCGGTAACTAAATATCAACGCAACCAAAGGCACCAATACCACGCCGCCATAACCGCTTAAGCGGTCCAATAATACCGAAGCCACAACCTTGGCTTTTTGATCATTATCCTTGCAAAGGCCCAATATTTTAATAATATCTCCACCAATTGCCGTCGGAAGAAACAAATTACCAAAAAGCCCGACAAAAAAGTAACGCACAACTTCTCTTTTGGGCGATTTCAAATCAAGGGCCCGGATAAAGATAAACCAGCGGAAAAGTAAAATAATATTACAAATAATAAAAACGATAAAAGCATAGAAAATAAAGTCTACCCGCGCAGTTTTTAAAATATTTCCTGTCTTTTCTAAATCTATTTTAGTAAAAACAAAATATAAGATTGCCAAGCTCAAGGCAATTCTCCCCAGAAAAGAAAACAAGTCCTTTGTTTTTTTATTTAGCTGCATTTTACCGGTTGCCTCCTATTTTGAAGCGCATTAAAGCCTTCTTCCGCTAAAAAAGAACTTCTTACCAAAGGAGAACTAAAAACATACTTAATCCCCAATTCATAAGCTTTATCTTTATAAAAATCGAATTCCTCCGGAGAAACATATTTCTTAACTTTAACATGGCGCAAACTATCCGTCGGAGCCAAATATTGACCGATAGTTAATATTTCGCACCCGTTTTTTGCTATTTCACTAATCAATTCATAAACAGCATCTTTTGTCTCGCCTAGCCCAACCATGAAGCCACTCTTAACAACAACTTCCTTGTTCGCCCTCTTGATATCCGATAATATTTTTAGGCTGCAATCATAATCTGATTTCGGCCGAACAGCCTTGTAAAGGCTTTTAACCATCTCGATATTATGCGCGATTACCTCAGCCCCGGAAAAAGCTACTTCTGAAATCAAATTAAATTCTCCGCCAAAATCAGGGATTAATATTTCAACCTTGGTTTCCGGGCATAATTCTTTTATAGCTTTGACAACAGAAATAAATTGGCTAGCCCCTTTATCCGGCAAATCATCGCGGGTTACTGAAGTTATAACAACATACTTTAATTTTAATTCTTTGACCGCCCGGGCAATATTCTGCGGCTCATTTGAATCCACCTTCTTTGGCAACCCCGTCGAAACAGCGCAAAACTTACAATTTCTTGTACAGACATCGCCCAAAATCATAAAAGTAGCCACGCCTTTTTCCCAACATTTACCGGAATTCGGACAAAGGGCTGATTGGCAGACTGTATTCAAATTAAATTTGCTTAAAATATCTTTAACTTTTTTTGTTTTGGCTTGATTAGGAATGCCTTGCCTAAACCAACCCGGCAAAGATAATTTATCGTCGTGGATATTGCCTTGCATTTTCAAAGGCACTTATAGTTGTTCCTTTTTATTAACCTGGACTCGGTGTTGTTTCTGAAATTCAATATTATCTTCTAATTTAGCGTAATCAATAATTAACTTCCCGTCTAAATGGTCTATTTCATGAAGAAATACCCGGGCCGTTAAATCACGATACCAAGTTTCAACCTTTTTATTATTCTCATCCAAATATTTGACTAATATTTCTTTCGGCCTTTTTATCGCAACCGTTTCTTTCTCTACGCTTAAGCATCCCTCTTCTATTGTTTCGCTGCCTTTTGTCCTTAATATTTCCGGATTAATAACAACCATGGGCCCATCGCCTATATCCGCCACAAAAAACCTTTTGTTAATTCCAACTTGGGACGCCGCTAAACCGACACCCTTGGCTTTATACATCGTCTCAATCATCACTTCAAAAATCATCCGCTCCGCCGAGGTAATCTCGAGAAGATCCTGTGATTTCTCCCGCAAACATTTATCGCCGTTTTGCCTAATCTTTAATTGCATTATTCTTTTCCAGATATATTATTTTTGCCTTAAAATCTTTTGCTTCTTTTGGTTCGATAATAGCATAATTCAAAATAATAATTTTATCGCCAACTAAACCTAAACGCGCCGCCGGCCCGTTTAAACAAACCACACCAGAACCAGGTTTTCCAGCTATTGCATAAGTAAAGAACCTATTACCATTATTAACGTTTAAAACCTCAACTTTCTCACCCTCAATAATATTGGCAAGTTTTAAGATTTTACCGTCAATTGTTATGCTCCCCTCATAATGCAGTTCCGCTTCTGTCACAACCGCATTAGCTATCTTCGCTTTCAAACATTCAATAAACATCTTGTCTCCTCTGTAAACTGAATTAATTATAAATGTGCCTGAATTTTCTTGATTAAAAGCTCCTTGGGCATAGCCCCGACGAATTGGTCAACAGCTTTGCCATTTTTAAAAACTATTAATGTCGGAATAGACATGACGTTATATTCACCGGCAATGTCTTGCGCTTCCTCAACATTTAATTTTCCTACTTTTAGTTTTCCCGCTAAGTCTTTTGCAACCTCTTCAATTACCGGGCCCATCATTCGGCAGGGACCGCACCATTCTGCCCAGAAATCTACCAATACTGGTAAAGAAGATTTAATGACTTCATTTTCGAAATTATCTTGGGTAAGGTGTAAAGCTGCCATGGTCTTCTCCTTTAAATAAGAGTATTAATATTATCTTATTAAGAAAGTTATTATAATAAGTGTTCTTGATTATATCAATAAAAAATTCCTGCCCCCCAGATAAAAGAAAAAAGCGCCAATTTGTATAATTAGCGCTTCTCAAATAGACATTTAATCTTAACCTAATTCAACAATATTGCCTTTTAACTTTTTATATTGTTTTTTGCAGGAAGAACATGCTGCTAAATCTTTTTTAAAGCTTAATTTCTCTCCACAATAACACATCCATCCTTTTAAACTTGCCGGATTCCCATAAACCAAGCCGTAATCCGGAACATCTTTAGTTACGACCGAGCCTGCGCCTATAAAAGCATAACGCCCGATTGTAGTACCGCAAACTATTGTAGCATTTGCTCCGATTGTCGCCCCTTTTTTAACAAGAGTTTTTCGGTAAAATTTATCTGAATTGCGAGATATCTCCGATCTGGGATTAAAGATATTGGTAAACACACAAGAAGGACCGCAAAAAACATTATCTTCCAACATCACCGCATCATACACAGAAACATTATTCTGAATTTTTACTCCATCTCCGATAACTGCTGTCGAATGCACAACAACATTTTGCCCGATTTTGCAATTCTTCCCAATTTTAGCGCCTTTCATCACATGGCAAAAATGCCAAATCTGCGTATCTTTTCCAATTTGTGCGCCCTCATCAACATAAGCCGAATTGTGAGAAAAATAATCTTTATTAACCATATTTATCCTTTTTTTAGAAAGTTCCCGCAACTTCATAGTAGGGCATATAATAAATCAACTTATCTTCTTTCTTTATTTCCACAGCTTCTTTTATCTGCATCGCCTTATCCTGATATATACGAACTAAATCATTTTGCCCCGCGGCCTCAAGCAATTTAACAGCGTAATCATAGGCCTCTTTATTATTGCCGTTTAAAGATATGGCGGCATTTAAAAATTGGATCGCTTGCTTATATCCTTGCAAATAATAAGCCGCTTTTCCAGCATAAAAATAAAAGAATTCCCGATCTTTTACATTGGATGAATTCAATTGGCCTTCGCATAAATAAAGAATATCTTGATACTTCTTTTCCTCGTCATATATCAAAATAATATTTTTCAAATTTTGTTCAACACCGGAAGTAAGATTTTCTATTGCGGCAGCTAACCATAACTTACCGTTATTGCCACCTTTAAAATATTTTGTAGATAAGAAAACCAGATAATTTACCGATTCATTCATGCTAATTTCGGAAGATTTCTTAAAATAAATCATTGCCTTCTTTTTATCGCCTAATTTCAGATAGCTTAATCCTAAATTATGATAAAACCCAAAGAATTGCGGATTTTCATTTATCGCTTTCTCATAAAAAATAGCCGCTGTGCTATATTGGCCTAACTGGTAATAACAATATCCCAGGACGCCGGCAGCAAGCTTTAAATCCGGCATAGTTTTCATCAATTTATTATAATATTCGCTGGCATCATAAAACTCAGCTTTATTATACGGAACTTGGTCAAGCGCATATTTATTTACATACCGGGCTGAATCCCGTAAATGGTTAAGAATCTTTATATCGACCTTCTTTTTATCAACAGCCACTAATAGAATTAGCGCAATCAAGGCATAAAGAAACCAATTCCGAGAAAATATTATTTTTAATAAATTAAATATTTTTTTCATGTTTTATTCCTATACGGACAAAAACAAAAAAGAACAAAAGAAAATAAACTAACACAAACCAATGAATAAAGTATTCCCAATAACGGCCATACTCAAACCGCACAATGTGTGTGCCCGCCGGAACCCACAAGCCTTTAAAGGCAATGTTAGCCTGCGCCATTTTTATCATCTTGCCATCGACGAAACCCTTCCACTGGGAGTGAAAGTTATCGTTATATACAATGAATTTATCTTTAGCAAAATTAGTTTTAAATTCAATGTAATTCAAATCGAACTTCAAGACTTCAAATTGCTGACTTGAAGCAGAAATTACCTGTGCTTGCGGATTTATTGGAATTGAAGTTCTTACGGCATCATTATCTTTATTAAAAACAAAGGCTTCATTGTTTAATTTGGCAAAATTATTTTCAATTGCGCTCCAATTGATATTATTTTCATCTATTTCTAAGACTTTATCGTATACAACAAATTTATTCTCCACATAATTAAATAGGCGTTCGGCATCAACATTCATAAGCAACATCCTTGAGGCTTTTAATCCTTCGTACTTATAGGCCATCCGTCCGCCATCCAGGCCTGTAGCGTCTATATAGAAATCATAGCGATATTTAAATTCACTGTTCATTTCCGATCGTAAATAATAAAATTTCGGTTTTTTCTTAATGGTAACGTATGTTATCTTATCTCCGGAGAAATTCCGGCTATAGCTTTTAAATACTTCTATTGGCTGCATAACTATTAAAAGCGTGAAGATAACAAACACAGCGAGTCCTTTTCTCTTAATCATTCCAGAGAAATAAAGCAAAAAGAATATCGCGCTCAAAATAACCGTTAAATAAGAAGTTGTAATAATATTCCCAAACGAGTGAAGAAAATAAATAAACCCCAGGTGAACTGCAATAACCAGGCTTAACACAAGTTTCCGCGCAATCTTATCAACCCGGACAGAAAGCAATGCCTTTATTTGCTCAACAATAAAAAGGATAAGAAAGGGAATAGCCAAATGCAGGAGATAATAAATATTTCGGATATATTTAAAATATCCGACATGGTCATATAAGAATCCGTGTAAAGGAATTTCTCCGGGCAGAGAAATCAAGAACATAATTAGCGTCACAAACAAATATAAAAAGGCCTTTTTAGTAACACGGTTAAAAGCCGCTAATAAAATAATGGGATAAATAAAGATTGATAAAAAGAAATAAGAAAGTTGGTTTCGTACAAAAGATAGGCCGGAAAATAAACTTTTAAAATAAAGCGGGCCAATTAATCCCCCGACCGTAACCATACCCTTGCTGACAACTGCGGCGTTATTAATTCCAGCTTCTCCAGCTTGCCGGTAATTATATACATACTCCCCTTTTCCCGCCTCCCAAAACCATAAAAACCCAGGAATTGCAGCAATTAAAACAGAAGCTAAACACAATATCGCTATACCTTTATTCTCATTTACGAAGCCCAATATTCTTCTAATAAAATTACAAGACTCCTTAAAATAAAGAATTACGAACCCAAGCAAAAACACAATAAATACCGTTAAGAAATAAAACGGCATATAAGTAATAAGAATAAGCATCGCACAAAAAGTAATTCCAAGAAAATCCCGCGCAGAATTCTTCTGATAAAAACGCACCAAGAAATAAAAGAACCAAATCGCCGGCACCCAAATAAGGATTTCGCAATAATTAAAAAATAGATTAATTCCGCTGGAGGAAAAAAGAAGAAGTAAAAAAGCAAAGAACGACAACTTTTTGTCTTTAGTTAGGCGGTAACAAATTAAATAAAACCCATAAACCCCTAAAAAGAAGTATGAAATTGCATAACTAAAGTAAACAAAAATGTAAGAAAACCCAGCCTTAAAAAGAATCAACGGCAATAAAAGGTACGGATTATATTCGCCTAAGAATCGCAAATTCAAACCATCGGGCATGCCCCAATTCATGAAAGGGTTCCACATCTGAATCTGTCCCCGGCTAATATTCTCTAAGTAATATTTTACAATATTATAATAAGAAAACCCGTCATCAAATAACCTAGCCCTAAATCGCCAAAAAACATCAAAACAAATAAACCAGAAGATAAATGAAGCCACCATTAATAACAAAAAGCTGTTCTTCTTAATAAATTCTTTCATATTTTATCCCAAATTTCTCATTAGAAAATGTACTTTGGATTGAACCGCCGCTTTTCTCGAATAGGATTTTAAGGCAAGCGGCCGATTTTGCCGGAACATTTTATTTCAGTAAATCTATTCAAGAAAATGTTCTTAATGCAAAATCTCGGTTTATCCCAACGCTTCTTCCCAAACAGAAGCAACGTTTCTTAAAGAATATTCGGCAGCTTTCTTTTTGCGCAATTCCAATGTGTTTTTAGCAAGGCCGCTATAAAGATCTTGGTCTTTTATAACCCGCAAACAACAGCTCGCACATTCTTTAATATTCAATCTTTCATACAATAGCGCATTATAATTATTAAAGGCTATATCTGATATATCGCCAACATCCGGGGCAATAATTGGTAACCCGCAGTTTATGGCTTCAATTAGTACCGTAGGTAAACCTTCTGTTTCGGATGTCATAATAAAAACTTTACTTTGCCTTAAAACACCGTAAATATCTTCAACAAACCCGAGCAAATCAATATTTTCTCCTAAATTGTTTTGCGACATTTTCCATTTAATCGCAGAAAGCATCTCTCCCTCTCCAATTATCGCCAACTTAACTTCCTTATATTCCTTTTTTACTTCGCTAATTACATCTACCAAAACATCTACTCTTTTATCTTTAACTAATCCACCGACAAAAACAAAATCATACTTTGATTTCTCATTATTTTTTAAATTCCTATCATTGAATTCAAAATAATCAGGCAACACAAAGATATTATTACTTTTTAATAGTTGCTTAAGGTAAATCTTGGATTTCTCCCCCCTTACCAAGATTGCTTTGCTTTTCCTTGCCAGCATTTTAAAAAACCAATTTTTCCGGTATAAAACCGGTTCTTCGATAATAGAAAAAATATACGATTTTCTAAATATAATTCCGCCAATTGCCGCGATAATGCAATGAAAATAAAAATATATTCCGATGATAATATCTACTTTGGCAAAAAGCATAAGATAAATCACGCTAAAGAAACGGTAGATATCGCTTAAGACTGCGCTGAATCTGATGATTCTCGGCGGGCAAACACAAATGGCCTTAGGCAAAACAATGGGATTCCGCCTCACTAAATATATTTTTTCAACAGGCTCTAAACTCGAAAGCGGGGATAAAGTAGTTTTAAGCTTATAATCCGACATTTTACACACCACAAGAACATCCATTATTTCAAGGTATCCTTCCAAACAAATAATTGAATAATTTTCCAGGCATCAAATGAATTCATTCTTTTGATAATATTCTTATTGAATATTCCGGGAAATTCTTCGAGCAATTCACGAGCAGCCTCATTTGCCAAGTCTTGCCATTGCTTTTCTTTAAACCATTTATTTTGCGGAGTATCAAACCCAACCTTATCTTTTCTCTCCAAAATTTCTTTAATTGTATACTGGCCTAAAGCTTGCTTTTGAATATATTTTGTAACCCCGCGGTTAATCTTTAAATTTCCGCTGACTGAAAATAAATATTCAACTAATCTGTAATCAAGATACGGAACCCTCGCCTCAATTGAAAAGGCCATTGAATTGCGGTCTTCCGAACGCAAAAGATGCTCCAGCTTATATTGAAAATGCCGCACTAGGCTGGTATTTAAATCATTGGCGTCAAAAAACTTATTAAAAATTATGCTTTCTTTTATATGCTCGGAGAAATACTCACGAGTCAGATAGCTGGCTTTATTTCTTAATAATATTGTTTTTGTTTTTTTAGGAACAAGCTGAAACAAAAGCGTCTGATAAGCGTTCATTTGCTGCTGCCGGAACATCGTGCTGAATAAACTGGAAGTAAACTTTGCATAATTCTTATTCTTGATCATTTCTAACAAAAGAAATCCGTGCAAATAATGATACCCGGCAAATATCTCATCCGCACCTTGTCCGTCGAGTAAGACTGTAACATTATGCTCTTTGGCTAAGCGCATAACTTCATACTGCGCGAAATAAGCCGCGTTTATGGTCGGCTCATCATGGACATAAACAAATCTTCGTAACTCATTAAAACAATTATCCGATGACGGGTAAACCTTATAATTCGAACATTTAAACTTTTCAGTTAATAAATCGGCATATCCTGACTCATCAAATCTTTCCCCCGGGAAAGACGCAGAAAAAGTAGCATACCCATTATGAATAAACCCGTTTTTAGCTAATATCCCTAAAATTGTTGAGGAATCAATCCCACCGCTTAAACACGACCCGACATTAACATCGCTTCTCATCCTTAAGGTAACCGCTGAATTCATAATTTGATTTATTTTTTCTTTTATGACAAGAATGGAATCTTGGCATTGGCCTAAGTAATTCTCAGGGTTCCACCATTGCTTAATCGTCAATCCGTCATGGTTGTAAATTCCATAATGCCCCTTAGGAATACGTTTGATTTCTTTAAAAAAAGTATCAGAAAAAATGTCGGTCCGGTTAAAGACTAAATAATCAAACACCGATTGAGAGTTTACGGAGAGCTTTATTTCCGTTATCGCTTTGAAAGCTTTGATTTCGGAGGCAAAATAAATCTTTGAACCCAGGAAAATATAATACAACGGTTTGATTCCAAAACGATCCCGGGCAAAAAATAGAGAGTTATCCTTGGTATCATAAATTACAAAAGCAAACATTCCGTTAAACTTAGCTAAGCACTTTTCCCCATATTCCTGATAAGCCTTTAAAAGGACCTCAGTATCAGTTTGGGTACGGAATTTCCACCCCTTTTCTTTTAATTCTTCCCGTAACTCAATATAATTAAATATTTCTCCGTTATAAATCAAGATATATCTTTTATCATCGGAATAAAATGGCTGGTGTCCGTCGGAGGTAAGGTCAATAATAGACAGCCGGCGATGGCCTAAAACACAAAAATCACTGCTGTACATACCCTCGTCATTAGGCCCGCGGTGCCTTTGGATCTCATTCATTCTGTTAATTAAAAGGATGTCCTCTTGATTAACTTTTTGATAACTAAATGTTCCGCAAATTCCGCACATTATAGGTCTTTATGAAAGTAGTGTTTCGGTTATATAATTTAATTCTTCTTCGATTAAGAAAGGATGCATCGGAAGAGCTAAAATATCCTCGGCAATTTTCTCCGACACCGGCAAATCTCCCGGTTTATAACCCAGATTTAAAAAAGCTGTCTGCAAATGAAGCGGTTTGGGATAGTAGATATTAAACGGAATCTTGTTATTCTTTAGCTTAGCTATCTCTTTATCGCGGTTATCACAACGAATGCAGTAATTACAAAAAATATGGTCGCTATTCTTATCAACGAACGGAACAATAAATTTATTCTTAAGCTTGTTTGAATAATATGCGCCGATTTCTTTTCTTTTTGCAATCTCACTATCCAAATATTTTAATTTAGCTAATAAAACCGCAGCCTGAATAGTATCAAGCCTGGAATTCATACCGATACGAACATTATCATACTTTTCTTTCCCTGAACCATGTGAACGCAAAGAGCGCATAAGCTCCGACAAATCATCATTATTAGTAAAAACCATTCCTCCGTCGCCATAACAGCCTAAGGCTTTGGCCGGAAAAAAAGAAGTGGAGCCGAATTGAGCTAAAGAGCAAGCTTTTTTTCCTTTATATTGCGCGCCAAAAGATTGCGCCGCATCTTCGATAACAAATAAATTATTCTTTTTAGCAATATTATTAATCGCATCAAAATCAGCGCATTGGCCGAAAAGATCAACACCGATAATTCCTTTTGTTTTTTTAGTTATGGCTTTTTCAATTGATTCAGGGTTAATATTATAAGTTTTCTCATTAATATCAACAAAAACTGGTTTAGCTTTAAGCAGCGCGATAACTTCCGCCGTCGCAATAAACGTAAAAGCTGTCGTTATTATTTCATCACCCGGATTAACCCCTAAGGCCAGCAAAGGAAGCATTAAAGCGTCTGTTCCGGAATTACACCCAATTGCATATTTAACCCCGACATATTCAGCCAATTCTCCCTCGAGCTCTTTAACGCTAGCGCCTCCAATAAAATCTTTTTTAGCAATAACTTCAGCGATTCTTTTATCGATATCATTTTTATATTTTATGTATTGCCGATCCAAATCAACTAACTTTATGTTCATTATAAACTCCTGTCTAAACATTGTTGGGCTTGTTGCAGCACTTTTAGCACACTTAAAGCTTCTTTAGCATCAGTTTTTGGCTGCAACCTGCGGGTAATGCAATCAATAAAATGCAAACAAGCTTCCTTTAACGGTTCTTTTGATTCTAAAGAAACAACTTGGGCCTCGGCTTTCGACGCCACTGGAATCTGCCCGACCCATTCAACCTTGTGCGGATAAAGCACAAGTTTGTTCTTCTCCTCGACGTCATTAAACACCGCCATATTCTTGGTTCCGATTACGACCAGCTTTTGTTCTTTAAAAGGATGCAGCCAGCTTACAAAAATATGCGCTTTTAATTTATCGCTAAAAGATAAATTGGTAACGGTCGTATCATAAATTCCTTCTTGCAAATAAGCCTCGCCGAACGCAGTTACCTTATGAGGAGTTTTGCTAATCAAGAACATAATAACTGAAATATCGTGCGGCGCGAAACTCCATAGGATATTTTCCTCCCGCCTCAACTTTCCAATATTAAGCCGGTTGGAATAGATATATTGAATTCTTCCTAAATCCCCATTATCAATCAACTCTTTAAGCTTTATTACCGCCGGATGATACTGTAAAATGTGGTCAATCATCAATATTCTTTTACTTTTATCAACAATCTTAACCAAATCTTCCGCCTCTTTTACTTCCAAAGCCAAGGGCTTCTCAACAAAAACATCTTTTCCGCTTAAAAGCGCTTCTTTGACTATTTTATAATGAGTCACCGCCGGGGTAGAAACGACGACAGCATCGACATTTTTATCATTTATAACATCTTTAAATTCCGTTGTAGTTTTAACGACATTATATTCATTTTTATATTTAGCGAGGGCCTTGGAATCCAGGTCGCAAATAGTGTCAAGCACTCCTAATTGAGAAAAATTACGGACCAAATTCTTACCCCAATACCCCAAGCCGACGATAGCGATTCTTTTATTTACGTTACTCATTATTTCTTTTCATCCTTTAATATGTTTTCAATACAATTAATATAGAAATTACAAACATCAATTTGATCGATCAACATCCGTTCCCTTTTATTACTCCATAATCTTTTTAAATTCGGAGTATTTAGCAATTCCTGCAGAATATCGAACAACTTCTTTTTATCACCAGTCTTTACCCCAAAAGTTAGCTCATATTTGTGTTCTAACTCCTCCAATACGCTAATAAGCCCGATAAAATCATTATACCGAATCGCCGGAGTTCCCAATAAGGACGATTCCATTGTCATTGACTGGCTATCGCCGATATAAATATCCGCAAAGTACATCGCGTGAAAAATATCATGCGGATTAATCTTGATTCGATACTTCTCAAACTTTTCAATCAAAGGCCGTTCAGCCGTTATAAATACTTTTCCATATTTCTCAAGGGTGGCAATAAGTTCTTCGGCCAAATTATCGTTTATTCCGCCTTTACCGATATCATGACTGGCCGAAAGTTCGGCTAAGCGGATAATAAAATACCGTTCGCCATCCGGATTAAAGTTCTTAATCTTTTCTTTATCCGGCGTGAAATATGCCGGATGCAAATAAGCTAATTTTTGATACCCGGTGTAAGCAATCTTTTTCTTATCCCATTTACCAACGTCACAGCACTGCGGCATAATTATTCTTGTCGCAAAAGGATAAAATAAATAATTTTCCGGAGTGGCCTTAGTGTCGTCCTCATTAAACAGAATCGATTTTTTACCCAGCAAAAATGAAATATGCGCAATTGTCCCCTCAGTGCCAACCATTAAACAGGGATTAAATTTACGCGCGAATAAATACAGCCTTATTTCAGTCTTAAACAAATAAAACATCATGGCAAAAAGTTTAGGAAGTTTCTTGTTTCTTCTGCCTTCCGGGAAGATATTCACATAATCCCAGCCTTCTTTCTTAACCAAATCCTCCAAGATATCTTTCTTAACAATAGCGACTTTTATGTCGTATTTTCCCGATAAAGAGTTAATAACATTTTTGAACAAGTGATAATGCGCCGGATGATTCAGAAAGAACAAAATTCTTTTTTTACTGCTTTTTACCGTCATTTATTCGCCTCACTTAAAAAGAATCCGGCAATTTTCTTCGCCGCGCCTTGGGGATAAATTACTTTTCGATAATTAGCCTTTAATTTTGTTAATTGAGTAAATTTGTTAAGAATCGACTTCTCGTTAACTTCGGTGACCAAACAAAACTTATTCTTAACCAGCTCAACCCAGGCAGTATTCTTATAAATAACCAAACAGGGCTTTTTAGCCAAATAAGCTTCTTTCTGTAATCCGCCGCTGTCGGTCAATACAAACGCTGATTTATCCATCAAGGCCAGCATTTCTAAATATCCCACCGGATTGATCATCGCAAAATTTACTCTTAATTTATTTTCTTCAATAATCTTTCTTGTCCTCGGATGAACGACAAAAATAACCGGAATCTTTTCATTAATTTTACTTAATGCCCTAACAATCCCCTTTAGCGTCGGTAAATTATCAGTATTCGAAGCCCGGTGAATAGTCGCTAAAACATATTGCTTTGGCATATTTTTAGCATAAGACTTATCATGAAGAGCAATTGCCTTGTAATGATAAAAACTGTCGACCATAACATCACCGACTTTAATAATTTTGCAGTCAAATCCCCTAAAACCTTCTTTTGCCAAGTTCCTAAGCGCCTCTTCGGTCGGGCAAAATAAAACATCAGCTAATCTATCAGCAACAATCCGATTAGTTTCCTCCGGCATTCTCATGTCAAAATATCGCATACCGGCTTCCACATGAGCCAACTTCTTATTTAATTTCTTTGCCGCAATTGAACCCGCCAAAGTTGAATTGGTATCGCCATAAACCATAACCCAGTCGGGATTTTCTTTGAGCAATACTTTTTCTATTTCTTCTATCATCCGCCCAACCATCGCCCCATGCGGTAAAGAATGGATATTAAAATTATACTTCGGGCGAGGTATTTTCATTTGTTTAAAGAAAACTTCCGACATATTATTGTCAAAATGTTGCCCGGTATGAATTATTACCTCAGTTATACCCCGGTGCTTGAGGAATTCATGGCTTATTGCCGCCGCTTTGACAAATTGCGGCCGGGCACCAACTATTGATACGATTTTTAAACTCATATTATTTCTTTTCAGCTTAAAACAGCCTGTAATTCTTTCTTCGTCGGAAAATTAATTAATACTGCCCGGCGTTTGCCGTGAAAAATAAAAAAGCTCCCGGCAGTTACCGCCGAAGCGCCGCCTTCTGTAACCGCTTCTTTTATATCTTCAACTTTCCCGCAGCCGCCGCAGGCAATAACCGGAATATTTACCGATGCTGTTACTTTCTTAATTAAGTTGACATCAAACCCCTTCATCGTCCCATCCCGGTCTATAGAATTTATCAGAATCTCCCCGGCGCCGTAATTCTCCGCCTTTTTCACATATTCTATTAAGTTTATTCCGGTTCTTTTCGTTCCCGATGAGACGTAAACCTCATAAGTTCCGTTCCAATTTCTTTTCACGTCAATTGATACAATTACCGCCTGGCTGCCGAAATTATCCGCCGCATCCTTTATTAATTGCGGATTATCAAAGAAAGCCGTATTGATTGCGACTTTTTCAACCCCGGAATTGAGCAATGAATTAATATCTTCAATTGTTTTTATTCCGCCCCCGACAGTCAAAGGCATGGTACATTCATCAGAAATCTTTTTAATTAATTCTATGTTCGGCCTTCTGTTCTCAGCACTTGCAGTTATATCCAAAAAAAGAAGCTCATCGACTTCTTTGGTATTAAAAATCCTTACTGCATTTATCGGGTCTCCGATATAAGTCGGGTTTCTAAACCCGATAGTCTTAACTAATCCTTCGCCCTTAAGAAGCAAGCATGGAAAAACTCTAGCTTGTAGCATTAACACACGCTCCTGAGAAATTCTTTAATAAAGCCATCCCGTCTTTATGGCTCGTTTCAGGATGAAATTGCACGCCCCAAATATTGTCCTTCTGGACAACCGACGCAAAATTATAGCCATAAGCAGTTTCAGCAATAACATTATCTTTGTCTTCACATTCCACATGATATGAATGGGTAAAATAAAACCGGTTGTCTTCTCCTATCCCCTCAAGCAATTTACTATCTTGCTTTTTTATAATCTTATTCCATCCGACGTGCGGAATCTTTAATTCTTGTGCGCTATCGAACTTAAATTTTATTGTCTTCCCCTTAATCCAGCCCAAGCCTTGTGCGTTTCCCTCTTCGCTCGACATAGTAAAAAGCTGCATCCCTAAACAAATTCCTAATACCGGAGTCTTCTCAACAATTACTTTTCTATTCAAGGCCTCAATAAATCCCAGCCTTTCTAGATTATCCATTCCCTTGTCAAACGCCCCAACACCAGGCAAGATAATCTTCTCCGCCGATAAGATTTGCCCTATGTCGGATGAAACAATTGCCTTAATAGACAATTTCTCAAACGTATTAACAATTGACCTTAAATTACCCATCCCGTAATCAACAATTACAATCACTTTTTATTCACCTCATCCTAAAAATTTAAAATATAAATGTTTCGGCACAAGATGCATTTTTGCGCCTAAGCGAATAAACCAGCTTAACTTCACGATCAGCGGATAATAGGTGGGGTAATCATGAAATGTTTTGTTCGGCGCGCTTAATATTTCTTCGAACTCGTCGTTGCTTAAGCCTAATTTCCTTTTGGTATACTTGACCAGTTCTTCATCGTAAGGATATTCGGTTTTACTTATTTCAGCCAAAGCTTGCCCACGATTCATTTGCTTGGTACGAATTAGGGCGGAATATTCAATTTTCCGCTTATCAATATTAAACTTCTTCGGCAAATAAAAAGATTGAAAAAAGTGAGTATAGTAGGATTCGTGATGATGCCCGCCGTAATAAGTCCAACCGACCTCTTTCTCCAGCATCTTCCCAACTTCTTTTTGATTATAATCAACATAAGTCAATAGCGGCACAACTTTTATCCCGCGGATAAACCGATAATAAAAGAAATCCCACAACTTCATATTAGGATAAGTTTTTAACTTCTTTTTTCCGAAGGCTTTCTGCACGCTTTCAATATATTTCCCGTCCATATAAGTCCAGCCTAAAGGCGCTACTCCTTCGGTGCGAAAAGAATGAGCAAAAACCAAATATTTAATTTTCTCTTTTGCTGCGATTTTATGCAATATCCCGTGAATAGCAACATCCGTCGGAATTTCTGAGTCAGAGGTAGATGCTTTTAAGAAAGATACCTGTAAATCCTTGAATTCTTCCCAATCAACAACATAAGTGTACAAATCAACATTTAGCTCGTTTGTCGCATTCTTGATGTTTGTTACCGCAATTTCGGAATTCCAACCATTATCAAAATGCACCGCTAAAGGACGCAATCCTAATCTGACCGCTAAATACAAAGCATAAGTGCTATCCCGCCCGCCGCTAACTCCAACGATAATATCATAAGGCCGTTTTTTACCAGCCTTCTTTATTTGTCTAACTATTTTCTCAAACTTCTTTTTACCGTTATCATTCAAGGGAAATTCTTTTTCCATCTCATCATGCATCTTACAGAAATTACATACCCCTTTCTCGTCAAATCGAATTTCCGGTACAGTTGTATCCATTACGCATCGGCTACATATTTTATTTTCTGCTGTCATTTATCTTTCACTTTTCTCATACCACTTACCACTTATCACTTATCACTTTCTAACTACTTACTTCCATATCAAACCACATTCCGAACAATAAGAATTGCAATCCGGTAATAATTGATAAGGCGCAAAATATTGCCTGCGGCCCTGTTACATCAATATTTAATGCAAAGTTTTTATAGACGAGAAATACCCCATAAATCCCACCGATCGGTAAAAGCACCATCCCAAAGAAGAAAAAGAAAACTAGCGGGTGGAAATCCAAATAAACATATTTAAAGAGCATCCGCCAAAAAAATCCACGGATTAGCATCGGCGATACTTTTATTGCATAACTAAAACCTTTTATTTGCGATTGGCGCTCACCTTTTATATAAATCGGTGTACGGGCGACATCTTTTACTTTTAGCCCATAAGCATTAAGCCGGATCAAGAAATCCATCGGATAACCATAACGTTTATATGCCCGGTTCCAATCGACAATATCAATCGCTCTTTTTGTTATTGCCGTATAACCGTCGA
>JAKLDK010000002.1:52512-57561 GCA_022703565.1 Candidatus Omnitrophota bacterium
ATCCATAATCTTATAATATCCTAAGCAATCTTGGTTAAGGCCGTAATTAAAATATTCCCGAAAATTCTAAGCTTTGGCATTTTACTTAAGGTTTTATCTAGGACAAAGAACCTGTTTCCTTTGGTATAATCCGCCTGGCCGTCGATTAACGGATCCAGGAATTTATCAACCTCATCTAAAGGCATCTGATGATCCCCACCGACCACAACAGTAATATCATTATTGTCTTTAGCTGATTCCAAATATCCGGTAATTATCGCGCCTCCCGGCCCCTGATTAACCGCATGCCGTAAAAGTTCAATACGCTTGTCGCTCTTCATGAGCTCCTGAACCACACTTGCCATGTTGTCCCGGCTGCAATCATCAACCACATAAATCTTATCGATTGTCTGTGGAATATTTTGCAATGTCGGACGGATTAACCGCTCTTCATTATAAGCCGGAATGACCAAGGCAATTTTCTTAGCTCGATACATTTTTTATCCTTTTTATTTTCTTAAAGCTTTCTTTAAACTATCAACAACAGTTTTTATTTCACTATCCGTTATTTCCGGAAACATCGGCAAAGATAAAACATTATCGCAACATTCCTCGGCAGATGGGAAATCGCCTTTTTTATGACCCAAATATTCATATGCTTTTTGCAAGTGCAAAGCAATCGGATAATGCACTCCGGCGCCAATACCACCATCATTTAGTGTTTTTAAAACATTATCGCGATTCTTTAAACGTATCACATACAGATGATAAACATGGCTGGCATAATCAGCAACTTTCGGTAAAACAATATCTAAGCCTTGCAATAATTTATTGTATTTTAAAGCCGCTTCTTGCCTTTTTGCCGTCCAATCTTTCAAGTATTTTAGTTTTACATTAAGTATCGCGGCCTGCAAAGTATCCAACCGGCAATTATACCCTTCGATATCATGCTCGTATTTTTTGCCCCAGCGGCCATGGTCAATTAGCATCCACATCTGGCGAGCTAAAGCCTCGTCATTCGTCGTCGCCATTCCTCCGTCGCCATAAGCACCTAAGTTCTTACCCGGATAGAAACTGTAACAAACGCAAGCCCCAAACTTTCCGATAGGCTCATTCTTAAAAAGCGATAAATGCGACTGGCAGGCATCGAAAATTACTTTTAAATTATGCTTCTTGGCTATATTTAATATTCCATCAATATCACAACTCTGTCCGTATAAATGGACCGGAACAATAGCCTTTGTTTTTTTAGTTATTACTTTCTCTATCTTTTTAACATCAATATTATATGTATCTTTTTCAACATCAGTAAAAACAACCTTCGCCCCGGCCTCAGTAATTGATTCTGAGGTGGCAATAAAAGTATTCGGCACAGTAATAACCTCATCGCCTAATCCTATTCCTAGTGCTTTAAAAGCAACATAAAGCGCGGTTGTCCCGGAAGCCATACCAACAGCATATTTGGCCCCAGTCTCTTTCGCGAATTGGCTTTCAAAATCCTTTAAATCTTTTCCGCCAACAAAAGCCGTGCGGTTTAGGATATCAGAAATAGCGGCATCCATTTCGCCCTTAATTGATAAATATTGTTTTTTTAAATCTACTAGCGGTATCATAAAAATTCCCTATTCTTTCTATTATTTTATAATTATATTTTTTCCGTTATTTTCAATTGATTTTTGCGCAGCTTCCAAAACTCGAACAACCCTTAAGCCATTTTCTCCGTCGGTCAGAGGCTTCCGGCCTTCAGCAATGCAATCCACAAATTCCTGGCATTCTAATTTCAGCGGCTCAACAAAGTTTATCTTAGGCAGAATCACGTCACCCGCATGTTTTATAAGCTGGTATTTTCCGAAATCATCATACGGGCCCAATGATTCTTTAATATTCTGCTTTGTAAACCCCTTGTCAAATATTTGGATTTTAGAATCAGCCATATCGTCATACACAAGCATTTTCTCGCTCCCCACAACAGTCAAGCGCCTAACCTTATTAGGATCAAGCCAGCTTACCTGCACATGGGCTAACACATCTTTCGGATAATGCAGCGTCATAAAAATTACATCTTCAATTCCCTTTTGCAAAAATGCCTGGGCCTTGCAGGAAACCGTCTGCGGCATGCTTCCAAGTAAATAATTAAGAATGGAGACATCATGCGGCGCTAAATTCCAAAGGGCGTTGATATCTTCCCTAACAATTCCAAAGTTAAGGCGCTGTGAGTACAAATAATATGGCTTACCAACCGAAGCGGAATTAATCTGACGCTTTAATTCGCGCACCGCTTCATTATATTCGAAAGTGTGCCCTGGCATCAAATTAACTTTTTTTGTCTTAGCTAATTCTATTAGTTTAATTGCTTCTTTTGATTTCATGGCCAAAGGCTTCTCGACGAATACATGCTTACCCCTAGCAATTGCCTCTTTGGCAAAATTGAAATGTGTCCGGGCTGGAGTCGCAACAATTACAGCATCAATATCTTTTTTAAAAACATCCTTATAATTCTTAGAAGTAATTATATCCGGGTATTTATCATTGACATATTTAAGGTTTTTTTCATCTAAATCAACTACTTTTTTAACCTTACAATTATTGCAGGATAAGAAATTGCGCAGCAGATTCGGTCCCCAGTAACCGCAACCAATTAGGCCCAAGTTAACCATACGATAGGAAACTTTCTATATATATTAATTAATATTAATATTATAAGCAGATAATTTTCTAATAAGATACCATCAAAAAGAGGATATTAAAAGCTTTTTTTGGAAGATAACATTGCAAGAATTTGTGGTCATAGAACACCATTCGCAAGTCACAAAAAAACAGGCCACAAAACACAATTTAGCATTGTGACTTGTGGCCTGTGACTTGAGACTTACTACAAATATTTAATTCTTCGCTAAAATAAACTTCTCTATGCGATTATATTTATCTTTTTCACGATTATACGATAAATCAACCGGATTTTCATCTGTATCGGCAACGCCTAAAAGCAAAGGCAGATTATTTATAGGCGTTATATTAATAATTATCGGAACAAACCCTTGAATATTAATATTTTGAATTTGCTGTTCGCTTACCGGAAGCGGCACGCCTTGTCCGTCGCGCTTAATCTGCAAATCAAAAATCTGCGGATTTAAGTTGATACCGCCAAGGGGTGTGGTTGTGGCGGCACCAAACCATTCACCAAGCTGAAAATTTAATTTCTCAACAAAGTTCTCAGCCGTAACATCCCCGGCCTCTGCCAATGATTGAGTAAGCCAGCCAACATCAATGGTCGTTATCGTTTTCCAGTTTACTGCTTCTAACAAGCGTAACACTTCCCCTTGATTCTCAAAGTTAATCCATTTATGCGCTATAAATCTTTTCCTTGCATAATCAGCATTAGCAAGCATGCTTTGGTCAGCGCCAACACCCGGTTGAAAAGCTGCTTTCAATAAAGCCCGATAGAGCGCTTCGCGTCCTCTCAAAACATTTCGCTCACCAGCTGTTTTTAATACTGTCCCAACAATCGCCTCTGCTTCAGCCGGGTCAGCTAATCTTGCCGCCGGAATACGAGATTTAACTCCGTTAAGAATTGCTAACGTCGGACCAAGGTCTCCCGATTTCAATTTTACATCTTCTGCCGCCGCTTCAACCTCAGCGCGATTACTATCATTAACCCACCTATGGCCACTAAAGAAATCAACAATCGCGGCCGGAGCCAGCATCGCCGGATCTACCTCTCGAACCAGAATCCCTTTTCCTCCGCGAACATAAGCTTGATACCTTCTGCCATAATCAACAAGCGCTTTTAAAATCCGCGTTCTTGCTCTTGCAAAATTAACATCACTAGGCAACACTACTAAGATAGCTGTTGTCATGGTATCATTAGGATATTCTTCGCTATAAGGGAAAGCGAAAGTGCCAAATAAATTTTCGGCTATTGTTTTAGCAATATCCCATCCAATTCTTCTTCTATTTAAAGCGTTATTATCATCTGTAATTTCTTGAGTAATAAAATTTGCGTAAACAGGATGTTTTGTATCCTGCCATAAAGCAATTCCTGTACTTCTGCCAAATGTCTTCAGTAATTCTTCTTTACTTGTTACCCCTATATAACCAATGATTCTTTCTATTTCTTCTGCATATAATCTCGCCCGGGCTACACTCAGCATCGCCGGATCAGCAGCTGCCTTAGCTTCTGCAGCGCTGGCATAAGCCTCATATCGTTTTTTATACTCTTTTAATAATCTTAAAACAACCTGCCTGAATTCTTCAGGATTAACACTTTGAGTATCCCGATGTGGAAGAAGGACTACTGCTGTTATCTCTCTATCATCCGGACGGTTTAAGATCATATTAGGATCCGGTTTTGCTTGGCTAAACAGAAAATCAAAAGTCCAAGGCGTTGATTCCTTAGCAATAGTTTTGGCAATATCTAAAATAATTCTCGTTCTATTTACTTCATCGGTACCATCAGTAATTGGTCCGTCGAAATAATGGGCCTTAACTTTACTAGACAAATCTTCCCAGAAAACAAACCCTTTTGGCTCCAAACCAACATCTTTCATTAATTCTTTTGGCTCTTTGGATTCAAGACCTTCAATAACTTTATCAATCTCTTCAGAATACAACTGCGCCCGGGCAACACTCATCATCGCCGGATCAAAATTTCCTGTAAGCGCAACCATCTTAGGAAAGTTTAGCCCGACGGTAATTCCCTTGCGGTCACCTGTCGGCATTATTACTCTGATTGTTTTACTAACAATCAAACTAACAGCATCATTCATAGAGCCATCGGCTTCCAATAATCCATCTTTAATTAATCTCGCTATTACTTTTTCACGATAGGCCTGAGTACTAGCGCCATATATTTGATATTCAGGATTTTGTGATTTATTAAGTAGTTCTCTTAAGGTTTGCACGCCCTCAGCCCCTTCACTTAAAAACTTCTTTAGCGATGAATAAACCTTCAGGAATTGAGAACGATCAACAACTGTTCCATCGTCAAACTCGGCCAACATTGCTGAATCCTCATCTAGCTCTTCATCATAAGAATCATCGATAGCGGTAAAACCAGCATAATCATTAATT
>JAKLDK010000020.1 GCA_022703565.1 Candidatus Omnitrophota bacterium
GTATAAACCGGAAAAACAAAAGTTTTAACAAATATAAAAATAAAATTACAATAAACATAAAAAAGAAGTAAACATATCGCCGCTTTTTTGAGCAAGTTATCATTTTTCGAGACCAAACTACCATCTAAACTAAAAAGCTCTTGGCATTTACCTTTATCCTTAGGTTGTTCTAAATAAATATATTTTAGAAATAAAATTACCATTAAAACAATAATATAGACAATATACAAATTGAATAATGTATATTGGACATTAAACATCCCCAACAAAAACATAATATATGCCCAAGAGCCCATTCCCAAGCCATAAGATAAAGATACTGTAACTGGTAAGTTAAATTTATTCTTTCCTAAAATTAACATTAAAAGCTGATACCCCAATAACCAAGGCAAGAATAAGCTTATTGTCAAATTAAGCAAATCTATCAAAATAAATCCCCTCTCAATGCCACTAAATTATTTTCATCATATTGGTATTTTATTAAGTATCCTTCCGGAATATGTTCTTTTGCATTCTTTTTCATAAATAAAATTACACAATCCGGATTATCGTTTTTCTCATGCGATCGGATATTAACCGGCAGCATAAAATAAATTAAAATTCTATGATTGGTCATCGATAAATCATCGGAAAAATTAGAGTCCGATATTATTGCGGCTTTACAAGTTTTAGGCAGGTGTTTTTTCGCTTCTATTGCAAAAGAATACGGGAATCCGAAAATAACCTTTTCAACAGAACTGTTTTTGGAAAGATAATCTCGCTTTTGAATATCTTTTTTTAAACTTACGGCCCGGCCAACAAACTGGAAGGCAGAAATAATGAAGAAGAATGCTAGGATTATGTTAAAGATTGCCTCTCGAATACTAACTTTTGTTAAGCAGTGCCTTCTAAGAATAAAATAAAAAGAACACATAATAACAATCAAATAAACCGCTAAATAAACATATTTGCTATGCCCAAGAAATCCATTCACATGTTCCCGCGGGTAAAGGCTATTCATAATATATTTTAATAACAATACCAGCGGAATTTGGAGATAAAAGGAAAAAACAATAACAACCAGCGATATGACAACTAGAAGGAAAATAAGTATTTTACTAAACATTTGGACAATATTTCCTTAAAATACTATTTTTAAAGCAACCTGCATGATTATATTCGTGTAGATTCCGGCCATAATATCGTCCATCATAATCCCCATTGACCCGCCTAAGCTTTCCAATTTATTAGCCGGATAAATCTTGAACATATCAAACGCCCGAAATAAAAAGAATGCAGTTATTAAAACATTGAATTGGACAGGAAGAAAGATTAAAGAAATGAGTATTCCGGCGATTTCATCAATGACAATGCAGCCCGGGTCTTTCATCCCAAAAGATTTCTCAGCCTTACCGGACAATAAGAACCCTAATAGGATTACAACAATTATCGTCGATAACAAAACAACCGTGTTGCCCATAATAATGATATACAAAAAAAGCCCTAAAAGGCTGGCAATTGTTCCGGGAGCAGCCGGCAAATATCCGACGTAAAAGAATGTCGCAACCATTTTTGCTAGCTTATTTATCATTTTATAACTCTTCTATTGTTTATTAATACCGTCATTCCGGAAATTATAGTAATCAAAACAACAATAACCATCAAAAGAAATATAATTAATTGCCACAAAGCAATAACATAATAGCTGAAACTTCTTGCTAATCCAGCTTCAATATAAATTAAGAATCCTAAAATAATAATTATCGCACTAATTTGCATCACCGTTTTTAGCTTCCCCAATTTTTCTGCCGCTACAAAAACTTTATTCCTAATATTTATCAAGCGCCATACTGTTATATAAATCTCCCTTAAGGCAATCAAAACCACCATCCATAAATCGATTATTTCAATTTGCGCAAAAACAAAAAAAGCCGACAAAATCAAAACCTTATCGGCAATTGGATCCATTATTTTACCGAAATTTGTAATAATGTTGAGTTTTTTCGCATAATACCCATCCCAATAATCGGTTAAAGCGGCAATTATAAACACAATACTGGCAGCGATCTTAAAGCCAATTCCCTGTGGATAAATCAAGGCAACAAAGAGAAATGCCAATACGATTCTTAGCATTGTTAAAATGTTCGGCAGGTTCAAATTTTCTCTCCCATTAAATCATATTCGTAAGAATCATTTATTCTTACCTTATAAAACTCCCCAACCTTTAACGCCCTTTTACTTCTTACATAAACAACACCGTCAACTTCCGGAGCATCATATTCGCTTCGCCCGATATAGATATCATCATCTTTTTTTTCTTTCTCGTCAATTATTACTGTCAATTTCTTGCCAACGAATTTCTTTAACGACTCCTGCGAAATTACTTTCTGAACCGCCATGAGCCTCGCGTATCTCTCTTGTTTCACCTTCTCAGGCAACTGCCCGGGATAATTAAAAGCTTTTGTTCCTTCTTCCTGCGAATATGTAAACGCTCCCAGCCGGTCGAATTTAATTTCCTTAGTAAAATCTAAAAGTTCGGCAAACTCATCTTCAGTTTCGCCGGGAAAACCCACGATCATCGTTGTCCTTAAAATAGCGTCAGGTATTCTCATTCTTATTTTGTTAATTAACTCATAAACTGAGTCTTTGTCATGGCGGCGGTTCATAGCCTTAAGAATCCGGTTATTAATATGCTGCAGTGGAATATCTAAATATTTGCAAACTTTCTTTTCGCTTGCAATAAAATCTATCAATTCATCGGTAATATGCGCCGGATAGCAATACAACAACCTAATCCAAGAAATATTATTCGTAACCGGAATAATCTTCTTAAGAAGCTTACTTAGGCTTTTTTCTTTATACAAATCCATCCCATAACAGGTAATATCCTGCCCAATAACATTAATTTCTTTAACATTTCTCTTATCTAAAGATTTTACCTCATCCACAACTGATTCAATAGTGCGCGAGGCAAATCTTCCTTTAATGCTCGGAATAACACAAAAACTGCATTTATTAAAACAGCTCTCGCAAACTTTAAGATAGGCATAGTGGCTGGGAGTAAGTAAAATATCCTCCGGCTTATCATTCTTATCAAGCTTCTTCACACCGACGATCGAGTCCACTTCTTTAAATTCTTTCTGTAAAACTTCCTTGTAACGCTCGGATAAACAGCCCGCGACAATAATCTTTTTTATTATACCTTGTTTCTTTAACGCAATTAAATCCAGGATAGTATCAATAGATTCTTTTTTCGCTTGTTCAATAAACGCGCAGGTGTTGACAATCGCCACCTCCGCTTGATTATCCGAGGATATAGAATAGCCTTTGTTAACAAATGAGGTTAATATTTTCTGTGAATCAACCAGGTTGCGGGCGCAACCCAAATTAATAATGCTAACCTTTTTTGAATCATTATTCTTATTCTTAGGCATGGGAAGATTATTGGACTACCGAAAGGCCGTCTTTGGTAATAACAATTGTATTGGCTTGGCGGCTCTTTTTACCTAAGACACCGATTGATTTGCCGTTTAATTCCAACTCAAGGTCGGAAATATTCTTTCCTGACAATTCAATCGATTTATCAGCCATCCAAGTCTCAACAGTACCTAACTTTAACGTCGACCTAAATACTACTTGCCCGTCTTGCTTAACCGTCATCCAGGTAGTTTTCTTAGCGCGGACAGTAAGTGTAATCTTTTTATTTACTTTCTCGGGAGTGGTTTCTTTTTGTTCTGAGGCTGCGTTTGAATTTTCAGGCTGAGGATTCTTGGCTATTATTTCTTCGGCTTTGGCCACAACATTCGACTCTTCTTTTATTGGTACAACCGGAGCTTCCTCAAGTTTTTTTACGGCTTCTTTCTTTTCAACTATCTTTTCTTCTTTTTTATCCGATGTATCCTTTTTTACTTTTTTATCTTCTTGCTTTTTATTCTTTTTAATAGGCTTTGCTACGCTAACTCTCTCTTTTTTAACCGATTTAATTTTATTCACGACCGCTGAAACCACTTTAACAAACACAAATAACGCAATAATTACCCCAATTAAAGTTAAAACCTGTATTTGCTTTTCCCGGTCAAAAGCTTTGCTTATATCCTGCCAAAGATTTCTTTTAGGCCTGGAATCTTTTTGTTCGACTTTCTTGGCAGATTGTTTCTTTTCGTATTCACGCAATATCTCGTCGTAATTAACCTCCAGATAATTCGCGTAAATCTTCAAGAATCCCTTAAAATAAAAAGGCGAGAGAACCTTAACCGTATAACCCTCTTCAATTGCCCGCAAAACATCTAATGGCACCTTGGTCGCCTCATGCACCGTCTCAATTGGGATACCTTTAGCCAACCTTTTTTGTTTTAAGATTGCTCCCGGATTATCGCTAGCTCTTGAAGATTTCGCTTCTTTTTTCTCCGGAGTACTCTCAGCTATTTTATTTTCATTCTTTTGGCTGTTCATCTTTAGCACTCATATTTTCTAGCAACCATTGTTCACGGTCGACTAATATTTCGCGTGGCTTGCTTCCGCAATATGGCCCGACCATACCGCGTTGTTCCATCATATCAATTAATCTCGCTGCCCGGGTATATCCTAAGCGCAAGCGCCTTTGCAAAATCGAGACCGAGGCTTGATTAGTTTCAATTACGAGCTTTACCGCTTGATCATAAAACTCATCGACCGGCTCATCTCCGTAAATTGCGGCATTCTTTTGCTGCGTTAAAATTGTATCATCGTAATTCGGCTCTTGCTGTTCTTTAATAAATTTTATTACATTAGCAATTTCATCATCTTTGACATAGCTACATTGCCCGCGGGTCGGTTTGGCATCACCAGGCTTAAAGAAAAGAAGGTCCCCTTTTCCCAATAATGTTTCAGCACCGTTCATATCCAATACTGTCCTCGAGTCAACCTTGGAGGCAACCTTAAAAGATATTCTCGCCGGAAAATTAGCTTTAATTACACCGGTAATAACATTAACCGAGGGCCGTTGAGTAGCTAAAATAAGGTGTATTCCAACCGCCCGGGACAACTGCGCTAAACGGGTAATCGCACTCTCAACTGTTTTTGCCGAAACCTGCATCAAGTCCGCCAACTCATCAATTAAAACAACGATATAAGGCATTTTTCCGACCTTCTCATTATATCCTTGAATATTTCTTACGCTATTCTGCGATAATTTTTTATAACGATTTTCCATCTCCCCCACAACCCAATTAAGAATTGCTGAAGCTTTCTGATGGTCGGTTACCGTCGGAGCAAGTAAGTGCGGAATACCGTTATATTGCGCCAACTCGACCATTTTAGGGTCAACCATGATAAAACGAACCTCATCTGGGGTCGCATTAAATAGCATTGACATAATAATGCTGTTAACGCAAACAGTTTTTCCCGATCCGGTTGTACCCGCAATTAATAAATGCGGCATTTCGGATAAATCGGCAATTATAGGATTACCGGCAACATCTTTTCCTAAGGATAAGGTAACCTTTGATTTAACCGAACGAAATTCATTGCTGGATAAAACTTCTTTTAAATAAACCGTAGCGGAAGATGAATTAGGGACCTCGATTCCGACACGGCTTTTCCCCGGAATCGGAGCAACAACGCGTACTGTTGCGGCCCGCATCGCTAAAGCGATATCATCCGCAAGTGAAGTAAATTTTTGGACCTTAACACCAGGAGCTGGTTCTAATTCATAACGGGTTATAGCCGGCCCCCGTTCAATATCTGCCACCCGAGCCTCGACGCCAAATTCAGCTAAGGTCTGCTCAAGATGTTTAGCGCTATTCATTAAATCTACTTCCACTTTGTCAGTTGAAATCTTAGGCGGGTCGGACAATAAACTCAAAGAAGGCAATTGATAATCGCTAAATGACCTTTCTTCCTTCGCGGCTTCTTTAGCATTTTCCTTCTCTTTATAATCAGATTCTTTGGGCTGATTAATTTTTATTTTTGGCTTAACATCTTTAATTGCCGCTTTTTTCATTTCATCAGCTTCCACTTCATCTTCTTCATCATCTTCTAAATTTTTCTTAATCTTGGCTTTAAGCGCCTCGGCCTTGTCTTTTGGCGACAAATCTTTAGTTACCGTGCCAACATTTATCTTTGGCTTTAAAACCGGCTTTTTATCTTTTACTCTCTCGTTACCTACCATCCCGTCATAAATCCCCCGGAAGGTGTCAAATATCTTAAGGATTATCGGGGTAATTAACAATTCGCCGGTAATAATAAAGGTGGCCGAACCGATCATTAAAAGAAAAACATACGCGCCATAACCTAAATAACGATATAAAAATGTCGAGAAGATATAACCAATAACTCCTCCGCGATGCACTTGGGCTACTGTTTCTCTCGCCCCAATCAAACTGCACAAAGAGCTAATCACACCAAAAAGTATTATACTGGAAATTAATTTTGTAATTGTGAAAGGTAATTCTCTATTTGATGAGAACTTAATCCAGCTAAAACAGAAAAGGAATAAAACCAAAACATAGGAGCTGTACCCGAATAAGAAAAGTAAAGTTCCGGCGATATAAGCGCCGGTAATCCGGACTAAATTATGCGCTGGAAAATTTGGAGAAGACGTGTACCAAGAAAGATCGTCGGGAACAAATGAGATTAAACTCGCAAGAACAATCATGCCGATGGCAAGAATTATGATAGCTTTTATTTCGTTTATATGCTCTTGCTTCATAAGGCTAGTATATTCTAATTTGGTGTTATTGAGTTATTGTATCAACACCGGACAATTCAAAAGTTTATTCTTCGGCCTGCTTTTTGCTTAAATTTACTCTTTTCATCTGGTCAATTTCAATAATCTTGACCTTAAAAGTATCCCCAATCTTAACCACAGTATTTAAATCCTTAACATAGCTGCTGGAGAATTCCGAAATATGGACCAGCCCTGTCTTCTCTGGTAAAAATTCGCAGAAAGCGCCAAAATTAGCGATCTTAACAACTTTAGCGTCGTAAATTTTCCCAACTTGCGGCTCTTCAATCATTCCTTGAACATATCGTAAAGCCTTTTCACCTGATTCTTTATTTAAAGACGCGATTAAAACAGTACCGTCATCTTCAATATCTATTGATTCACATTGGGTTTCTTCGATAATCTTTTTAATAACTTTTCCTCCGGGCCCGATAACCTCGCCAATCTTATCCGTCGGAATTTGTATGGTTAGAATCCTCGGAGCATATTCGGATAAATCACTTTTCGGACGAGAAATAACAGCTTCCATCTTATTTAAGATTTCCATGCGGGCTTCTTTGGCTTGGTCTAAACCAGCGGTTAATACTTTTAAAGGAATGCTGTTGACTTTAATATCAAGCTGTATAGCATTGATACCTTTTCTGGTTCCGGCAACTTTAAAATCCATATCGCCAAAATGATCTTCTAATCCCATAATATCGGTTAAAAGATAAAACTTCTCGCCTTCAGTAACAAGCCCAACGGATATTCCGGCAACAGTATCAGTAATCGGAACGCCAGCGGCCATTAAACTTAAACATCCGGCACAGACGCTCGCCATACTTGACGAACCATTTGATTCTAATATTTCAGACACAACTCTGATTGTATAAGGAAATTTATCTTTTCCCGGTAAAACATTCTTTAAGGCTTTACAGGCTAAAGCACCGTGGCCTATTTCGCGCCTTCCCGGTCCACGTAAAGGTTTGGTTTCTCCGGTGCTAAAAGAAGGAAAATTATAATGCAGCATAAAATTCTCATAATTAACCCCTTCTAATCCTTCAATTAACTGCTCATCTTTTTTAGTACCCAGCGTAACAACCGCTAAACTTTGTGTTTGTCCGCGGGTAAAGAGCCCCGTTCCGTGTGTACGCGGAAGGACATCGATCTCACAAGTAATTTCTCTAATTTGCTTCGGATTTCGGCCATCGGCGCGCATCTGATGATTAAAAATCAAATGCCGGACATGGTCATATTCAAGCTCATCAAAAACTTTGACAATATCATTGGCGTTTATTTCATTGCCCTTGATCTTAAAGTCCGAGTAAACGGATAAATCCTTAGTTAAATCTTTAATAAGATTATTTCTTTCTTCTTCCCGGCTTAACTTATCGGCAATTTTATAAACCTGCTCTAATCTTTTTCCGACTAATTGCTGAAGTTTCACCTTTAATTCTACGGGAGAATTGAATAATTCGACTTTCCCTTTTTCTAAACCGACTTTTTTGCGGAATTCATTCTGGACTTCTCTGATTGGCTGTAACGCATTAAAAGCAAATTCTAAAGCCTCTTTTACCTTCGCTTCTGGAATCTGTTTTGATTCGCCTTCAATCATAACAATGCCTTTTTCTAGGCCAACAACAACTAATTCCAGTTGAGCATTCAGACGCTGTGCATAAGTAGGGTTTAAAACAAAGCTATCTTCAATCATACAAAGCCTAACTGCTCCCACCGGCCCGTTAAAAGGAATATCAGAAATATGTAATGCCGCTGACGCGCCAACAATAGCCATAACATCCGGATCGTTCTCGCCATCGCTGCTTAAAACTGTCGCTACAATTTGCACATCATTATAAAAACCTTGAGGAAATAAAGGCCTGACCGGACGGTCAATCAAGCGTGAGGTTAGAATTTCTTTCTGAGTAGGACGACCTTCTCTTTTAAAGAAGCCTCCGGGGATACGCCCGGCCGAATAAGTCTTTTCTTGATATTCCACCATCAAAGGAAAGTAATCAATTTCTTCATTAATCTTCTTTGACATACAAACAGTAACCAATACCGTTGTACCACCTAAGCTTACAGTTACCGCACTATTGGCTTGTTTTGCTAATTTACCAGTTTCAATAACCAGTTTCTGCGCACCAAAGGGGACTTCAATTTTGCATAATTTCATAATTGTCTCATTTACGCAAGTTTAATTTATCAAGGGTTTCTTGATATTTTTGCGGATCTTTCTTGTTTAGATAGGTTAAAAGGCGCCTTCTTTTTCCAATCATTATTAATAATCCTCGACGAGAATGGAAGTCTTTTTTGTGGTCCTTTAAATGCTCGGAAAGATGATTAATCTTGTAGGTCAACAGTGCAACCTGAACGATTGATGAACCAGTGTCCTTTGAGTGAATTTTGTAATTATCAATTACCTCTACTTTTTCTGCCTTCAATAAAACCAATTTCTGTTCCTCCTTATTAATTATATAAAATTATACTTATAAATATTATTTCCTATTTTTGGTGCGCTATTATACAATCCACCTAAAATTAAGTCAAGGAATTAAAATGGCTGCCTCTAAGCTTAAGCTGGCTTATATGTGGACGACAAATTATTCTTGCCTTAATATCAAAATGCCATTAGTTTGATAAGCCAAACGATAATTTAAATCAACAAAATTTAAGACTTCATCATATTTGCGGCGGTTATTTTGATTCCTAAAGTATATATCCTCAAACCAATTTGGCAAGTTTTTATCCAATAAAACCATTTTGGGAGGGTCTTTTTTAAGGCTGCTCAAGAACTCTTCATGCCATTCTTCATTAAGCCAAGTAAAGGTAACCATCGGAAACCTTCCGACAAAAGGCCGGTCGATAATATAATTATAAATACCTAGCTCATCAAAACACATAACCTTATCAGCCGCATTAGTATTTGCCTCAATATATTTTTTGACCAAAGAGAAATCTTCGGCCTGGTCAATAGGCAATATTAATCCCTCCAGTTTCAAAACATCCGCTTTTCCGGCCGGTTGATCATTCAAAGGGTTTAACCGGGCAATATCTTTATTCTGCAGCCGATATTGCACTAATTGCCAAGCCGGAAAACGATGGCTAAAACGAGCGATTGAATAGCATATACTCGACATGAAAACTACTAGGAAGAATATATTAATTAAAACTATTTTCTTTGTGCCCAAAAGATTAAACGATATCCGCCCTATCCCCTTATTATTTACGGAAGAAACAAGTTTATGCTTAACTCCAAGCAGATAAACAAAAACTTCTTCCAAAAGAAAGAAAAGGATTATTTTCTCCGGCTGAAGCGCCATCTCAAATTGCGAGCCTTCAACAATACGAAAAGATAAGGCATATAAAACAATTCCATAAAAAACAATACCCAGGCAACAGAAACTCTCAAGTTTCAGCGAATCCCTTCGCCATTTTCGAATAAAATAAACGCTAAAAATCAAATAAAGGTAAACCGGCGTTATATATTTAAAATGATCGCTTCCGGGGATTAACGCCCGGATAAATTCAAGAATAGTATTCGGGGTATCATTTTCTAAAGCGCTATTAAAAGTATTTTGCAGATTAGAGATAACGCTCCAAGTCGAATCAAAATAACTACTTAAAGCGCTGTTAGAATAAAGATATGTAAACGCAATTATTAGAGTAAGCAAAAATCCGCTCCAGGAGCATATTGAATAATCAAGAAAACCTTTTACGCTCTTTTTGTAGAAAAACTCAAATATCAACAAAATTAAAAATAGCGAAAAAACGCAAGAAATCCCCACATCTATACTAGTTAATAACGCTAAGGCTGAAACAATTCCGGCGGTAAAAACATCGCGCTTCTTGCCTCTAATTAAATAACGCGACAAAAAAATCAAGAATACCGCTCCCAGGACAAATCTCATCCCACCCCAGAAAGTGAATACCACCCGCGGAAAAGTACGGGCAATTAAGATTAAAGTTAATAACCAAAGGAAATAACGGGTTTTAAAAATATGTTTCGCCAGGAAAACAAAAAGAATTATTGCCGCAACTGCAGAGAGATAGAAATAAAGCGATAGGTTAAAGACATTATTCCCGAATACGCGCATAAATAATGCCGGAAAATATATTTCCATTGGCCCGCGCAAATAAAAGAAATCGCGGTACGGGATCTTACCCTCGAATACCGATTGAATACCGGGCAAATAAATGCCCAATTCGAACAGGTTTATTTTCCCAACAAGAAAAAATGGCTGAAGGTTAATTCCCACGATAAATAGAACAATTAAAATAAAATTACAATCTAATTTTGAACTTCTTCCTTTAGGATTAAACAATTTATTCTTTTGTTTGTTGTTCATTTTTCTTTTTTATTTCTTCAAGTAAAGCTTTATCTTCATAATTGGCGTTTGGCACGATATCAATTGTTTTCCAATCAGCAGTAACATTCTTTTCATTTAGCAAGGACGGAGAATCACTCTCAATATTCCGGTCTTTCGTCTTTTTCTCGGCTAAAAGATCAGCCAAAATCTGTTTTATTTCATCCAATTGAACATCCCGCAAATTATCCTGAGGCAAATCTTTTACCGTATTATTAAGGTTAAGCGCTTCTTCTGCCTTTGCATCATTGCTCATGGTCTCAATCAAAAGCTCCTTCATCTGCTCTTTTTTGTACGCTTTAATTGATTTATATTCTTTCCCCTCGACAAAAACGCTAATAGGCTTTGTTATTTCCTCGGCGGATAATATCAAAACACCGCGAAAGAAGAAAAAGACGAACAAGGCCAGGAATAATATTTGAGAATTATTTTTCATTTTTTTAATTATAACAAGAAAATACCGCACTAACATCATTTTTAAGGAAATTGCTTCTCGATACCTATTTTTTGTTTTATACTTATCTTATGGCTAAAGATTCTGATGGTTTAATATTACTTATTGCGGGAGTTGTTGTTGTCGCTGTCGCCTTTTCGGTCTTTACAAAGTTTATTAAAGGCGCTATCTCATCAGCCAACCAAGATCCCTTGGATTCTTCCGATAATATGTCGGAGCAAAAGAAACGAATAAGAGATACAAAATATCAAGCCGATAAGTTTCAAGACACCCATAATGACAAAATGCGCGCCTACGAGCAGCAAAAAGAAACAACCGGACAAACATCAACCATGATTACCAACCAAAAAGACCGGATGCAAGCCCTCAAAGACCAACAGGAAAGATTAAAGCAGATGCAGAAAGACCGCTTAAGAAGTTACAACCGTTAATTTCACTATTTACACCATTTTTGCCATTTTTAATTATTTGTCATTACGAGAAGCGAAACGACAATCTATTAAAAAGAGATTGTAAAAGTCTTTATATATTTTTATTTATGCTCCCTTGCCTCAAAAATTCTCTTTGTCATCTCTTCTTCATAAAGCTTATTAATTTTATCAAGCTCCGGCTTACCCAAAAAATGGCAAATAGCTTTTTCTATCGCGTTAAGCCTATTTTGTAAATATTTATAATTCGGAGTTTCGATCGAATTATTGCTGTCTTCAAATTTCTCTCTTTGAGCGTTAAGATATTTTTTGTCCATATAAAAGATAAAACTTTGCACCAGCTCAAAATATTTTGCGTTTTTATCTTTGGATGCATATTCGCGGGTTTTCGTAAGTTCTTTTAAAACAAATTTATCCACTTCATGCTGGGTAAAATACCTATCAATGCGATCCAAAGATTCTTTTGTCGCCTTATAACACCAAACGAGATAACGCCGGATTAAATCCTTCTCTTTTTTAGCCAAAGCAATTTTCGCCGCCATATTCTTCCTCTTTTCTCAAGAAATTATGTTTTATTGTTTATAGCTGATATGCTTTATATGACAAAAGCAAAGTTTCGTTAACACGGATTACCATCAGAGTCATAACAAACTCCGTCCGCCATATTCTTAATGCCGTCAATACTATCTTCCATTGCACTGTTTATGGAGTTAGTAATAAACCCGCGGGGGGCAAAAGCAAAAACAAGGACAAGAATTACTGCCGCGAAAAGAAGCAGAAATTCAACCGCAGTTTGTGCCTTTTCAATATTAATAAATTTCATCCCAATTCCTTTAACTTGTATTAACACCTAATTAAAATATATCATAAGCCCCCGACCTTGTACAGCGAGGCTATGATATTATTTTATACACCTTATCTTTCTCTTTGGCTGGTTTTATTACCTTTAGCCCTACCAACTGCCCCTTTTTAGCACTTTTAACATCAACACTCTCAACCTGCAATGAATCTACTTCCTGAGCAAAGTTAGTACTAATGCCTTTAATCATAATTCTATCATTTACTGCAACTGGATTTTTCGTCACCTTTAGCACAACCACACTTATCTTAGAGAAGAAATGCGTGATTTCTCCGATTTCCAAAAGCTTAGTCTCAGCGACCTTAACTTTAACATTTGCGTTTTTATTAACAATTTGTCTTTTTGCCTTTGATTGCCGCTTTTTAGGCAATATTTTACTAACTAACGATAAAATTACCGGAGAATTATTTTTCTTCTTGGTTATAGTCTTTGCCGGCCTAGGAACATTCTTCTTTTTGGGCTTAATCTTTCGAAGAGAAACATTTGCCTTAGTTTTATTCTTCAAGCGGGATTTATTTTTCATTCCCAATATTTCTGAGATCGGACGATATAGGTTATCAATTATTCCCATATAACCGTATTATAAAAGGAATATCCGGAATTTAATTAAAAAATAACACTAATTTTACGAGGATGTTTTGTCAGCTAAAAATACTTTTTAATTAGCTGTTTATCTCGAGAAGGGAATTCACATCGCCGAATGAATTCTTGGTTTTACGCGGATTGCTGGGGTCTTCCTGCCAGACACCGTCAACAATAAACTGGTATTCATATATCCCGGGAGTTAAAGGAATTTCTGTCTCCCAGCGGCCGTCGATATTTCTTAGGCGGCATTTATCGTCTAATGACCAATCATTAAAGCTACCGGTAACATAAACCGATTTCGCCTCTGAGGCATTTAAAACAAATTTATGAGTAAATATTGACTTGGCTTCTTCTCGAATAAGGTCTTGCATCTTCGAGCTCATTGTGTGCAAATCAACATCCTTAGATTTCTCCAGCTCTTGTTTGTCAAAAAGAATGATTTCTTTAGCCAAAGTATTGTAATCTTTAGAGCCGCGGCAATATTTATCATAAGCTGACACAGTTTTGCCATAAACCGCCGCTTCTTTTAATTTAACATTGACATGCACGATAGTATCAAAAAGAAAATCCTGAAAATTCTTTTTGAAAGTTGATAACATCGTAAAAGAATGCCTTAGCCTTGAATCAAACATCGTTATTAGTACCCGGCATTTAACCTCATGGCCTAATCTTTCCCGAATTAACATTACGATATCCATCAAGTGAGTCACGCCTTGCAATGAAAAACGACTGGTCTCAACCGGGATAACCAATTCATTGCTTAGCCGGATAGCATTAACCGTCAGAATTCCTAAGCTCGGCGGGCAATCAATAATAATATAGTCATATTTATCTTTTAAGGGATTGATAACTTCGGATAATTTTAATTCTCGCCCAATTTCATCGGCCAATTCCTGTTCGAGCGTTCCGACCAATATATTAGACGGAATAATGTCAAAACTACCTTCCACTCTTTTAATAATATTATCAATTCTTAATTTACGAGGAGTAAGCCGGGAGATTGAGTTATAAAGGCTGTCTTGGCTTTTAATATCCAAGCCCAAAGTCGCGTGCGCTTGCGGGTCAAGATCAATTAAAAGGACTCTTTTGCCATTCTGGCTTAGAGCCGCCGACAAATTAATCGCGGTTGTTGTTTTACCGCATCCGCCTTTTTGATTAGCTATTGCAATTACTTTCATTTTCCCCCCTAATAGCCTTAGTTCGTTTTGTTTCCGGAGAAACAAATATCATCAATTAAAATATTTCCTTTTAACCCATCAACATTCCAGGATTCAACAATAAATGCCACATCAACTATATTGCTCCAATCGGTAATTTGCTTGAACTTATCTAAAGATATTTTATATTTTTCCCAATCATCGCCAACGCCTTGGATATAATAATAAGATTTCTCATTCAAAGTATTTCTAAACTCAACCTTAACTATTCCCGCCGACATCGCATTAACCGCTCTTACCGAAAACTCGATATTATTATATTTGCTGGCATCAATACCGTAAGTACTTAAAGAAAAAGACTTCGTCGGAACAGTCGGGTTCCTAAAGTCATAAGCCAAATTTACCGGGCCATTATGCAATGATAAAATTATATTGCTCTTTAGAGAACTACGCCTTTGATGCAAAAAAGCATTAAGCCCGTAAAAAACAGAAGCGAAAATAACCAATGCTGTAACTATATTGATAAATAACCAGGCGTTATATTTTTGCTTACTTTTATTATCGGCTTTTTTTCTTTTGCCCAAATACACTTGAGCGAGATGATCATAAATTTCTTCGCGATTCATAATATTAACACTTTAAATAAATATATCCTTTAATTGTTTTCATAATAACAAATATATATGAAATTAAAACTATAATTTTAACTATTTGCGCTATTTATATAGCTTTTTATCCGTCGAGAGAAGGATACACGCGCTTAACAACGACTAAGCATAAAGCTAATTCCAACATTTTATCGGGCATATTAAAAAAGCCCCCTCGCACCATTAGGCACGAGGAGGCTTTTAAACTTCCGGATTAAATTAGAATCCGACTTTTACGTTGAACAATGCTTGTTTGGCCGCATCGCCATTTTTCGTTTTATCAAAAACTTGGCCCGGTTCAAACCAACCAAAGTTTACGCCAAAAGAAACATCTTCGGTATACGCATAAGCAGCTTCTAAATCAATTTCCATACCTAAGTCTTTCTTATCCCAATTTGCTAAAACATTTTGACTTGAATTATCCGGCTGATAAATTGGAAACGCAGCTGAACCGCCGTCTAATTCCGCGTTAACTTCTTTATGCAAAGTAAGCTTGCTAATGCTTAATTTAGTCATCAAATCTTCAATTGGATAAGCAGTTAAACTAACGGTGTTAACAAAAGTATTAGTTTGCTTAAATAAAGCATTATAAATCTTCGGAGCGGCTTGATTTTCAAACATCGGATCCCAACCGGTATAATCTTCGTCAACATTTGGAGAAGTTGAAGTTTCATCTCCTGAGGCAAAAGTAAATTCATAACCTAAAACCGGTTTTAATTCTTTTGTCTTTCCAGGAAGAATATTCTCAGGGAGAGCATAATTAGCCAAAATCTGCGCAGCCATTGCTTCTCTTTTTTGCATTTGATGAGCTGGAGTTTCGCCCAAAGAACCAACCTTGCGGCCAGATTGCATCGCGATTTCAGCTTGTAAATTTAAGCCATCAAAAGGATTTGTGCTGATTCTAGCGCCCGGAGTATAAATTGTATCATTTTTTAAACCAACACCCGAAGCTTTACCAACACTTTTATCAATCTTGGCAAAGAAATAAGCTTCAACTGCTGTCTTCATATCATCATTCAATTCGTATGAAGCATTTACTCCATACAAATCAACATCATCATTTCCAGATGGGTCTGTTATTAATGTCGCAGTATTCTCATCAATTTTAGAGTATAAAAACTCTAATTTCAGAGGACTATAATCTAAAATTGCCCGAACAGCGTCGGCTGAAAATTGTTCACTTAAGTCGTTTGCAATCGAAGCTAAAGGAGAATCGGCTCCACCCATAGCGCCGGAATCAACCACAAAAGAATTGCCATAGTTGAAAGATTGACGGCCGATAACAACTGTTAGAGGTGAATACAACATTTCTCTTAATGTGATGTAAGCTAACTGTAAAGTAACATCAGAGTAACCGCTGTTTGTTGAAGCGTTTTCAAGATTATCGCCCCAAGGACGTTCATTTAGAAATTGGATAGAAGCTGAAACATTGTCTGAAAGGTCAGCATCCACATTCAATTTGGTGATCGTGTAAAACACATTTTGTTTTTCATCGTTGGTAGTGCTCGCCCCTAAGTCATAATTTTCGCGGTAAAGCAATCCGGAATTTATGCTTCCGCTTACCTTAATATTCTGTACACTAGCTAAGGCCGGTGAAGCAATTAGGCTTAACACAATCAACATGGTTAATAATAAATTTTTTCTCATTTCTTACTCCTCCTTTTTGTTGTAGGACTTTTACAAAATACTCTTTTCGTCCCTACCGTCCCCACAGCATAAAAGAAATTTTGCATCAAGACCGGTTGAAATTTAGAAATATTATTATATTAAAGAAATTTTAAGTCAAATAAAATTTTAAGAAATAGTTTTTTTATCATTACAGAAGAGTTATCCGACGAGGATTATAGAAAAGAGAAAACAAAAAAGCCCGCTATCCCCATTGGGAATAGCGGGCTTTCTTCAAAACCCTCTAATATAAATTAGAAGTTAACGTTTACATTGACTAATGCTTGTTTAGCAGCATCGCCATTATTTTCTTTATCGAATACTGAACCTGGTTCAAACCAACCTAAGCTTAGTCCGAATTTAACATCTTCGGTATAATCATAGGTAGCATCGAAATCAAGTTCCCAACCTAATCCTCTTTTATCCCAACTTGCCCCAACTGTAGCATCAGTACCCCAAGAATCTGGTTGGTTAATTGTAAAAGCTGAAGCGACTGAGGGATGTAATTCCTTAGCTAAGTATAATTTTGAGAAAGTCAACTTAGTCATAAGGTCTTCCATCGGGTTAGCTGTTAAATAAACAGAGTGAGTATAGCTGTTTGTTTGATCAAATAATGCATTGTAGATTTTTCCACCAGCTTGTCCTTCATACATCGGATCCCAAGCTTCCCAAACTTCTTGAGAAACTCCATTGTTAGAATCAACGGTTGCTTGGTTAGCATCACCAGAAACGTAAGTAAATTCATAACCTAAAACAGGCTTGTATTCTTTTACTTTTCCCGGTAATACGCTATCCGGAAGAGCATAAGCGGAAATAAATTGAATAGCATTTGCATCTCTGCTTTGTTGGTTAGTATCTGCTGTACCTGACTTTGTACCACTTTGATGAGCATATTCTAAACCTAGATTTAATCCTTCTAAAGGATTGGTGCTAACTCTCACACCTGGCGTATAAATAGTATCGTTCTTAGAAGCATCGCCAGCTGCCGGTTTACCGGTACTTTTATCGATTTTTGCGAAGAAATAAGTTTCAACTTTAGTCTTCATATCATCGCCTAAATCATATCCGATATTAACACCATATAGGTCACAATCATCATTTCCTGCAGGATCTTGAATCAATGTTGCTGTATTTTCATCAAGCTTTGTATACAACAACTCAATTGATAAAGGCTTATAATCAAGAATCGCACGGATAGCATCAGCTGCTCTGAATTTTCTAAAATCAGCAGCTACGTTATACAAAGGCGAATCAACATGAGTCAGAGCTTTTGTAGAAACGATAAATGCGTTACCATACGAAAATTCTTGACGGCCGACAACAACTGTTAACGGTGAATATAACATTTCTCTTAATGTTACATAAGCTAAATGTAATTGCACATCTGAAAAACCGTTATTTGTTGAAGCGTTCTCTAAGTTATCGCCCCATGGTCTCTCATTAGCAATTTGAACTGTAGCAGAAACATTGTCTGTTAAATCTGCATCAGCTCTTAGCTTAGTGTGAGTCATAAAGATATTTTGTTTTTCATCGTTATCATTTGATAAACCAAAATCGAAATTTTCACGGTAAAGCATAGTTGAATTAATGCTTCCGCTAATCTTTAGATTTTGTACGCTAGCAAATGCTGGTAATGCCATTAAGGCAACAATCAGCAAAGCTAAAAATAATTTTCTCATTTTTTCTCCTCCCAAAAGTCATTAACAAGTTTGATTTTATATATCGCTAGGTCTAATTTTGTGTGGCCTAGATACTTTCGCTCTAAGACCAGTATCTTGATGATTCCCGACTAGTATTTTTGCATCCCCCCTTTCTTCGTCATATACTGAAATCATCACTGGGTATGTAAGAAATGCTTTTACTGTTTGCTATTCTCTCATTCATGATTGTGGTTGTCAATATTTTTTAAAAAATTTTTTATGGTGGTTTTAAAAACTGCAGTAAAAATGCTTTTTGCTTTGTTGCAGCAAAAGGGCATCAATATGCCTCTTTACATATAATATTTAGGTAAAACATAACAACTAATTAGTATAATATAAATACTTATACCGCAAGGCTTTACATCATAATAGTCCTGATTTCTTGCGATTTTATCTTAAAAATGCGCCTAGGTGGACTCGAACCACCCCCTCAGCCTTAGGAGGGCCGCGCTCTATCCATCTGAGCTATAGGCGCAAATTACCTTAATGCCAAATCAGAATTATTTGTGCCTTACCCAGCTCTGCTGGGTAGGCAGCATATTCAATAGAAGTAATGCGCACATCCCTAGAATAATACACTATTGAAAGCGCAAATTACCTTAAATTTTCAGATGTAATGCGCACACGCTGTATTCATCAATTTGCGAGAAAAACACTATATTAATACTAATTTACCTTACTTCTTAAACCTTCAATATACTCTTTCGGCGGAACATATCCGAGCAAAATTGCTGTTTCGCAATATTTAAGGGCATTTTTATATTCGCCTTTTTCCGATGAAGCAATAGACAAATTAACCCACGCATCAACATGCTTAGGATTAATATCAACTGCTTTCAAGAAATTATCAATGGCCTTTTGCCAAACCATGAGCTTCATATAACAATTGCCTAAATTATAAAAAACTTCCGGATTATTCGATTCATAAAAAGAATATTTCTCGTAACTTTCTATCGCTAATTTTAATTTTCCGCTAACCTCATAAATATACCCTAAACAAAATAACGTATATGTTTTCGACGGATTAATTTCCAAGGTTTTATTAAATAACTCAATTGCTTTTTCATAATCATTATTTTTACCGGCCAAGGCCGCTTCATTAAAATATTTTTCGGCCTGTTCTTCTTCCGCTTTTGTTATTTTCTTAAAACTTTCTTTTGCGTCAACATCTCGTCCGTTTAAAAAAGAGAAGAAATTGCCTTTACAAAAGACACCTAAGGCTATAAATATTACCGCAAGAATAACAAATGTTTTGTTCGGCAAATATCTTTTCATTTTCAAATAAAAGAAATGGTTTTGATTAATATTTGATTATTGAATAAAGCGGCAAATCTGTAAGCTTATTTTTGCCTTTCAAGAATCTTAATTCAATTAAGAACGCGACTCCGACGATATTTGCCCCCTGTCCTTTGACCAAATCGCAAACCGCACGGATAGTCCCACCAGTTGCGAGTAAATCGTCGACTACGAGCACGCGGCAACCCTTTTCCAAGGCATCTTCGTGGATTTCCAAAGTATCAGTACCGTATTCCAAATCATAAGAAATACTTTTCACCTTCGACGGAAGTTTTCCCTTTTTTCTGACCGGCACAAATCCGGCGTTTAATTTATAAGCGATAGCCGCGCCAAAAATAAACCCTCGCGATTCAACCGCCACCACATAATCAATCTTTTCTTTTTTAAACTTACTAGCCATCAAATTAACCGACTTTTTAAAGGCTTCTTTATTTTTAAGCAAAGTGGTAATGTCTTTAAAAATGATGCCGGCTTTTGGAAAATCAGGGATATCGCGGATAATGTTTTTTAAGTCATTTTTTTTGATTGGGCTTGCCATGAATTCTTCCTTTTTTATTTTATATTTTTTATTTATTCCTTATCCGTATATTAAAAAGTCGGCCTTTTCGCCGACGGAACAAAATTAATATATTAAGAAACAACTAAGGGCCTTAAAAAATTCCCTGCTCGTGTTTACTCGAGGCATGAAAAACATTATTCATAAAATGCTTTCAATTGTCTTCGTGCTTGCTTCTTTTTTGCTGTTCGATTATCTGCCTGATTTTTTTAATAGTAGATACTTCAATCTGGCGGACTCGTTCGCGCGAAACACCTAGTTCTTTAGCGATTTCAGCGAGCGTACACGTTTCTCCGTCAGTCAAGCCAAAACGCATATCCAGGATTTTTCTCTCCCGGTCATTAAGCATTTCTAAAAAGCCTTTGGCTCTTTCTTTGTTAAAAAACATCTCCAGATTAACATCCGGCGCCACAA
>JAKLDK010000021.1 GCA_022703565.1 Candidatus Omnitrophota bacterium
GAGTTTTACTCGTTGGCCCGATTGAGCCGGCTACAAAGCGCGGTTTAGCGGGATTTTGTTTAGTAAATTTATCGGCAATTTGGCGGGCAATCTTGGCAGAAGCCAAATTCATTTCATGCGCGAAATTTCCAAGTTTGTAATCGCTTTGTGAAATTTTATTAGCGCCAAAGGTATTTGTTTCTATGATATCTGCTCCGGCTTCCAGATATTTAGCGTGGACTTCTTCGATAATCTTATTTTGGGTAAGAGAGAGGATATCGTTATTGCCCTTTAAATCAATATTATGAGTTTTAAATTTATCGCCGCGGTAGGCATTTTCATCCAGCTTATAACGCTGAATCATTGTGCCCATTGCGCCGTCTAAAATTAAAATGCGTTCTTTTAATAATTTTTGTAACATAAGTTTAAATGTGTCTGTGGTTAATAATTAATTACAAGAGATCCCTACATTAGCAGGGATGACGGATAGATTTTTTAGCAATTTTGTCATTCCTGGCTTGTCCAGGAATCTCTTTTAGATATTATAATCGAAAAAGTTCATTTTCTATAACATAAATGTAGAAATAACAATATTATTATAGTAGGATAAATGCCGAAATCTTAAAGGAAAAATAAAATGAATTTTACCGGGCAAGTCAGTGATTATATTGTAGCTTTTTTAAGCGGAGTCGCTGTTAGTTTTACTCCTTGCCTTTATCCGGTTATGCCGATAACTGCGAGTATTTTGGCTTCGGTAAATGTGAATAAGTCGAAAATACTTGGGTTTTTGTTTTCATTAGTATATGTTTTAGGCTTAGCGATTACTTATTGTTCTTTTGCGGTAATAGCGTCTTTTAGCGGAAAAATATTCGGGCAGGTGCAAAATAGCCCGGTAGTTTACTTCATTGTTGCGGCAATATTCTTTATCTTCGGGTTGATTATGCTGGAAGTTGTTCCTCTTAGGATAAATTTATTCTCTGTTCAAAATAAAGTTAAGGTTAACAACATTGGCGCGATTTTATTCTTAGGGATGATTGCCGGATTGGTGGTCGGCCCTTGTACTGCTCCTATTTTGGGTTCGCTTTTAGTTTACGTCGCGCAAAAACAAAATTTATTATATTCGGTGAGCTTGCTTTTTGTGTTTTCGTTTGGCGTGGGATTTTCTCTTATTTTAGTCGGGACTTTCTCGAATATCTTGGCTAATTTACCCAAAAGCGGGCGATGGATGGAAATTATTAAGAAAATTTGTGGTTTTATACTTCTAGCAATTAGTGTATATTATTTAGTCAAAGGAATTAGATTGTTAAATTGAAAAGAAAGAGGATATCCATGAGAAAGTTCTTAATATTCGCGTTAATAATATTTATTGCCGTTGTTTTCATTAATAAAGTGGCTTTAGGGCAATTTTTTGTGTTTCTTAAGCCTTTGTCCGGTGAAAAAGCCCCTGATTTTACTCTAAACAATTTAGTAGACAAGAATTTGAGTTTAAATGAAGTGCGCGATAATAAAAAAGCTATTATGTTTTTTTGGGCGACATGGTGCCCGCACTGCCGGGAAGCTTTAAAAGATATTAATAGAAGAGCGGATGAATTTGAAAAGAATGGCGTTAAGATAATTTTAATTGATGTCGGCGAACCAAAAGCTTCGGTGGAACGGTATGTAAAGAGTAATAAGATTATATTAGACTCGCTATTAGATGTGGATTCCACTGCTGCTGAAACATATCAAGTAGTTGGCCTGCCGACGTTCTTCTATGTCGGGGAAGATGGTATTGTTAAAGATTCCGGCCACGAACTATTCGAGAATTATTTAGAGGTTTTATCAAAGATTGAGCAAAAACAATAATTCAACAATAATATTTTTAAGTGTTTTCTCCTTTTTGTTTTGTCTCTTGCCTAATTGTTTAGCCCAAGAAACATTCCTGGTCAAAGATTCTGCCTCCCATATAAAATGCTCGGTAAATTATGCTGTTGTTCCTAAAATCAGAGGAGATTTCCAGTCTTTTAGCGGCAAAATAAAATATGATGCTAAGAATATCGCTAAGAATTCGGTTGAAATGTCAATAAAAACTGAAAGCATTAAGACAGGGAGAGAAAGTTGGGACAAGATTATTCGCTCTAAACGATTGCTTGATTCAAAGCAATTTCCGCTTATGACCTTTAAGAGCAAGAAAGTATTCATAAAAGATGGCAAGTATAATGCAATAGGAATAATTAGTTTGCATGGCATTTCCAGGGAAATGACATTTCCTTTTGAGATTCAAAAAGTCAATACCGGTAAAGACGGTTATTTATTAGCCAAAGGGATTTGGAAGATAAACCGTAAATTATTTGATGTTATTTGGCATAAACAATTGGATAAAGGCGGTATAATTGTGGGCGATTGGGTCACAATTGACTGGCAATTAACAGCCGTAAAATAAGGAAGATAAAATGCAGAAGAATATTAGTATTTTACTGATAGAAGATGTTGAAGCCGATGCCAAGATTTTAAAACACGCTTTTAATAAGGGCAAATTAAAGGTTAATATGACTAGAGTAGGAAGCGCGGAAGAAGCTATTGAATATTTGCTGCTTAAAGGGAAATCATCCGAGCAAGATAATATAAATCCGGATATCATAATATTAGATATTAAAATGCCGGGCATGGATGGGTTAGATTTTGTTAAGAATATTAAAACTTATCCGCAGTTAAAACCCATTCCTATTATTGTCTTCTCGACGATAAGAGGGAGGGAACATGAATTTGCCAAAGAAGGTGTTAATGACTACATCTTAAAATCGCTGGATGCAAAAGATTTAATCACCCGCCTAAAAGCAAAATTTAATATAAGTTAATTATGAAGAATATGTTTTATGAACGGATAGTTTTCAAAATGTTATCGGTTGGGCTGACTTTATTTAAGCAGTAGAAGTGAATTCCCGGAGCTCCATTCTTCAAAAGGTCTCGGCATTGTTTAATCGCGAATTTCTCGCCGGCTATGGCTGTTTGCCCCAGGTCATTTTGGATTGGCTCAAAAATTCTTTTAACCTCATCAGTGATTGTTGCTCCGCAATTATTCGCGAACTTAACTAATCCGGGGTAGTTTGTTATTGGGACAATCCCCGGGATAATGGGCACTTTTACTCCCAGCTTTTTAAGCCGCTCGACATATTTGTAGTAGAAATTATTGTCAAAAAACAATTGAGTAATTACATAATCAGCGCCATTATCGATTTTTGTTTTAAGATATTTAGCATCCAAGTCTTGATTCGGGCAATTAATGTGTCCTTCCGGAAAACCGGCAACTCCGACAGCGAAGTAATCACCGAAATTCTTTTTTATAAAAGCGCATAATTCAAAACTGTATTTGAAGTTATCTTTGCCCGGAGCCCAATTCGGGTTATCTAACGGCGGATCTCCGCGCAAAGCCAAGATGTTATTAATGCCGCGGTTTTTAACATTATTTAGGATATCTTTTATTTGGTCTTTTGTGTTTATGACACAGGTAAGGTGAGCTAAAGATATCACTTGATATTTGTTTTGAATGAGCTCGACGATAGCAAAGGTTTTTTCGCGGCTGCTACCGCCAGCGCCATAAGTGCAGGAAATAAAATTAGGTTTTAAATCACTTAATTTCCCGATAGTCTCGATTAGTTTTTGATATCCTTCTTCCGTTTTAGGCGGAAAGAGTTCAAAGGAAAATGTTTTTTGTCTGTTTGTATAAAGTTCTGATATCTTTTTCATAATAAAAGATATTATAACAGCTTAGATGATTAACCCAATTTATTTTTTAAAGATATCTGATTGTATGGTGGGGAGGCATAAAAATCTAATATTTTTACCAAATAGCTTAAAATGATAATAAAATATATATCAATGAAAAAGTATCTATATTAGTAACAAGTCAATATAAAAAGGATAATAGATGACGAGGGAAAATACTTTAGAATTGCAAAAGCATTATGACGCTTTGGCGGAAAAAAAAGATACATTTATCCAGAGGTATAACTATTATTATTCTTTGCTTTATAAACAATACAGATATTTTATTCCCGAGGGTAAAAATGTTTTGGAGATTGGCTGCGGAACCGGCGACTTATTAAATGCGCTAAATCCTAAGAACGGATATGGAATTGATATTAGTAGCGCGATGATTAAGAAGGCGAAAGAAAGGTATCCGGCTTATAATTTTCAAGTTGGCGAAATTAATGAGCTTAAAGCAGATATAAAATTTGATTTTATAATTATTTCAGGGCTTTTGGGTGAGCTAGACGACATCCAATCTTTTCTAAAGGAAGCCCGCAGACATTGCCTGAAAGATACCCGCATTGTAATTGAATATTATAGCTATCTTTGGCAGTATATATTAAAAATCGGAGAAGCAATCGGCATCAAGACTCCGCAGAGAATTCAAAATTGGTTGTCATATCAAGATATTGATAATTTATTAAAGTTAGCAGGATTTGATTCTGTGCTAAAAGAGCGCATTACGATATTTCCGTTACATGTTCCAGTCCTAAGTTTTATTTTGAACAAAATTATTGCCCGACTACCGATAATAAACGCGCTTACCTTAAACCATTTTATTGTTGCCCGGCCAATATTTAAGAACGAAGAAGAATATTCGGTCAGTATTGTTGTCCCTTGCCGTAATGAAAAAGGAAATATCGAGCAGGCGGTAACTCGGACTCCCAAATTCGGTAAGATGCAGGAATTTATTTTTGTTGAAGGCGGTTCCAAAGACGGTACTTATGAAGAAGTTGAGCGGATAATAAAAAAGTATAGCGACAAGAATATTAAATTATTTAAGCAAAAAGGTATTGGTAAAGGTGATGCGGTCCGCTTAGGATTTAGTGAATCAAACGGCGATATTTTGATGATTTTAGACGCTGATTTAACTGTTGCGCCGGAAGATTTAATTAAATTTTATGATGCAATAAAGGAAAATAAAGGCGAGTTTATAAACGGTTGCCGTTTAGTTTATCCGATGGAGAAAGAAGCGATGCGATTTTTAAACTTAATTGCGAATAAATCTTTCGGCATATTTTTTTCATGGCTTTTGGGACAGAATTTTAAAGATACCTTGTGCGGGACCAAAGTTTTGTTTAGGCATCATTATGAAGAGATTGCCCGAAACCGTAGTTACTTTGGTGATTTTGACCCGTTTGGCGATTTTGATTTAATCTTTGGGGCGATTAAGCATAATCTAAAAGTCATAGAGCTACCGATTCGTTACCGTAGCCGTACTTATGGGGCAACACAAATACAGCGTTTCCGCCATGGATTGCTTCTTATCCGAATGTGTTTTTTCGCGATGAAGAAAATTAAGTTTAAATAAACTAAAATTAAATTATGGTTTTTAAAAGAAAGAATTCAATCGCAATATTATCAGCCGTAATGTTTTTATTGCTATTTACGGCGGGGATGAAATTGGCGCAAAATAAAGCATTGTGGACAGATGAGCTTTATTCTTTGCGTGCCAGTGTGATAAATCAATCTTATTTGGACATAGTTTCCGGAAAAATCGACGAAGGCAATAATTGCCCGCTATTTTATTTGATTCAAAAGGTAATTATAGATTCGGCTTCATTTTTAAAGATTGATTTCGCAAATATCTGTTCGGAAGATATCGCGGATGATATGGCCAGAATAATATTGAGAATTAGCCCGGTTATATTTATGTCTTTGAGCGCGGTAATTTTATTTTATTTTTTTGCTCGGGAGTATTCTTTGAAAATAGGCTTGTATTCATTTTTAATCGCAATTTCTTCTTATATGTTTTGGGCTTATTGGATTGAAGCGCGGCCTTATGCTTTATGGATGTTTTTAACTGTCTTGCAATGTGTTTTCTTCTTAAGGTATGTAATGAATAGCGAGAAACGTGAGATCGCTTGGCGTTATTTTATAGTTGTAAATATTTTACTTGCGCTTACTGCCTCATTAAGCTTAATACAAAATTTTGCATTGGCTCTGGTTTTATGGGCTAGATATGAAAAAAGGATAAGCAAATATTGGCTTTTGTTTATTCTACCGACGATGATAAGCGCTTATTATTATATTCTGGCTCCTAAATATAATTTCTGGTTTCTCAACTCTTGGGTAGAAGTGATTAGCGCTAATTTACCTAAAGACCGCGTGTTGGTGATATTGTTTTATATCGTTTTTATTCTCGTTTATTATGTAAATAAGTTTTTAAATTTAGGTAAGAACAAAACACAAGGCTTGAATAATGTTTATTACGAGGTTGCTAACGCATTTTTATCATTTTCTCTTTTAACTATCTCCGGTTTTTTGCTTTTTGTAGCTTACCTTAAGATTGTTGAGCCTATTGAAAAGGTTGGTTTTATTGTTTCCAACCGATATTTTATGCCGCTAACAGTAATAGGTATTATGGCGATGATAGTGTTTCCGGTCAGCCTGATTAAGTCTACTAATAATAAAATATTCAAGATTGTTTTAATTGTTCTAGTCGGAGTCTTGGTTCTGTTCCGATTAATAAAAGGATACCAGCTGGTAAAAATATAAAGGCGGAAAGAATATGAATGGCAACTGCCTCTGTAAAAAGAACGATTATTTATCTGGCGAACAAGCTAGGAGATTTTACTATGGGCAAGAGTGGAAAGAATATCCGTCAGAAGAGGGCAAAATAATTGAATGCCCTTTTTGCCAATCCTTATGGGATTTGATTTACCAAACAAGTAAAGATGATTTTATTATTGAAAGAAAGTTTAAGCATCCTGAAATACTTCTTAATAAGTATGTTCATCTTGTTTTGGGTAAATCAAGTAACCCTGAAAAGGAATTCTTGGAAAATAAGATTGTTAAAGTTTTTGATGATGATAAGAGAATGATAGTTGAGCTTTCCTGGGATTGGATATATGAAGATAAGAAAATTAGATTTCTTTTTATCCAAAGTACATACCCGGGATATTTATCTGATCTATTTAATTTACAAATATCCCATATAGAAGTAACGATTGCCTATCAGATTGATTTTGATTTATCATTAGATTCTGCTAGTGAAGAATCGTTTGTTTTCAAATGGCAGGGAAATATTACAAAAGCTTCTTAATATATATATTATATCTATATATATCAATTCATAGTTTTCTAATAATCGCATTTAATTCTTGACACATTTTACCCATTCCATATAATGGTGTTGTTCAGCAAATGAACATAAAGGGATTGTTTTAAACCATTTGTTTTGAGAATGTTTTGTACTTGAGGAAAGAATGAAAATACCGAAAATAACCAAATCAAACCTAGCTTTTCTTGCCTTAATCGTATTAATATCTTTATTCATTTTACCATATAGCTGTTTTATGTCTTCGCATAGAAATGAACAGTTATATTTATCGGCGAATGCCTTAATATTGGCTTGTTTTGTGTTTGTTCTATTTGTTTATCTTCATCGCCGAATATTTAAAAAGAAGAAAAACGAGGCTTTTGTTGTATGGTTTACCGGGTTATCTGGCTCCGGTAAAAGTGTTTTAGCGGATATGCTTTATAATTATTTGAGTGAAAACAATTTGTCAGCCGAGAGAATAAGCGAGGATGATGAACAGGCCTTGATTGCAGATAATACTCTAGGAAAAGAAGAGCGGGAAAAACATATGAAGGGAATGGGGTATGTTGCTTCGTATCTGCAAAAGAAAGGTATTAATGTTATTGTCCCTTTTATTTCTCCTTCGCGTGATTCTCGCCGATTTGTCCGGGGATTATGTAAGAATTTTATTGAAGTTTATGTAAAAGCTTCGTTGGCTGTTTGCGAAGACCGGGATCCGAAGGGGCTTTATGATAAAGTGAGAAGGGGGGAAATTAAGAATTTTCCCGGTGTTAATGAGCCCTATGAAGAGCCGGAGAATCCGGAAATATTAATAGACACGGATTATCAGGATACTGAAGAATCATTCGGGATTATTAAGGATTACATTAAAAAATATTTATAATGAATAAAAGTTTTACGAGATAGGAAAAAGCATGTTTAATTTTAAGATTAAGACAAATTTATTGTTTGGCGCAGATTCAGTTAAGGAATTAGGTGAAAGATTAGCAAAATTGAAGTTAAATAAACCCGCCCTTATTATTGACAAAGCTGTAAGTTCGCACCAGCAGACCACAGCTCTTATCGACAGTATCAAGAAAATAAGCTTAAAGTATGAAATATTTATTACTGATGTGGTTGAGCCGACGTATGATTTCTTGGATGAATTTAAAATGAATTTTATTGGCCGTGATTTTGATTGTATCGTGGGAATTGGCGGCGGAAGCATTCTTGATTTAGCCAAAGGGATTGCTACTTTGGTAAGAAATCCGGGTGAAGCGCTCTTGTACCGTGGCTTTCCCGATTTAAAAAATATTCCGCTTCCGGTTGTGGCAATACCGACGACAGCGGGGACAGGAAGCGAAGTTACATTTAATGCGGTTTTTACTGATAGCAAGCAAAAAAAGAAGTTAGGGATTAATTCCGAATACAACTATCCTATTCTTTCAATAATCGACCCGCTTTTTACTCTTGGTTGCCCAAAATCGGTTACAGTCTCATCTGGCGCTGATGCCTTGGTTCATACGCTCGAGAGTTATGTTCACAAGAATCACACTCCATTCTCTCGCATATTGTCTAAAGAAGCTTTTAAATACCTTTTTAACAATTTAAATAAGGTTTTAGGTGAGCCGAATAATGTTGATATCAGGCTCAAATTAGGAATGGGCGCTTCATTAGCCGGAGCGGCTTTGATTAATGCTGGTTCGGGCCCTTCGGGCGCGTTTTCATATCCATTAGGCGCGGTTTATAAGGTTCCGCATGGTTATGCCGGAGCGATATTCTTGCCGGAAATAACAAAGATTAATTTTGAAAAAGGATACAGGGATTATGCTGAGCTTTATAATTTAATTGAAGGCGCTGATTTAAGCCTGTCCGTCGATAAGAAGAATGCTGAATTTGTTAAAGCTATTAATTCATTAATGAATAAACTGGGTGTTTATGAATATATTAAAAAGTTTGACTTAAAAGAAGAAGAGATTAATTTTTTAATCAGCCAACATGATGTTCTAAAGGCGGCAATCGACCAGAATCCGATTGCAATCACAAAAGAAGATACAACAAAAATTATGCAGAACATATTTAAACAGGGAGTTTAAAAATGCCAGGATGGGAATTAATCGGACAAGAAGAAAAGGCCGCAGTTGATGAAATATTTGATAAAGGCGGGGTGCTTTATCGTTATGGGTTAGATGCCAAAAGGCAGAATATTTTCCGCGTCGATGAATTTGAAAAACAAATTGCGCAAAAGGTCGGAGTCAATCATACGCTTTTTGTTAATACCGGAACAGCAGCATTAAAGTTAGTGTTAATTGCCTTAGGGGTGAAATCCGGCGATGAAGTTATAACCCAGTCTTTTACTTTTATTGCGACAGTTGAGGCTATTTTGGAATTGGGAGCGGTTCCGGTTATTACTGAAATTGATAAATCGCTTAATATGGATCCAAAAGATTTAGCAAAGAAGATAACTAAGAAAACCAAAGTTATTATTCCGGTTCATATGGCTGGCGTACCGGCAAAAATGGATGAAATATTAAAGATTGCTAAAGATAAAAATATTCCGGTTCTCGAGGATAGCGCGCAAGCTTTAGGCGCAACATATAAAGGAAAGTTTTTAGGGACAATCGGTAATGCTGGTATTTATAGCACGGATATCGGCAAAGTAATTACAACCGGAGAGGGTGGATTGGTTGTTACGAATGACAAAGCTATTTATTTAAAAGCCCGGGAATATTCTGACCATGGGCATGAGCAGAATCCGAAGTTTCCCCGAGGAGAAGATACCCGCACAATTTGGGGATTTAATTATAAGGTAACCGAAATGCAAGGTGCGGTCGGATTAGCGCAGTTAAAAAAGTTAGATTATGTCCTTGAGATGCAGCGCAAGAATAAGAAAAGAATCAAAGACGGGCTTAAGGGGATAAAAAATATCGAATTTAGAGAGTTGCCGGACGAAGGTGGTGACGCGGCGGATACTTTGATATTTTTTGTCGAGACAAAAGAGAAAGCGTTAAAGCTTGCACAGTCTTTGAAAGAAAAGGGTTTGGGTACAAAGAATTTGCCGGATGCAATTAATTGGCATTATGCCGGTACCTGGAGCCATATTTTTAAAGGTTATAAGAAAAATTTGGAAGAAGTGTGGAGTCAGTCGACAAATCTGCTGAGACGAGCTATTGCGTTGCCTATTATGGTTAATATGACGGATGAGCGAATAAATGAGATTGTTGAAAAAGTAAAAGTTGCGATAAAGGAAGTTCTGTAATGAAAAAAATAAAGTTTTTAGGAGTAGTTCCGGCGAGAGGTGGAAGTAAGGGAATCCCGCGGAAGAATATCAAATTAATTGCCGGGAAACCTTTAATTGCCTGGACGATAGAATCGGCGAAGAAATCTAAATTAATGGATGATTTTATCGTTTCAACTGATGATACGGAAATTGCTACAATTGCAAAGAAATTTGGGGCAAGAGTTTTACCGCGCCCGAAGCATTTGGCGACTGATACCGCAACAACTTTATCCGCGCTGCAACATGTTTTAAAAGAAATTCCGGCGGAAAATATTGTTTTATTGCAACCGACTTCTCCGGTAAGGCGATATGGGCTTATTGATAAATGTATTAAAAAGTTTATCCGGGGAGAATTCGATAATGTCGGTACTGGGTTTATCTGCAAGTTTATGGAATACGGCAGTTATTCAAAAAGGCGCCAAGATTTAAAAGGATTCTTTTATGATGACGGGAATGTTTATGTGGTAAGAGCGGAATTGATAAAAAAGGGAAAAATGTTCGGTCGGAGAGTCGGGCGGATATTAACCAGCCGGGAAGAAAATGTTGAAATCGACGATGAATTTGATTTCTGGCTAGCGGAACAAATCTTAAACAAGAAGAAAGAATGTTAATTAATATTGGAAATAAAAGTGTCGGGTTAAATAAGCCGGTTATGATTATCGCCGAGGCCGGAGTAAATCATAACGGCAGTTTGAAATTGGCGAAGAAGATGGTTGATGTCGCTAAAAAAGCTGGTTGTAATGCCGTTAAATTTCAGACCTTTAAGACCGACAATTTGGTAACGAAAAATGCCCCACAAGCAAGATATCAGAAGGCAAATGCCCGGTTTAATTCGCAATACGAAATGTTAAAGAATGTTGAATTATCCGAGAGCGACTTTGTTGAGCTTTATAAATATTGTGCTAAAAAAGGCATTTTATTCCTGTCGACTCCCTTTGATATCGACAGCGCAAGATTCTTAAATAAATTGGGAATGAAAGCCTTTAAGATAAGTTCCGGCGAGGTAACAAATATCCCGTTCTTAATCGAAATAGCTAAGTTTAAGAAACCGATAATATTATCAACCGGAATGTCAGATTTAAGGGAGGTAAAAGAGGCTGTTAAGGCAATATATTCAACTGGGAATAAGAAATTGATTTTACTTCATTGCACTTCAAATTATCCGACTAGATTTGAAGATGTAAATTTAAATGCTATGGATACTTTAAAGAAGATTTTTAATGTACCTATTGGATATTCTGACCACACTTTAGGTGTTGAAGTCGCGTTGGCGGCTGTTGCTAAAGGGGCATGTATAATTGAAAAACATTTTACACTTGATAAATTTTTGCCTGGGCCAGATCACAAGGCTTCCGCCGATATAAATGAATTAATGAATTTGGTTAAGATTATTCGCAATTTAGAAAAGGCCTTTGGAACTTATATAAAAAGGCCAGTTGAATCAGAAATAGAGGTTAGCAAGGTTGCCCGAAAAAGTATAGTTGCAAAGAATAATATTGGTATCGGCGATAAATTATCGTTTCACAATATTGTAATCAAGCGTCCCGGGACCGGAATAGCGCCTAAATATCTTAATTCTTTAGTCGGAAAGATTGTTAGAAAATCAATAAAAGAAGATGAAGTTATTACTTGGAATAAAATTAATGGAAATAAGGAATAAAAAAATAAAGAGTATTTGTGTTTTTACCGGTTCTAGGGCTGAATACGGAATACTTAAACCCATAATGCGCGCAATTAAGGCCGACAAAGGATTTATTCTATCTACGGTAGTTTATGGGATGCATATTGCAAAGGAGTTCGGCGAAACGATCAATTATATAAGAGAAGATGGTTTCAAAATAGATGCGAAATTAGACGTCACGGGCCAAGGCGATAAAAATATTGATATGGCCGTTTATTTAGGAAATATAATTAAAAGCTCTTCTAAGGCTCTGGAAGAAATAAACCCAGATATTGTTTTAGTTTTAGGCGATCGCGTTGATGCTTTAGGCGTTACTTTAGCTGCAGCATATATGAACATTCCGATTGCTCATTTTCATGGCGGTGATATTTCTGGCGGTGGGTTAGATGAGCCGGCTCGTCATTCGATTTCAAAATTTGCTCAAATTCATTTTGCTGCATCAAAAGAAAGTGCTGCTCGGCTAATTAAGATGGGGGAAGATGCTAAACGTGTGCATGTTATTGGAGCTCCGGGATTAGAGTCGATATTAAAAGACGATTATGTTCCGGCTAAAATAATTGCTAAAAAACTCAATTTAAACCTTAATCAGCCTATATTATTAGCAATTCAGCATCCGGTTACAACAGAGTCAAAAGAAGCAGCAATGCAAATGCAAAAAACAATGCAGGCGATAGATAATCTTAAATATCAAACAGTTTTAATATATCCCAACTCTGACAGCGGCGGACGCGAGATGATAAAGGTTATAAAGAAATATGAAGGTAGGGATTATTTACGGGTTTATAAAAGTTTAAAACATGAAGAATATTTGGGGTTAATGAAGATTGCGAGCGTAATGGTTGGGAATTCCAGCAGCGGAATAATTGAAGCGGCATCGTTTCATTTGCCGGTTGTAAATATTGGTACCCGGCAACTTGGCCGGCAGAGAGTAAGTAATGTTATTGATGTCGCATATGATGTTAAGAAAATAGAAAATGCTATTAAGAAAGCATTGTTTAATAATAAATTCTTATTGAAAGTGAAAACAGTAAGAAATCCATATGGCCAAGGGGATTCCAGCAAGAAAGTGTTGGGTGTATTAAATAAAATCAGAATTGATAATGATTTCTTACAAAAAAGGACCACATACTAATGGCAAATAAGGGAATAGTTATCTTTGGCGCCGGAGGGCATGGCAAGGTTGTTTTGGACATTTTGTTGGAATCAAAACGCAAAGTAGTGGGATTTATCGACGATAATAAAGCCAAGAAGGGCAAGATAATTAACGGTTACAGCATTTTAGGCGGATGGGATTGCTTAAAAGGTAACAAGAATATTGAGATAGCTTTGGGGATTGGCGATAACAAGGTTAGAGAAGAATTGTTTAACAGGGCTAAAAAAGAGGGGTTTCCTGTTACGAGGGCTATTCATCCAAGGGCGATTGTTTCTAAAACGGCTAAGATCGGGCAAGGTGTTGTTATTATGGCCGGGGCAGTTATTAATCCTTCTGTAATAATTGAAGATGGTGTTGTAATAAACACCGGTGCAACGGTTGATCATGATTGCTATTTAAAGAAATTCTGTCATATTTGGCCGGGTGCTAATTTAGCCGGTACAGTTATAGTTGGGAAATATTCTTATGTTGGTACAGGTGCGGCGGTAATCCAAAATATTACGATCGGCGATAATACAATTATTGGTGCCGGAGCTGTTGTGATATCGGATGTTTCCTCAGGTGTAACTGCGGTTGGTGTCCCGTCGAAAACCATCAAAGGTGAAAAAAGAAGATGAGAAAGAATGTTGTTTTAACGAATCACGCGACCATTAAAGATGCCATGCGGGCAATTGACCATTCCGGACTAAGAGTGGTTTATGTTGTTGATGAAAAGAATAAATTAATTGGAGTTGTTAGTGATAGTGAAATAAGACGATCGATAATTCAAGGAAAAGATATCAGAGAATCAGTTTCTGATATTGTTAATCCTAGTCCAGTTGTTCTATCAGAGAAAGATTTATCTGACCCGATTTATTTACGCAAAACTATTAAAAGATTGCGTGATAAGATGCCCGATGCCAGGCATGTGATGGTTCTGGATAAAAACGGATGCCCGAAAAAGGTTGCGTACATCAATAAAATGATAGGGCAAGAATCTAAAACCAAAGAAAAAGAAATGACGGGTAAGAATGTTTTGGTTGTCGGTGGTGCTGGATATTTAGGCTCGGTTTTGGTCAGAAAATTATTAAGTTTAGGTTTTAGAGTGAGGGTTTTAGATGTTCTTTTATTTGGGATTAAGCCCATTGAAGATTTATTGGCTAAAAAAGGTTTTGAGTTTATTGAAGGGGATATGCGTAACATCGCGACGCTATCTAAGGCAATTGATGGGATGGATGCGGTAATAAATTTAGCTGCAATCGTAGGTGACCCTGCTTGCAAAAATACTCCCGAACGCACAATTGAAACTAATTATTTAGCGAATAAAGCTTTAGCTGAAGCATGTAAATATAATCAGATTAACCGTTTTATTTATGCTTCAACTTGCAGTGTTTATGGCGTTATGCAGGGCAATAAGAAATTGGATGAAACATCACCCTTAAATCCGGTTTCACTTTATGCTCGTTCCAAGATTCAATCCGAAGAAGGTATTTTAAGTTTAGTTGATGAGAATTTCTCTCCGATAATTTTACGAATGAGTACTTTGTATGGATATTCTCCCAGGATGCGATTCGATTTAGTTGTTAACACAATGACTAAGACCGCGGTTGTTAATAATAAAATAACTGTTAATAACGGCGGGAAACAGTGGCGTCCACTTTTGGAAGTTGGAGATGCGGCTGAGGCTTACATAAGCTGTTTAAAAGCGCCGTTTTCTAAAATTAAGGGAGCAGTTTTTAATGTCGGTTCCAATGAGCAAAATTACAGAATTATTGATATTGCTAATTGTGTTAAAGAATGTATTCCTGATGCAAAGCTCACTGTTGAGGAAGGGAATAGTGATGCCAGAAACTATGTAGTTTCTTTCGCATTGATAAACAAATATTTAAAATTCAAGGTTCAGGGTAGCTTGCGTAAAGCAATATTGCGCATAAAAGATTCTATTCAGAAAAAAGAAATTAAAGATGTCGACGATAAGAAATATTATAATGTGGAGTATAATAAATGAAAAAAAATAATCTTCCGGCCTTTTCAGGTGGTAAACCAGCCTTTAGTAAGCCAATTGCTATAACCAAGCCGACAATTCCGGCGACCAAAAGAATTATGTCCCGGTATAGAGAAGTATTTAATAGCGGGATTATTACAAATGCCAAGTATGTGAAAGAATTTGAAGCAAATGTCGCAGAATACGTGGGAGTAAAGAATGTTATATGTGTCAGCAGCTGTACCTGCGGGCTTATGCTTGTCCTAAAATCGCTTAATTTAAAAGGCGAGGTTATTATCCCGAGTTTTACTTTTCATGCAACAGCGCACGCAGTTGTTTGGAATAACCTAACTCCGGTTTTTGTTGATTGCGATAAAGAGACGTTTAATATTAGCGTTTCTGATGTCGAAAAAGCAATTAATAAAAATACAGCTGCGATATTAGCGACGCATGTTTTTGGCAATCCGGCAAACATTGTGGCTTTGGAAAACGTTGCTAAGAAAAACGGATTGCCTTTGATTTTTGACGCTGCACATGGTTTTGGTTCTCGATACAAAGGTAAACCAATCGGAGGTTTTGGTACGGCCGAGGTATTTAGTTTATCTCCTACCAAGTTATTAACTTCGGCAGAAGGCGGAATAATCGCAACAAATAATGATGAATTAGCAAAGAAATTAAGGGTAGCCCGCAATTATGGCGATAATGGCAGTTATGATTGTGAATTTTCCGGATTCAATTCCCGGATGAGCGAGCTTAATGCAATTTTAGGGATAGAAAGTTTAAAAGATTTAAACAAAAATGTTTTACGCCGCAAGAAAATGGTCGAACTTTATAAAAAGGAGCTTAAAAATATTCCTGGAATAAGTTTTCAAAAGATTGAGCAAGGCAACCAAAGCAGCTATAAAGATTTTTCGATTATTGTTGATGAAAAAGAGTTTGGAATTGACCGGGACTTGTTGGCGGAATATTTAATCAAAGAAAATATTGTCGTTAAGAAATATTTTTATCCGCCGGTGCATAAACAAAAGGCCTTTCAGTCTTATGCGGTATATTCTAAGAACAGTTCTTTTGTTAACACTGATTTTATTTCGAAGCGAGCTTTATCTGTGCCTTTGTTTTCGCATATTAGTGAGCGGGAAGTAGAGAAGGTTTGTTTTTCTGTGACAAGGATTTATAAGAATATAGTAAAGGCCGGATAAACTGGAATGAATACAACTAGAATAATAGCCAGGTTGGATATTAAGGGCCCTAATTTAGTAAAGGGCGTCCATTTAGAGGGTTTGCGCGTAATGGGCGATCCAAAATTATTTGCGGAACAGTATTATAAAGATGGTATTGACGAAATGATTTATATTGATACTGTCGCCAGCCTTTATGGCCGTAATAGTTTGACCGAGTTTGTTAATTATACTGCTCAAAGTATTTTCGTTCCGCTTACCGTTGGGGGAGGGGTAAGGACATTAGACGATATTTCCTCTTTATTAAAAGCTGGAGCGGACAAAGTTGCAATCAATACCGCTGCAATAAAGAACCCGGAATTGATAAAAGAAGCGGCTAAGAAATTTGGCTCACAATGCATTGTAATTTATATTGAAGCTAAAAAAGTATCAGAGTTCAAATATGAATGTTTTACTGATAATGCGAGAGAGAAAACAGGAGTTGATGTTTTTGAATGGGCGCGTCATGTCGAGCAGTTAGGCGGGGGTGAAATTCTTCTCACATCGGTTGATTATGAGGGGACGGGCTTTGGTTTTGATTTACAGTTAACTAAGCAGGTTGCTGAGTCGGTTTCAATTCCGGTTATTGCTAACGGAGGCTGCGGTAACGTAAACCATATCGGAGAAGTTATATTAAACGGAAAAGCCGATGCAGTTGCTATTGCTTCGGTTTTACATTATGAAAAATTAGTAAACCTGATAAAAGACTGTGCAACCAAGGACTATCAAGAGGGAAATATAAATTATCTAAAAGATTATTTTAAGGGCGATGCCTTAGGGCGAAGGAATATAAACCCTATGACAATAAAACAAATAAAGTCATATCTTAATGAAAAGAAAATACCATGTCGGCTATGAAAATAGTAATTATTGATTATGGTTTAGGAAATATCTTTAGCATTCAAAGGGCAATCAAGCATTTAGGCTTTGAAGCAATTATTAGCCATAAATTAGATGAAATATCTAGCGCTGATAAGCTAATTTTACCGGGTGTTGGGGCTTTTGGCGACGGAATGGCTAGTTTACAAAAAAGAAAAATGGATAAATTGATTATTGACTTTGCTCAAGCCAAGAAGCCTATTTTAGGGATTTGTTTAGGAATGCAACTTCTTTTAAGTTATAGCGAAGAATTTGGTGTTCATGGCGGCTTGGGAATAATTCCGGGAAAAGTTATAAGGTTTCCTGAGCCACAGCCAAAGGGATTGCAATATAAAATTCCTCATGTTGGATGGAATCAGGTGTTTCCGCTTGAAGATAAGAAAGATATTTGGCAAAAGACGGTTTTACGGGGAGTTTCTCCGGGGGACTTTGTATATTTCGTTCATTCTTTTCGGGCCATTCCGGATAATAACCGGTTTGTTTTAGCGAAAACAGAATATGGCGGGTGTGAATTTGCTTCAGTCATAAGAAATGAAAATACTTATGGATGCCAATTTCATCCGGAATTAAGCGGGAACGTAGGCCTAAGCATTTATCGGGCTTTTATAAACGGATAAAAAATGAAAAAGAACGATTATCATAATTACGTAATAAAAGACGGAAAGCTGATAGGCGAGTTTGAGAAGATGTATCAAGATTGCCCTAATCCATGGCCGGAAACAGAAAAAGACTTGGAGAATAATCCTGTTTCAAAAAGAACTATTGAACTGATTAAGAAATACAAATTTAAGAAATTGTTTTCAGTCGGTTCGGGTAAAGGGTTGCATGCAAATTGGCTAATGAAGAATGTAAATGGTTTAAAGGTCGAGGGCTGTGAAATCTCTCGGACAGCAATTGATTATTCTAAAAAGCATTATCCTAAAACAAAAGTCGTACATTTGGATATTAAAGATTTTAGCCGATATGATTTTAAATTTGACGTGCTTTTATTGCGGGAATGTCTTTGGTATATGCTTGAATACTGGACTGATTTTATAAAGACTTTGAAAAAGAAGTATAAGGGCAAATATATTATCATTGAGTTGACTTTTTATGATTATCAAAAATACGGGCGAGAGTATTTTGACGGGCCGAATGATCTGGTTAAGAAATTTCCATTTTCGATTATTGAAGTCTTGCGGCATCATGTAACAAGGGAGCAAAAAGAAGGAATGATTCTAATTTTTGGAAAAATAATTTAGCATAAGCAATAAAAGCGATGGAGAGGAGAATTATATGTGGGTACCCAGGCCGATTATGGATAGGCAAGTTGATTCTTTGCCTAAGGAAGTTAAATTTTGCAAGAAATGTGTCATGTCAAATCAGAGGCCGAGAATTGTCTTTGATAAAGAGGGTGTTTGTAATGCTTGTCGCTATGCAGAAACAAAAAAGAAATCGATTAACTGGGAAGCAAGAAAGAAGCAATTTATTGAGCTATGTAATAAACATCGCAGCAAAGATGGGTCTTATGATGTAATTGTTCCTTGCAGTGGTGGAAAAGATTCTTCGACCATAGCTCATCGGCTTAAACATGAATATAACATGCATCCTTTATGCGTAACCTTTTCTCCTCCGGTATATAGTGAAATAGGGTGGCAAAATCTACGACGGTTTATTAATGCTGGTTTTGACCATTATTTAGTATCACCGAGTGGAATTCTAAATAGGGCTTTGACAAAACTGGGATTTATTTTACTCGGGGATCACAATGAAATATTTGATCATGGCCAAATGGGCGCGCCTTTTAGGGTTGCCTTAGATCGGAATGTAAAGATTGTAATGTATGGAGAGAATGGGGAGGCGGAATATGGCGGGTCTGTTGATGACGCTGACAAGCCGGGGCGAGACTGGCGGGATTTTGAAAAATGTTATTTCAGTAATTCGGTTGATAATTTGGTAAAAATTGGGTTGGAAGATGGATATATAAAAAAAGAGGATATTAATGCAAGAAGTTTGGACATTTTTATGTTGCCACCTATCGAGGAATTGAAAAAAGGAGAAGTGGAGATGCATTGGTTTGGTTATTATCATAATTGGACTCCGCAAGAAAACTATTATCATGCGGCTGAACATACTGGTTTTCAAGCTAACCCGGAAGGCCGGACCATTGGCACATATTCAAAATATGCCCAGCTGGACGATAGGACAGATTCGTTCCTTTATTACATGATGTTTATCAAATTTGGTTTTGGGCGTGCAACATCTGATGCTGCCCATGAAATTCGTGACGGACATATTCAAAGGGATGAAGCAGTTGCATTGGTCCGTCGTTATGACGGAGAGTTTCCGCATAAGGATTTTCAAATATTCCTTGATTATTTAAGCATTGCTGAAGATGAGTTTTGGCAAATAGTTGATCGTTTTAGGCTTCCGCATATTTGGGAAAAGAAAAATGGAGAATGGAAATTAAAACATCAGGTGTCTTAAGCTATGAAGAGATTGTTTCTTTTAGAACATCCTAAGGATTGGGATAATTTTAAAGAGTTTTATCAAAAGGGAGATGTTGTCGTGTGTTTTACTCCTGCCAGCTGTTATTTTATTGAAAGGCAAGGGGTGGATTATAAGATGCCAGATCAATATTATGATCATAAAGAATTCTTTTCAATTTATAAGGATGAAACTTCAAAGCTTTTTGATATTTTGATTTATCTCGACGATAAATTGTGGAAGGAGGATGAGAGATTTTTAATGGCCGATTTAAAGCCGTTTTTTCTCCATTCCTATCAATTTAAAATAATTTTAGAAAATGTTAAAATTTTGGCGTATCAATCAGGGCGAGTAATTGATAAGGAGAAGCCGGATGAAGTGTATGTTATTAAACAAAAGTATGATGGCTATAAGGATAATATTAAGGCAATATTTACTCCTTACGACGATATTTTATTCCGGGTATTAAATCAATTTAAGCAATCTTTGGCTTTCAAACTGGTTGCACTAGAAGTAAGAGTCGACAGGAATGAGAAGACTAATGATATTTCTTCTTTAGTCAATAAGTTCAAAGAAGTAGTAAGCTTTATTGAATGTAGAATTGAGTCTTCTAAAAGCAAAGGAAACAAAAGAATATTGTCTCTTTCTTGCACCGAATTAGATGCTATAAAGAAAAGTTTGTTGACACATGGTTATGGTATTACGTTTCTCCCATCGGCTGACTTTGGGTTGACAATCCTTAAATATACTTATCGAAAGCATAAGGATTTGTTAAAGAAAGCCGAGCAAGATCGTTCATTCCTAAGTTGTTTTGATTTTGAGGGAATAAATATTTATCCAATTGTTAGAG
>JAKLDK010000022.1 GCA_022703565.1 Candidatus Omnitrophota bacterium
GGAATAGGCCCTTGCCGCAATGCCTTGTACACGCCTTCTTTGGTATCGAAATAATTAAATTCAACTGCCGGAATTTCTTTTACATTCTCACTACGCGGAATCAAAACCTGCTCCATAATTTTCCGCCCCTCTTCTTCCCGGATATTCGGATCATAGGTCTTAAAATTGTCATCGTCCTTGAATGCCGGCACTTGAATGCTTTTTAAATTACCTTCTCCAGAAATAGCAGCTTTTATTGTGATCGGATCTCCGACGTTAACCTCACTTGGGGAAGCTTTTAATTCAAATTTAAACTCTCCAACCGCGCCAGCAAATTTTTGCGATTTTCCTTCTTCTGGCAAAGGCTTAACCTTAACGTTAATCGGCCTTGACGTTATTTCAACCGGACGGCGCTCAACCATATCAAACATTCCGCCGAAGAATTCATCATTAAACAAGCCGCCGCCGAAAGAAGATTGCCTTTTTTGCCGATATAAAATATTACATTGAATCTTGGCCGGGCCAATCTCAAGAGTACCGTCTTTTTCGGGATAAATATTATTGCTAAACTCAACGACATTATATTTTAATCCTTTAATAACCTCCTGATATTGCCGGTAAGGGTATTTTTCATCTAAGGTAAAATCTTTCTTCTCTAATTGCGGCGGCTGGATTTCACCGACTGAAACATTTTGGACATAAAATCTTATCCTTATGGGTAGCTTTTCCCCCTGATAAACCTCGCTTTGGCCGGCCTCCAGTGTTAAAAATATCTTATCTTCCAATCGCGCTTCACCCGGTAAAGACTGCGCGTCCTCATCAACATTTTGTGACAAATTCGGATTGGCGACATCAATAACTTCAATTGCTATCGGCTGTGACTGATAAGAATTACCGTCGATAGTAATATCAATTGCCGGAATCTCAAAAGTTCCGGTTTTTTTAGGGTAAATGATATAATTATAGGAAATTGATTGCGAATATTGCCCGTTTATAATGGTAACTCTGGACGCCGGGCCAGAATAATTTATTTCCAAACCATCAACTGTTGGTACCTGCGGAGGATTAGCAGTTTTTGTCCCTTCGACAGTTAGAGTCAAGCGTACCGTATCCCAAAGCGATATTCGATTTGCATCAACAGTTGCCTCAAAAGAGACATCTGCCGAGTAAGAAAAAATGGCAAGACTAAAAACAAAGATAAAACAGAGAAAGATTTTAATTGTTCTTAAAAACATAGCCTTTATATTATTACCTTTACCAATCTTTTTCAACTTCTCTCGGAGCAATATTTTTATTGTTAAACATAAGTATTTTCTTCGGCTGCTCGTTATTTTCGTAATCTTGAATTAATTCCTGCGCTTCTTTTTCCGACATTTCTTGAGCCTGATATTGCTGCGCGGATTTATTTTGCGAATTCTCATCTTTTTTATCAGAAGAATCACTATTTTTCATTTCCTGGCTTTCAGATTCATTGCCCTGTTCTTCTTTTTCTTTACTGGCCTGAGATTCTTGCGACTGGCTATCTTTCTTTTCCTGATTTGCCTTACTTTGATTATCTTTTTCTTTACCGTTATCTGCCTTCTGATCATTTTCCTGATTTTGCTTCTGCTGTTGTTCTAATCCCTTCTTTAATCGTTCCAATTCTTTCTTAACAAATTCATAATTATTCTTTGCGTCAGCATCATCGGCCCTCTCCTTTAAAACCTTCTCGTATTCTGATAAAGACTTCTCTACGTTTTGGACAGCCTCGTCCAAATTTTCTTTTTCCTTGGATATCCCATACTTATAAAAACTATTCCCCAAATTATAGTAAGCACTGGCTTTCAAATCTTTATTGTCTCCCAACAAAGATTTTTGAAAATATCCGATAGCATCCCCGTAATTTCCGGCCTTATATTGCGCCGAGCCCATATTGTAATTTACAATGTCTGAATTAGGGTCATTCGCTAAAGCTTTTTCATATTTTTCGATCGACTTATCAAATTCACCCTTGCCATATAACTTATTCCCTTTTTTAACCTCTCCTCTCGTCGAGGCAGAAGCGCTAAGGCTCATAGCAGATAACAGGCAGATTATTAAGATAATTTTCTTCATTTCCTTCTTAACCCTATTAATGTTTCCCACAATAAAAATAAGAATGCAATTGCCAAAGGTATCTGAAAACGGTCAAAATATCTTTTCTCCATCTTGCTTTCGACTTCTTGCTTTTCAATCTTCGACAATCTCTTTTCGTAAATGACATCTAAGCCGAATTCAGCCCCGCTGGAACGGACATAAATACCGTCGGATTGAAGCGTGATCTTCTCAAGCAAATCTTCATTCAGGCGGGATTTAACAAAATTCCCATTCTTGTCTTTTAAGAATTCATTATTCCCGTTTTCATCTTTTACCTGAATCAGCTCGCCTTCTTTTGTGCCTACTCCGACACAATGGATACTAATTCCGGCCTCCTTTGCTTCTTTCAGTGCTTCATCAACATTACCTTCCAGGTCTTCACCGTCGGTAATTATTATCAAAGCTTTATTTTTCGAGGATGATTTTTTATAGCCTTTTATTGCTTCTTTAACCGCTAGAGATAAGTCCGTCCCGCCGGTTGAAATTGTTTTAGTATCAGTGTCATCTAAAACCATTAAAAATCCGTTATAATCAACCGTCAAAGGACAGGCCAAGAAAGACGAGCCGGAAAACGCAATTAATCCGATTCTATCGCCTTTCAATTGTTTAACCAAATCACGAATCGCTAATTTTGACCGCTCAAATCTGCTGGGCTTAACGTCTTGTGTCAACATACTTTTCGAGGTATCCAAGGCAATCATAACATCAACTCCCTGGCGTTTTACTTCCTGCCACTCAAAACCCCATTGCGGCCGCATTAAAGCGATAATTGAAAAGATTCCGGCAATTAAAATAAAAACAACCTGCCTTATTTCTTTTTTCAAATCAATGTTATTAGCGATTTCATGTAGCAGCTTCTTCTCGACGAACTTTTCGCGCAATTCTTGTTTTTTTCGTAACCGCCAAAACATGAATATCCCAAGAAGGACGACTAACCATAATAAATAAATGTTTTCCCAATTATTAAAATGCATTACTATGGAATCCTTAATAATACTGTGTTGTTTAGAATTACTTCCAGCAATAACAAAATCAACCCCATCGTTAAAAAGATCCAAAAGAGCTGTTTATATTCCTGATAGCCGGTTTGTTTTATCTCGGTCTTTTCTAATTTATCAATCTCCCGGTAAATTGATTTTAACGATTCGGTATCAGTCGCACGGAAATACTCTCCGTTAGTTAACCTGGCAATTTCTTTGAGAATATCTTCGTCTATTTCAACCTGAACATTCTGATAAACTACCCTTCCGAATAAATCCTGGACCGGATAAGGCGCGAGCCCTCTTGTACCGGCTCCAATTGTGTAAATCTTGATTCCCAATGCCTGCGCCGCTTTGGCGGCAGTCAAGGGGTCGATTTTTCCGGTATTATTAACTCCGTCGGTAAGAAGAATGATTATGCGGCTTTTCGCCTTGCTTGTTTTTATCCTAGCTAAGGCAGTTGTTATCGCCGAACCGATTGCAGTGCCGTCCTCGCTAATTACCCCAAGCTCAATCCGCTCCAAATTACTTTTAAGCCAATTGTGGTCAGTAGTTAACGGGCTTACAGTATACGCTTGTGCGGCAAAAGCCACAAAAGCGATTCTATCAAACCTTCTTGCCTCAATAAAATCCGATATGACATTCTTAACCGCCTTAAGCCTGTTCACCCTTTTATTATCAAGAGAAAAGTCCATCGCTGCCATACTTCCCGACGCGTCAATTGCTAAAATAATATCAATGCCTTCTGTCGATATTTCAGTATGTTCCAAAACTTCCCGCGGAGCGCTTAAAGCGATTAAAAACAAACTTAATACAATCAATCTTAAGAAAATTAAATTATTAACAAGTTTTGCTTTCCAATTATTCTTAAAATCGCCCAAGATTGAAATTGAAGGGAAATTAAAGGTCGGGACGGTTCTTCTCTTTTTTAAAAGAACAAAGAGTATCCAGATTAAAGGTATTACAAATAAAATCCAAGGATCTTTAAATGTCATTTCTTTGCTTTCGCTTCTTCCGCAATTCTTTTCTTCTCGTCATCAATTGCCTTAACATCAGCTATGAATTTCTTAGCTAAAACAAAACTGTCGTCTATCTCTTTACTGCTTGGCCCATACTTAGCAAATTTGACCATATCGCAGCTTTCTAAAAATCTCCTTAAAATATCCTTATGTTCATGCGACAAGAAATTATTCTTTTTAACATATTCCAAGAATTCCGGCGTTGTCATTTCCGGCGCTTTCACAAAATAATAATCTTCAATAAAGTGCCGGATAATAATAGAAAGCTCAAAAAAGTATTCCTTAACTTTATCATTCTCCGGTAAATGCCTTAATTTGAGCTCGTTTAAAAGCTCATAAGCAATTTCAAATGGTGTTTTCACAATTTTCGGCTTTTCCATTACTTTCTTCGCAAATTTTATAAATTTCTTTAACCATAGAATCAGCGCAAGAATAACAATTGCAATTGCGATTACAACTAAAACCTTGTAATTAACGGGTAATTCCATCGGCGGGCGGATATCGGCTAATTCTTCAGCCGCGGCTGAAATTTCAGCAGATAATAACAACGCTAATGAAGCCCCAAGGTTTAACAGCCGTGACACCTTTCTTTTCTCCGCTTTACAGAGTCGGAACGACATCCCGCCCAGAACCCCATTCATCCAAGCCCGAATGGAGGTGGCATTCTGCCGGCGAGGTAAAATTAATGACAATATTTTATCCATTGCGATACCTTCTTTTCCGCAAGCGGAAAAACTTTATTAAAGGATCTTCGTAAGAAACATTAGTAAAAATATGTATATGATCGATTTTAGTTAATTTCAACAAGGTTTTCGTATTCGATACCGACTCTGCTGCTCTCTTTCCAAACATATCCTGAAAATATTTAGAATTGGTATCAACCATTATGGTATTACCGGTCTCGGCGTCTTTAAATGAAACCAATCCGATTTGCGGAATAGCTGTTTCTTTGGGATCATTTATCGTGATTGCAACCAAGTCGTGTTTTTTATTGGAAATCGCAAGAGCCTGCTTAAGGCCTAATTTACCAATCTGGTGGCCTTCTTTTTCTTCAATAAAATCTGAAATAAGAAAGCTAACCGTCTTTCTCGTCGTAACTTTGTTTAGATAATCCAAAGCCATTACTAAATCCGTTCCATTACTTTCTGGCTTAAAATATAATATTTCTCGAATTACCCTTAAAACATGCTTTAAACCTTTACGGGGAGGAATAAACTTCTCAATTTTATCTGAAAACAGAATGACGCCGACTTTATCATTGTTCTTGATGGCGGCCGAGGCTAAAATTGCGGCAATTTCAGCGGCGATTGTACTTTTAAGCTGATTGACTGTGCCGAATTTGCAGGAACTCGAGGTGTCAACCAGAATCATAACGGTTAATTCACGTTCCTCTACAAATTTCTTAACATGCGGTTTTCCGGTGCGGGCAGTTACATTCCAATCAATAGAGCGGATATCATCGCCAATTTGATATTCACGGACCTCGTCAAATTCAATCCCCTGGCCTTTAAATACACTATGGTATTGCCCGGCGAAGACATCAGTAACAATCCGGGAAGTGGTTATTTCAATCTGCCTGATTTTCTTTAATAATTCTTTTGGAATCATATTTTAGAAGGAATAGTAATATTTATTTACAAAGTGTTCAGTAAAATATTTTTAATCTGACCACTGATCACTGATAACTGTTATTACGGTACTTCGACTTCTTCAAATATTCTCTTTATTAAATCTTCAGAAGTTTTCTCTTCCGCTTCGGCTTCATAACTTGGAATTACCCGATGGCGAAGGACGTCCATCCCGATAGATTTAACATCCTGCGGCGTAACATAACCCCGGCCTTCAATAAAAGCATGGGCCTTAGAAGCAAGAACCAGAAATATTGTCGCTCGAGGCGATGCCCCGTATTGAATAAGCCCGGATAAATCATTTAATTTAAAGTTTTGCGGTTTTCTAGTCGCCTCAACTAAATCAACAATATATTTCTCAATTTTCTCATCCATATAAATCTCATCAACTACATTTCTTACCCGCACAATATCTTCCGGAGAAACAATTTTGTTCACTTGAAAATCTTTTTTTGTGAAACTCATTCTCTTTAATATCTTTAATTCTTCATCTTTCGTCGGGTAAGTAATTTTAACCTTTAGCATAAACCGGTCAACCTGCGCTTCCGGTAAAGGATATGTCCCCTCCTGCTCAATGGGGTTCTGCGTTGCCATAACAAGAAACGGTTCGTCTAATTTCATGGTTTGTTCACCGATTGTAATTTGTCTTTCCTGCATCGCCTCAAGAAGAGCGCTTTGTACCTTGGCCGGCGCGCGGTTAATTTCATCCGCCAGAATTATATTAGCAAAGATTGGCCCTTTTTTTACCTTGAAAGAGCCGTCTTTCTGGTCATAAATTAAAGTTCCGATTAAATCGGCCGGCAGCATATCGGGAGTAAATTGAATCCGCTGAAATTTGGCTTGGATAGCTTTGGAGAGAGTATTAACTGCGGTTGTTTTGGCCAACCCCGGAACACCTTCAATTAAAATATGCCCGTTAGATAATAAGCAAATTATTAACCGTTCTAACAAATCCCGCTGGCCAACAATTACTTTTTCCATCTCCATCAAAAGAGACATTACAAAACTACTTTCCCTTTTAACTTTTTCATTAATTGCAGTAATCCCTGTATCTAGCATTTTGACCTCCTTGATATTACAAAGTTTAAATCTTGGATATTGGGTAGGCTTTCGGAATTTTTTATAACACTTTACAGGAATTTTGTCAAGTCTTCCACTAATAAATTTGATTAAAATATCAGAAAAATTTACTTAATCTCCGGCATGATTTCAGTAGCCATGGCTGGGGCATCGGGGCTCACAACCTTTTCTTTTAAAATAACACCAACGGCTTTAAGTTTATATTGGTTTTCTAACTGCTCCGCTATTTGCGGATTAAAGGGGTCTTGTTTTAACTGCTCGCTGACCACAGCGATGGATTGGTCAATATGATTCATCTGCTTATCATAATCCTGCGGGTTTGTTTCCATAACCTTTAAAGCTTTTTCAGCATTTTCACCTTCCAGAACATTATATTGCGCAAAATTATTCCTTAAATTTTCTTCCCACTCTTGTGCTGAGGCAGGTTTTTGAGCATCAGGAGTAATAACAATTCCATATTTAGCGGACATTTCTTCTCTTAATTTTCTTTGATATTCATCGCTTCTAACATCTACCTCTTCATTATTTTCTTTAACCGGTGCAACAGTAACAATATTTTTCTTTAAAGAATAAGCCTGTTCTTTATCTTTACGCTCAAGCTGTTTATTGATGTAAATATTAGAAATTATTATTACTAAGAAAAAGATCCCAATAAAAAATACTGATTTATTAAATTTCATTTCTTCTTTTAAATTTCCTTCCAGTTACTTGGCGTTGACACATACCCTGCGCCGGGGGCAGTGACTAATCCTTTAAATCCAGGGGGAACATTACCGGCCGAATCAACAGGATTTGAATAACTGAATTCTTTCCAGACTGCAATCAGGTTTAAATTTATGCCATTATTAGAAAAGACATTGCCATTAGTGCGCGATAAGGAAGCGATTGAACCATAGTAAGCAGAAGCATGCGTATAAGTAACTCCAGAGTGAGTGCTTAAAAGAACTGCCCCTTCATTATAATTATCCCAAGAAATTGTATTAAGCTTAGAATTAGACGAAGAACTTTGTAACGGCTGAATATAATTTACTGAGCCTGTTGAAACAATAGTTATATTCTGATTTGCCGCCCAAGTACTATCAAACCAAACATTCACATCACCCGCGCCAGGAGTAGCTCCATGTACAAATATCATTTTCTTTCCCACTAAAGAAGTTTGCGGATAAATATTTACGGTATCGTTTGTTGGTATATATAAAACTTCTTCAGAAGAATATTCCCCGTTGTAATTAGCATAAGCGGTATCAGTCCGAGAACGATTAAATTCAACAAAATCATTAAATTCATCAGGTGCTCCGCTGGAATTTGCATCTGGATATTTAATGGTTGTTTGCGTTTGGTCTGCAACATTTGTTATTGCCGGAGGATTAAAAGCTTCTCCAGTAAAGAAACCATTGTGCTGATAATTACCGCTTAATTTACTAGGGCCAGTAACTTTATACCCCGCAACGAGCCCGCTTAAATTCATTGATACTGTATTCGCCGGATTAATTGGTAAAAATCCAGTGGCGATAGTATTGTTAAAAATACTGGCCGGAGTTGGCTCATACTCAATTTGAATTGACCTTTCCTGTCCACGATAAGTACTGGTAGCAGTAACAACACGGGTTGCACCATCAACCTTAGATAAAATAACATTTTTTGAACCGATAGTTAGAGTCAAAGGATTTTGCGCATCTAGTAAACTGGTATTTTGCATAAACCGGTTAATTCCGGCTTCAGCAATCCAAAAAGATGAAGCTGAGTCGCGATACATCGTTGATTGTTTTAATTCATTGGTATTGGCAAGCGCGAAACCCATGGTAAAAACTAAGAAGATTATGAGAACGAAATAACTCATAATAAGTGCAGCACCTTTTTCGTTTTTAAGAGCTGTTCTTTTCATGTTCTTTCCCCCCGCATATAAGTATATCACCTTTTATCCACCTTGGCATCTAACGGAAAGGAATCGATTTCTCCTTTTTCATTACTTATTGCGGCAGTGAGGCTTATAGAAATGTCCTCTGTACCATTTGTAACAGAAAAACTTGCAATATCCCGGGCGATAATCCTGGAACCAGTTTGCCTAACTCTTATTATCCTGTTAGCATTTGTTCCTGAATTTGTCCAACTGTAACTTACATTTCCAATGCCAGGTTGAAAAAAAGATACCGATAAAGTTCCTGCCCCAGGATTAATTATAATATTTTCAGCTTGCCTTAAATCTCGGGTTAAATACATTATTGCTTTTCTGGCTTCTGCTTGAACTTCAACCGAAGCATTGTGATTTTGCCAACTAACATGACCAGCCATTAACGTAAAAAATAATGCCGCGGCAATTGCCATAAAAATTAACAGTGAAATCATAATCTCAGGAAGTGAATGACCTTGGGTATTTAGTTTCATCTTTTTATTTCCGTTACAAAAGATACTTGCTGTGGCCTACCCTTTGTTACCCAATTTAATTGTAATGTTATATTGACCAAATCAGCAGCAATATCGCTATAAGAAACTGCCACTGTTTCACTTGTTAAAGTATTAAGCCCTTGGGCTGTTGCCCAAGTTTGCCAATCCTCATTCTTAATTTCAGCAATTGTTGTTTTGGTTTTCATTTCTTCTAGAATATATTCGGCATGTGTTGTTGCGGTCGTTATATCACGAGCGGTTTTGGTAACTAAAATTGCTTTAGTAAAATATAAAAGAGAGGCGCAAATTCCTACAACTAAAATAAAGGTGGCAAACAATATTTCGACTAAAGTTAAACCTTTTTTATTTTTCTTTCGCCAAAACATAAATATCATCTAACCTTTCTCTTGTTTATTTATATCATAATCTGCAAGACAGGCAAGACATTATAAGCAAAATTTGCGTTATTTTTAGGAAGGAAATATATTAGTATTTAACTAAATGAATATTATTATAAGATATCTTTTAAGAAACCATTCTCATTTAGCTTCGCTATTCAGCTCGTAGAAAATATTGCGGCTGGGATCGCATGGCTGGGAACAACCGCGGCAAAAATTCATTTCGCAATTTATATCTTTTTTAGTTATAAACCCCTTATCTATTAATATTTCGAGCATCTTTTCCATCGCTTTGGTATCCATCTCAAAAATAAGGCTTAAATCATAAAGAGTTATCTTTTTTCTTTCTCTAAATAAATTCTTAATTTTAGTAATCATATTTTACCTCCTAAGGCACTTCTTCCTCTTATCCTCAAAAAAATTATAAAAACAATAATCGTGGCCACAACAAACGTAATCCACCCCCAAGATTCTTTTGGATGAAGATTAAAACTGGCGATTTGATAAAATAATGTCGCCATCAACCAGGCCAGTAAAGATAAATAAACACAACTAAAAATTGCCCAGCGTAAATTTAATTCTTTATAAACTGCGGCAATAGAAGCCACACAAGGCATATATAGCAAAATCATTAACATGTAGCTGAAAGCACCGGCTTTTCCGTCGAAACGATTTGACAAAGAAACATATAATTTCTTTTGCGCAACAAAAATATCTTCAATCTCTTCTTTATTTTTAAACAACCCGGCAATAAAAAATGGCGGCTTTAAATCAGCCAAATTATTCTTTATTGAGGCTATTGCTTCTTTCATCTTATTTATAAAACCAAACGATTCAGCATAACTATCGGAATTATAATTATCCATTTGGCCATAAATTGAGTTTAAACTGCCAACCACTGACTCTTTGGCAAATATTCCGCTGATTATTCCCACCACCGCCGGCCAATTATCTTCTTTTATTCCCATTGGCTTAAAAACCGGCACTATTAATTTTGCGCCTTGGCTTAACAAAGATTTCTCGGTGTTCTGATTTCCAAAACTTCCGTCTACACCTAAGGAATTTATTACTCCCAGGAAAAGAACCACAATTACAATTGCCTGGCCGGCGCGTAAAATAAAACCCTTTAACCGATGCCAAGTATGGGTCATAATTCCTCTCACCGTCGGAATATGATAGGGCGGAAGTTCCATTATAAAACTTGACGGCTCACCTTTAAGAATTGTGCTCTTTAATAAAAATGCCGTAAGAATTGCGAGGATAATCCCGATTAAATATAAAGAAAAAATCACCAATCCACCATTGTAAGGAAAGAATGCCGCAGCAAAAACCGCATAAACCGGCATCCTTGCCCCGCACGACATAAAAGGATTCATTATAACCGACAATATCCGGTCTCTTTCCTGTGAAAGCGTTCTAGACGCCATTATCGCCGGGACATTACAACCAAAACCAATTAACAGCGGAACAAAAGCTTTGCCCGGAAGGCCAATCTTTCGCATCAAGCCATCCATCAAAAATGCCGCCCTAGACATATATCCCGAATCTTCCAAGAAAGCCAGGCATAAAAACATAAAAAATATAGGTGGAATAAAAGTTGAAACTGTCTGGATGCCGCCGCCAATACCATCCGCCAGAATTACTCTCACAAATTCCGGGACATGCCATAAACTTAATAATTTTCCAAAGCCTTCAACAAAAATACTACCCGTAAAAATATCAAAGAAATCAATAAAACAACTTCCCAAGTTTATTGTTATCCAAAAAGTCAAATACATTGCAATTATGAAAAGCGGAATTCCTAAGCTACGGCTCAAAACAACACGGTCTATTATATTCGTAATGTCTTTTCTTAAAATATCAGTTTTATCAACGGTTTTCTTGCATACCGCGTTAATGAAGCCGTAGCGGCTATCGACGATAACAATGTCCGGCTCTTCGCCCATTATCTTTTCAATCTGATGCTTAGCTGCAGCAACAATATCTTTTAATTCTTTTGAATTTAAAACTCCGGAATCAATAGTATCTCCTTCTATTAACTTTATCGCTAGCCATCTTTTATCTTGAGTAGATAATCGCGCCTCAACTTCTATCCGCGATATTATTTTATTAATAATTTCTTCAATCTCATCAGGAAAATAAATATTCGCCTTTGAAATATTCTTACTCTCGGCAGCCGAATCAATAAAATTTCTTAATTCTCCGATACCTTCTCTCTTGTTAGCGACAATTCCCGCAACTGGGCAATCTAATAGATGCGCTAATTCAGTTATATTAATCTTAATCTTCTTTTCTTTCGCCACATCCATCATATTTAATACAAGGATAAATGGCACCTTCATCTCAATTAACTGCGTGGTTAAATATAAATTCCGCTCTAAATTCGAGGCATCAACAATATTAACAATTAAATCCGGCTTAGATTCTAATATATATCGACGAGCAACTTGCTCGTCCAAAGAAGTTGCGGACAAAGAATAAATACCGGGAAGGTCAACAACTTGAAATTGCTTATCTTCTGAAGAGTAAAATCCCTGCTTCCTTTCAACCGTAACCCCGGGCCAATTACCAACACTTTGCTTAGCCCCGGTCAATTGATTAAACAACGTCGTTTTCCCGCAGTTCGGATTTCCCACAATTGCAATATTAAACTTTCGCATTAATATCTTCTTTCTCGACAAATATTTTTGCGGCTTCTCCCCGGCCGATTGCAATTCTGGCGCCTCTAACTTCTAAAACCAGCGGGCCAACTTTTGACTTCTTAAGTATTTTAATTTCAGCCTTAGGGATAAATCCCATATCGCTTAACCTCTTTTTTACTTCTTTCCCCCCATCAATCTTAACCAGGACAACAATATCTCCTTCGGCGCAATTTACAATCGAAACAACAACTTGTTTCCTTAATTTATCATTCTCTATATTTTTATAAGCGTGAGTATAAATCATCTTTTTAATTTTCCTCTATTTAAGCTTTAAACAGTTTACCGCACTGTTTGTTTTATAAGGGCACTTGTTAAACGCGGCGATAAACGCACTTAACCGTTTAAATGTTTTCTGGCTGATAGCATGCTCCATATTGCAAGCATCAATTTCCGCATTCTTTTCATCAAGAGTCAAAACCTCTATTAAAAAGTCCTTTAGAGTATCATGCTTTTCCTGGATTGTTTGGGCAATCTTTTCCCCCTCGGGAGTTAAATCAATATGCCCATAATGCTCGTGCACAACTAAATTCATTTTTGCCAAACAATTGAGGGCGCTATTAACACTGGAGTTTTTAACCTCCATCACAACCCCCAGGTCCCTAACACGGGCAATACCGTTTCTCTTTTTCAATGCCGCAATAGCCTCCAGATAATCTTCCATGCTGGATGTCAATTCAATTTGTTTTTTGTCCATTTAGCCCTCCCCAAAAGACTTTTGTTATACAACTCTCACTTTGTTAGATAAGTCTAACATTCTATACAAATTTGTCAACTTTTACATTTTCTTATAGGATAAACAAGAAAGCGGGGCTTAAGAATAAGCCCCGCAAACAGGTTAGATTACAATCCTCGCATCGACGGCAAAACTGCCACGATCGGAGGTCATTAACGGATTAATATCTATTTCTTTGACATGGCTTGCTAATTTTTGAATAGCCAGCATAGTTTTTATAATCGACTTTTTATCTGCCTTCATTCCGCGGAAACCCTCTAAAATCTTCTTGGCTTTGATTTCACCAATGAGCCTTTCGGCTTCAATTTCACCGAATGGAACAACTCGAAATGATACATCTTTTAAAGCTTCGACAAAAACCCCGCCAAGACCAAACATAACAACCGGGCCAAATTGCGGGTCCTGGCTTAAACCAACAATACATTCGACGCCTTTAACCATCTCGATTAAATTAACACCTAGAATATTAGCCTTTGGCGCACGAACCTTAACAGTTTGCATCATCAAATTAAATTTTTCTCTTAATTCTTCTTTGTCTTTTATATTAACAATTACACCACCAACATCTGTTTTATGGACAATGTCAACCGAGGCAATCTTCATCGCCAAAGGATACATCCCTTCGGCTAAACGAACCGCCTCATCAGCAGTTTTAGCTAATCCCCATTTTGGCGTCGGAACACCGCAAAGCTGCATTACCTGCCGGGCTTCATGCTCCATTAAAATATTGCGGCCTTCGCTTTTAACTTTATTAATAATATCCAGCGCTTCTTTAGGCGCCGCTTCAATTTTAGGATTATCTTTCGGCCTTTGCGAAATTTCACGATAACGATTTAAAACGCTAAAGGCTGACACAGCCTCTTTAACCTCGTCATACGCCGGAATATTATTTTCATTCAAATGATGAATCGCATCACGCGCCCGCTCTCCGCCCACCATTGCAACAACAACCGGCTTTTTCTTGCCCGACTTGGTATATTCTTCTTCAACTGCCTTAGCAATTTCAACAGGATTAGTTACCGCTGTTTCGCAATAAAGGACAATAACATTTTTTATTTTATCTTCATTAAACGCTATTCTTACCGCTTGCCTATAGCCTTCAACCCCGCCACCGCCGGTAATATCAATGGGGTTTTTTGTGCTGCCGAAAGAAGGCATGGTCGGACGGAACTTTTCTTCCAGCCAAGCGGGATCTTCCATTAAATTAATTCCGGCGCTTTCACATTCATCGGTCGTCGAAACCCCGATTCCGCCGCCGTTTGTAATAATAACAGTGTCGTCACCTTCTGGAATAGGAAGAGAAAAAGCCCTCGCCCAGCCAAAAGCTTCAGTAAAATTCTGCGCCCTTAACATTCCCAATTGTTTAAAGGCCGCTTCAAATATTCCGTCGCTGCCAGCCAAAGAACCGGTATGCGAAGCTGCCGCCTTAGCGCCTCTTTTGGAACGCCCGACTTTTAAAACAATTACCGGTTTCTTTACTTTAGTGGTTAGAAATTCCCGTCCATTTTTCAATCCTTCCATATAAATCAAAACAACATCAACATTAGGATCACTGTTAAAATATTCAATCAAGGCCTTCTCATCAACATCCGCTTTATTTCCCAAGCTAACTAAAGTAGCTAAACCTATTTTTTCCATAACGGTCCAACCCATTAAAGCAATCGCCAAAGCCCCACTTTGCGAAATAAAAGCAATTTTCCCCGGGGTTATATCCGTCGGGCCAAAAGTCGCGTTTAACTTTGTCGGCGCATAAAGAAGCCCCAAAATATTCGGGCCAATAAAAGCCATTCCGTTTTTATCCGCAATTTCTTTTATTTTTAATTCATCAGCCGTATTGCCTACTTCGGCAAATCCGGAAGTAATAATAGCTACGGCTTTAATTCCCTTGTCCGCGCATTCCTGCATAGTCGGAATTACAAAATTCGACGGAATAGTAATTATCGCTAAATCAATCGATCCCGGAACATCCTTGACCGATTTATAAGCTTTTTTACCTAAAATAACGTCTTCTTTGGGATTGATCGGATAAATCTCACCTTCAAATCCGCCTTTAACAACATTATTTGTAATTTGAAACCCGATTTTTGAAGAATTATTGGAAGCACCGATAATCGCGACTGAACGGGGAGTAAAAAAACCTTTCAAATCTTTGACTGGTTGAGGCATAAGAAAACCTTTCGTTTCTAATTTTGATATTAGGCGTATTCTAGCAAATAATTTTAGGAAAGTATAGAAATTTGAACCGAGATTTTGCAATCGGATGATTTTCCGAAAAAATCAAAGGAAAGAAAACCTTCTATTGAAAAATAGAAAGTTTCCACAATTCTTATTCGAGAAAAGCTGGGGTAATACCGAGATTGCCTTTCATATTGAAAGATCTCGGCTGAAGAATCTGAAAGGAACTATTTAACTATTTTTCTGGCCCATTCTTTTGCTTTTCTTGCATTATCTTCTTTATTATGAATGAGCGGATCCATAAAATCTATTTCACCGACAATGTTATTTCCAGTTAATTGCTCTTTCATTTTATTCAGAGTTCCCGCCTTTCCTCCGCCGTGGCAACAAAAAAGCGCTATTTTCTTATTCTGTATTTTATTCTTTGAATAAAATGCTCTTAGCGCCGGAGCGAAAGTAAAAGCCCAAACCGGCGTACCGATTACAATCAAATCATAATCATTAGGATTCTTATCAAAAGGTTTTAACTCAGGGATTTTTTTGCTCATGGCTTGCTTCCCGCCCCATAAATATCTCATAAAACCTTTTTGCTTAATATCATTAACCGGCTTCAACTCTAAAATATCACCCTTTATCTCCTCAGCAATTGTTTGAGCAATAAAGCGAGTGTTCCCCTCGAGCGAGTAAAATACTATTAAACTTTTCATAAATCACCTCGATAAATAGAGACAGGACCAACTTATTGGCAAAATCCCTTCCCTTCTAAAAGAAGGGAAATTTAAGAAATAGTGTCTGCTGTACTATTTATTAGAATCTCTTAACAATTCCAACAACTCCCGACATAATACTTCTATCATCAACAATCGGGCTGTCGTCAATTTCATTCCCTAAATATTCATATCCGAAAGAAGTAATCAGGACTAAGTCTTTCGAAATGCCGATATAAAAATCAACATTGGCAAAATAATTATAATCTTGGTCGGGTAAATATTCCGGGCGGCCGGCTACTGCTTCACTAGCCTTAACTCCGTAGTAATAATTTACCAAATCTTCGCTTTGCCATTTCAAACCGATACTCGGCTTTAAAACAAATATTTCGCCTTTAATTTCTTTTTGCGCGGCAATTTTTGCTTCTTGCCCTTCATAAACTGAAAGAGTATCAAAAGCCATGCTAGCAATTAACTCAATATCGCACATGTTTTGTAAAAGCCATTTCAGCTCAAAACCAGCGTCGAGTGACATCTCGCGGTCATCCATCCCGTGAAGTGTTAAAGAATCTTCTTCCTCATAACCCATCAATCTGGGCGCAATAAATCCGCGCAATTTCAAGTCTTCGTATTTCCAGAATTCAAATCCGGCCTTTACCCCTTCCACAAACCACTTATCTTTATGGAAATAAACTATCGGAACAGGCATTGAACTGGTCTCAACGTCAGTATAAGGCTTATCTCTCATCATTAACCCTGCCCCGATATAATTATCATCTTCTTCCGCAATTGAAAGCAAGGGAACAACAGCGCTAATAGCTAGGGTTAAAAGTAAAGCGAATAAAATTCTTTTCATATCATCTCCTTTTTCAATTAAAACTAAGTTTTTAGTTTAAAAAGCATGATTTATACTGACCGCGACTGCCGTTACATCCAGCAATTGTCCTTCAATATTTATCCAATTCTTTTCATTAATATTTAAATCAAACCCGGCCACAACACCTAAACTCTTTGAGTTTTCGGATTTGATTCGATTCCGCTCGCCATTTTCCCAAAAGATATAATCCATCCGTGATAACTTTGCGCCTACATAGGGAGTAAACTTATCTAAATCATAAGAAACCAAAAGTGACCCCTGCCAATCGTCCAAAACACTTTTATATTTTTCATTATCGATATTTCTGGTATAAGGATGGATTGAAATATGCTGAAACCCAAGGACGGATTTCCACTTCTCTTTTTCGAATATTTTTATGCGAAAGCCATATCCACCGCCGACAAATGTATTGTAATCTAAATCAAACCCAGCGCCATTCTCTGCTTCGATATTTCCCGCGCCGCCTTTTAAATCAACCGATAACCAATCAGTTAAACCAAATGATATCAGAAAAAAATGCTGCAAACTTTCCATTTTACCATTCGGGCCTTCTAATTCCCGGCTAATAACATGCTGTGATTGCCCGCCAATTGCTAATTTAAATTTTTCGGGCATTTTCGTTCCGTAAGCCGGCGCAGCATACGCTTGTGAGGCAAAAAGCATAAACACAATTAAAGAAAAAACGGCTTTAGATAATCTCATCAAATATTCTCTTTCTTTGTTAACAACCTTTTTACATTATAAATGCTTCTAATATTGAATGCAATAAAGTATCCGATAAATTTTTTGACCTAATCGATATCAACCATTAGAATAATTACATATGAATAACAAATCTATCATTTCTATAATAATATTCATGCTTCTGTTTATCTCTTGTCATGCTTTCGCGCAATACAGCGATGGCAGCCTTTATAGCGCCGCCCGAGTAGGTGATGAAAAAACCGTTTTAAAAATATTAGGAGATAACCCCGACGATGGGTCTTTGAACCAAGCCCTGGGCGCCGCAATTACCGGAGACCAACTCTCCCTCGTTAAATTATTAATCCGGAAAAAAGCCAATGTTAATCACTTAAGCTCCTGGAATAATCCAATTCTGATTAACGCTATTATGTTCGATCATTTTGAAGCCGCTAAAATCCTAATTGCCAATAAAGCCGATGTGAATGTTAGAGGTTTCCGCACAATTGACCATGGCATTGAAATATCCTGGGACTGGTCGCCATTAATGTGTGCCGCCCGAAAAGGCAATTTAGAATTAATCAAACTATTGCTCGATAAAAAAGCTGATTTAAACGAAAAGGGCTGGTCAACCTCGCCGGATGATTCAGAAAATGCCGCTGACATTGCCGCTTATTCAGGAAACATTGAAGTTTTAAACTTTCTTCTTAAAAAAGGCGCGGCAATCAGCCCCAACACAATATTTAAAGCTATCCGTAGCAATAAAATTGACACATTAAAAGTTTTATTTAAGAATAGAACAGATATAAATCAATATGAACCAACGCTAGGAAGAACTTTGCTCTCAGAAGCCAGTTGGTGGGGAAATTCGGATATAATACAATTTTTATTATTAAATAAGGCCGATGTTAATTATAGGGATAAAGACGGCACCACCCCTTTAATGCACGCAGTCAAACAGAATAATCTAGACGCTATAAAAATCCTACTCCAAAATGGCGCGGATATGAATCAGAACCAGCCGGAAGGAACAACTCCATTCTTATACGCCCGCGATAATAGCCTGACAGAAATATTAAATATCTTTAGAGAATAACTTAAAAACAACACCGGTATTCCGTATTAACCCTAGAATTACTTTTCTTTCTTTTCCCAAAATTCCCTTAAATTATCCGCCAAAGTTAATTCGGTATAACGCCCGATATATTTAGTCGCGCCGGCATCCATGCAATCGTTCTTGCTTTCTTTTAACTGTTCGACAGCATCAACATTTCCCATTTCTTCCTGAGCAAAATGAGTATAAGCAATAATATTCACTTCATTTAATTTTACAAAACAGCGCAGGGCTTTTATGGTTTCTCTCGCCGAGATATCTTTCATCAGGACATCAATCAGCGCAACGGTCGGCACTAAAGTAAGGGCGAATGAAAT
>JAKLDK010000023.1 GCA_022703565.1 Candidatus Omnitrophota bacterium
AAGTCTATGCTTCCGGGTATGATGCTTGTGAAATATCGGCCATATCCTTCCATATTAATTGTTGGCAAAAGTGAATCCGCATCATCATCAGCAGTTGCGTCCGATGAAACATTGTTCGTTGAGCCGGCATCGTAATCTCCGAAGTAGGCGTACTCTGCTCCATTGGCGCTTTCGACATCTCCAATATAATTATTTTTTGCGATCAATGTTCCATCCTGAGCGATAATTCCATACGCGTTATTAGCTGAGCTTGCCGGGTTCTTAATATCGTAAATCGTGTTGTTATAGAAATAAAAATTCATTCCGGCTTGATCGATCTCAAAGCCGCCAGCGTAGCTTCCTGAGTTTGTACAATTATTTGTTATGTTGTAGATTAAATTATTGCTGATTTTTGCCGTTTCACCATCATCAATAGCGAAACCATAAGCGGCGCTGTAATCACCATTATAATTATCAGAATTTGAGATGTCTCGAATGATCGATTTCTCAAACCGGACATCTGACCCTGATGTAACGCCTGTTCCTGGGCTAAGCACTACTCCGTAAACAATCTCTCCGTCTGTTAAATTCTCGCCGGAAACTTCAATGCCTTCAAATCGGATATGATGAACGGTGGAGTCCACGCCGAGGATGACATCTTGGCCGCCGTCAAGGTCTACTGCTGGAGCCAGTGTGTATCCTGTTCCTCCTATTCCCGTGTGTCTTTGAGAAGCGCCAACTTCTGATGTTGAAGTTGGCGTATATACTTGAACATAATTTGCGGCGGCGGTTGTAAAGGAATCTATTGTAACAAGCCCGTCGGTGGAATCGTCGCCGTCTTTGTAACAGGCGGTTTTAAGGATATAATCATCCCCGGATGTTGCCGTGATATCTTGATTAGAATATAGGACGTAATCATCAACTGTGTCATCTATCCCGGAATTAACATCTTCGACGACCTGGTCTTTCCAGTCGTCCATTGAGGAAAACGCACGGAAAACATCAACGGAAGTCCCGCCGGCGGCGGCAGTTGGTGTATTTCCGGTTTGGTCTTGAACAGTAAAAGTGTTTGAGCCGCTTCGGCCAGCGATAAAGGCAACGGTCAGTCCGCTTCCGGGATTATATTGCAAAACGTCTCCCACCCCGACGTTATCCGGCATGTAATTATTAAACGTTGCAGTTGAGCCAGAAATTGTAACGGTGCGGTTATTTGTATTCAAGTCGGTTGTTGTTGTTCCAATTGAACGGTAAAGAGTGTTTGTTGTCCTATCTGCCTCATCAGCTCCGATATCCCAATTGGTATCCATAGGACGGGAATCACTGTCGATATCGGTTGAGAACCCATTAACAAAATCAGCCGCTAAATTAACGCCTTTTTCCAGAACACTTCTGTCCGTTGAAGCGATGTGATAGTTGTCGTTCGGTTCATCTGAAAAAATAAATTTTTGATTAATTCTGTTTCCCGCGCCAGCCCAATCATCGGCCGTATCATCGTCGGATGCGCTATAAGTTACTGTCCATGTACCGGCAAAAGCCGAGCCGCTTGTGGAATAACCCAAACCGTTCTTAATTGTTCCTGTACCAGCGGTTCTATTATACGCGTCTCCGCCGTTAGCTATTACGGTGTTGTTATACAAATATGCTGTCGTGTTTGCAGAATTTAATTCAATGCCGTTAGCGTTTGTCTCAGCACTATCGTTTATAATTATGTTATTCCATATCTTTGCGGTTTTTGTACCATTGCCTAAGAGGTATAAAGCGCCGTCCTCTGCACCGGCAGCTCCAGATTGGTGAATATAAGAATTTGATAATTGCAGCTCTCCTGTCCCTGCGGCAAATTCATAATCAAAAACATATCCGGCAGAATCATCTTTTATCGCAATTCCGTCCACTCTAGCATACTGGTTTGTTATATCTATCGTTTTTGATATTCTGTATCCATTACCCCAGGTGCCGTTGTGCCTTTGGGATGTTCCAACTTCGGATGTGGTTATTGGAGTGTAGATTTTTACATAATAAGTAGAATTTGTAGTAAAGGAACCGGTGTTAGGATAATCGTCAGAATCTTCTCCGTCGGCATATGCTGGAGCCATGGCAATAACATAATATGTTGTTAAATTTACTGCTCCCATGGCAGTTGCCCCGGGGAAAAGAATATCTTCATCAACATTAGCATTAATGATTGATGCAACTTCAGCTTCAGTCTGCTCTGCCCAGCTGTATAAGCTATTAAACGCTCGGTAAACATTGACTGCAGTTCCGGCGCTAGCGGCGACAGGAGTTCCCCCTTCTGCTCCTTGAACCGTAAATGTTGATGCAGCGGTACGCCCGGATATTGAGGAAACATAATATGTGCCATCTACTTGGTATTGCAAGATATCTCCGACACCAACCACATTTGTCATGCCCTTAGAAAATGTTGCGGTTGTTCCCGATATAGTGACTGTAGCATCCGGGCCAGGAGGAGCAGTAGCATTAGATGAACTGTTTAAGTCTTCAGCATAAATTCCAACCGAGCGGTAAATTGTTTGAGTTGAGCAGTCAGTTGTTGTTTCATCAGCCCCAATATCTGGTGTTGATCCATCGCGGGCATCGCCGTCAATATCATCAGTTATGGGATAAGCAGAATCTCCGTCTAAATCCGCGCCGTTCTGCCCCCAAAGGCAAGAAGCATTACCGGTTATATGCAAATTCTCAAATCCTGATGCAATTGCTGTAAAATACCGGCCGTATCCTTCAAAGTTAATTTTAGCGTTAGCCATATCCGCATCATCATCGGCTGAGGCGTCAGATGAAACGTTGTTTGTTGAGCCGGTTGTAAAATTGCCGTAATAACAATATTCGCTTCCGCTTTTGCTGTTTACATCTCCGACGTAATTATTTTTAGCATATACCGCGGTGGCAGAAGATACCATAATTCCGTAGGCAGTAGCCGTGCTGGTGGTATTTTGTTTGATGTCGTATATCGTGTTATTATATATATAAAACGTAGCAGCAGCATCTCCGGCGTATATCCCATAAATAGTACTACTGTTGTGAGTGTTTAAATTGGTCAAATTGTAAATAAAATTGTTTGAGATTTTGATATTGTTGCCCCCTTGGGATGTGATTCCTACTATTCCGCTTCCGTCGCTGGTTGTATCTGCTGTTCCGTTTACTAAATCACGGATAATATTCTTTTCTATCCTTTGGTCAAGGTCTGCGCCGCTGGTAGATTCCCATGTCCCTATCCCTCGGACATTTTGTCCGCCGGAAATATTTTGTCCGCTAACCTCAAGCCCTTCGACTCTAATATGTTTGGCATCAATTCTTAAGATGTTAGCTGCATATTCCGCTGGGTCTGTTAATGATGGCGCAAGTATGTACCCTGTCCCGGGAGTCCCGTTGTGTCTTTGTGAAGTTCCAACCTGAGAGGTTGATGTCGGGGTGTAAATCTTTATGTAGGTTGCTGTAGAAGTTGTCCATCCGGAATCAACGTTGACGATAGCATCAGTGTCAATGGCATCTTCATAACAAGCTACATTGTAAATTCGGTTGTCTCCGGTTGCCATCGTAAGGTCTCGGCTATTGTATAAAACATTTTGATCAACATCATCATGAATTGCAGAATTAACGTCAGCCACAGCTTGGTTTTCCCAGTTTTCCAGAGAAGTAAATGCCCGGTAAACATTGGCGGTAGTTCCCGCGGCAGCTATGGTTGGTGGAGTTCCCGTTTGGCTTTGCACTGTATATGTTGAGGCTCCGCCGCGACCGGAAATGAAAGCAACATAATAAGTACTGGCTACTTGATATTGTATTACGTCGCCAACTCCTACGTTTGCTGGCAGTGCGCCGTTAAATGTTGCGGTGGTTCCGCCTATTGTTACTGTCCGGCTTGAGGTGTTTAAATTCGATGTTGTATTCCCAACTGAACGATAAAGAGGTTCGGGAGTAGAAACTGCTAATTGGGCTAAATCACCCCAGAGGTTAACACTTCCGGTATCAGTTTCGTACATATAAACTAAGAAATGTAGATATCCGCTACTATCGATGTAGTTTTTTATTTCAGTTGTATCCGTTATGCTTGATATATGTGTATCGTCGGTTGTTGAATCAATATCGTCCCCTAAATTATCCCATGTTGATGTGCTAAAATCCCAAACGTAAAATTTTGTTAGTTTTTCACAAGTCGAAAGGCATGGTTCTTCAATCCCGTACCCTTCGTAGGTAAATCCTAACTTAGATATGTTGTTTTCATCTTCGGATATATCGTATCGGATTCTGAGCCATGCCCGGCGGTTTGTTCCTCGTACTTGGGTAACATAACCTTTAGTGTCCTCGGAAGTTGTCAAGTCAGCATAATCCATATCCCAGGCAACCCCGATATCGGTTCCTCCGGAAGTTGTTACGCCCATAGTATCAGGGCTTATGCTGTCAGCTCCGTCGCCGCTTCCTGCTCCATAAGCTGGGTGCGTTCCGGAGGTAGGGCTATAATTTGCAATAGGGTCGATAATTACCGGATAAATAGCATTCTTAAGCCAAGGATTTGGGACAACGATATAAATATCTATTGTGTTATTTTCTTTTTTCGCTATTTTATATTGGCAATCGACAATATTGCCTTTCCGGTCGTAGGAAAAAGGTTCCTTTAGAATTTTTACGATATCATTATTTTTGTCTAGGAATAATAATCGGTTGTCCTTTATTTCATAGCTTATTGCCGGGTTTAAAACATAAGTCCCCATCAGGAACTCAGTCGTTTCTCCGCTCAAATTATTTGGAATCTTTTCAACGAAAATATCTTTTTTTGTGACAATTGGGTTTGACATCTCTTTTATGCGCAGGTATTTATCTCCGTCATAAAAAACCATTTTGCCGGGAGAATACAAGGTGCTATGCCCATTATTGCCAGTTTGCATTTGATAAGAATTCTTGGCGTCGATGTTTATGACTATATCGTCTGAGAAATCATAATTGTTGGGGTTGGGAATTTGTGCGGATGCATCAAGCGAAGGAGATATTACTAATATTAATATTGCTAAAAATATCAGACTGATTATTTTTATGAATTTTGATTTCACTTTTATTATGAATATTCTATGCGCTAAACCCAAATTATAATTTTATTTTATCGATATACTGAGTATCAACGGGCTGTGCTTTGATTGTTTTTGTTTTTGCTTTATCCGACGCCAGCCAGTAATCAATATCTAAAGGAGGGTCATTTTTATGCTTGGAGAAATACTGTAACAATCCGGCTGCGATTTTGACCTCATCCTCCTTATGGCCCTTCCCTTTTAAAATCACGTTTGGGCCTATTTTATCATTAAATTGGAAGACTAAATCATTGTTTTTTGCGAATTTTATAAGCATTTCATTCTCTTTTTCGTCCCGTCCGACAATTGCCTTAAATTTATCGTTAATCCTAAAGTGCCGCCCCCATTTTAGGGAAATCACATCGTTAATATCTTCAGTTTTATGGCTAAACAAATCTTTTAAACGGTTAGAGAAATTTTTATCAGTTAATAAGCATCCGCCGGAAGGTTGTTGAAAATTTTTGAGGTGGTATTTTTCAGCCAGTTTATATTGTTCGCGGCGGGAACGGCCGGAAATTCTTAATAATTTATCGCGGTCAATCAGCTCTTCTTCCTCGGGAATTGTGGGCTTTAATAATTTTGCGCATAATGGCCTGAGCAGCCTTCCTTCCAAGCCCGATCTTTTTTCAATGGCTCTTAGGCTATTGGGGGTTTGTGACATCGGGCGTTGCCAGATGACCTCTCCGGTATAAACAAATGATGCTTTGATTTCTTCCATATATTTCTTGGCTTCTTGTAACATATGAATTTTACAGTCGATGCAAGGATTCATGGCTGTGCCTCGGCCATGTTTGGGATTTTTTACGATTTCAAGAAACTCATCATCAAGCTTCATTAGTTTTAATTTTATTCCAAGAGTTTCTGCAAACTTTTTAGCTTTTTCTTCATCACCACAACCCCAGGGCAGAGAAAAGAATATCCCGTGAATTTCCACTCCAATTTCTTTCATGAGAAACGTGGAAACTAGGCTATCTAACCCGCCGGAAATTAATCCCACTGCTTTTATTTTAATGTTATTTCCCATCGCCGAATAAGGTTGAGAATTTTATTATTTGTCATTGCGAAAAATGAGCGAAGCGAATGACGAAGCAATCTGCTTTGTGTTTTTTGCCAGATCGCCACGCTCACAATTGTTTGCTCGCGATGACATTATTTGTTACTTTAGCCAAGGCCCTAAAGTTTTATTCCGTGTTAATTATATTGCAGATTTAGGTAAATAAAACTTGATTTTAATAAATATTTTATGCTATTATGCATACTCTAAGTTGACAATTTCTTACGAGCAGGAAAGTTATTTTTATGAATAAAAAAGCCAAAAAACAAATGTCCGGATCAGAGGTCTTGATCAGGTGCCTCGAAAAACAAGATGTCGATTATGCCTTCGGTATCCCCGGTGGTGTTTTGATCCCTATTTTCGACCAACTAATTAATTCTAAAATTAAATTTATTTTAGTCCGTCATGAACAGGGCGCGATTCATATGGCTGACGGTTATGCCCGTGTTACCGGACGGGTTGGCGTGGCTATTGCAACCAGCGGGCCCGGTGCGACAAATCTTGTTACCGGAATTATGACGGCGCATATGGATTCTATACCGATAGTTGTTATTACCGGACAAGTTATTACTCCTCTTTTAGGTAAAGATGCGTTTCAGGAAGCGGATATGATGGGTATAACCATGTCTTGTGTTAAACACAGCTATTTAGTCAAAGATGTTAATGATATTCCGCGTATCATAAAAGAAGCCTTCTATATTGCGAATACCGGTCGTCCGGGGCCTGTTTTAGTTGATATTCCTAAGGACATATCGACTAATATTTTTAGCGGTAATATCGATGCGGAAATGGATCTTCCGGGGTATAAAGTTCCGGGCAAGGGTAATAAAAGAGATATTATTAAGATGGCTCAAATGATCAAAGATTCAAAAAAGCCATTATTATTAGTTGGCCATGGTGCGGTTTTATCCAAGGCTGAAAAGGAAGTTAAAGAACTAGCCGAAAAATTGCGTGCGCCGGTTGTTAATACTTTGCTAGGTAAAGGCGGATTTCCGGAGAGCCATCCTCTTTCTTTGGGAATGCTGGGCATGCATGGGACAGCTTATGCGAATAAGGCTTTAATAAATTGTGATTTAATTTTGTCTATCGGTTCGCGTTGGGACGATAGGATTAACGGAAATACTGAAGAATTTTGTATCGGCGCTAAGAAACTGCATATTGACATAGATGAATCAGAAATCGGTAAGATTGTTAAGCCGGATAGTTATGTTATCGGCGATGCTAAATTAGTTTTGCAGGATTTGCTAAGACTGGTTGAGCCGTTACCTACTGATAATTGGCTGATTGAATGCGACTATTACAAGAAGCAATTTCCTTTAAAATATGATAACAGCAAGGGAAGTACTGTCCCGTTTATTATTGATGAGATTTATAAGCAAACAAAAGGTAAAGCTATTGTCTGCACTGATGTCGGCCAGCAGCAAATGTGGGCAGCGCAATTTTATAAGGTTGATGAGGGCGATAAATGGTATTCATCTGGCGGAGCTGGAACCATGGGATGTGGTTTCCCGGCGGCAATCGGCGCGCAATTCGGCCGGCCCAAAGATATGGTTGTTGCAATTTGCGGCGATGGCGGATTCCAAATGACGATACAAGAATTGGCGACTATGTCGATACACAAGTTGCCGGTTAAAATATTTGTTATGGATAATAAGTATTTAGGGATGGTCAGGCAATGGCAGGAATTATTCTTTGATAACCGTTTATCCGGAGTTGATTTGCACGGTAATCCGGATTTCGTTAAAGTAGCCGAAGCCTACGGAATTAAAGGTATAAAAATATCCGATGTTAAGGATGTGCAAAGTAAGGTTAAAGAGGCTCTTGAGTACAAAGGCCCTATTCTTGTTCATTGCGAAGTTAGAAAAGAATATAACGTTTTTCCGATGATACCGGCGGGTAAGTCAGCTTATCATATGATAATTGAACCGCCAAAACCGAAAAGTTAATAATTATGCCAATTAAAAAAGATGTACATACAATTAGTTTTTTAGTCGCGAATAAACCCGGTGTTTTAGTGCGAGTTTCTCTGGCTTTTGCTAGGCGCGGATTTAATATTGATTCTTTGGTTGTCTCCCCTTCTTTTAATCCGAGATATTCGAGGATGACAATTACTGCGCAAGGTTCGCCGGAAGTATTGGATCAGATAATCAAACAAGCCTCAAAATTAGTCGATGTTATACATGCCGAAGAGCATATAGAAAAAGATGCTTTGCACCGTGAATTAGCATTGATCAAGGTTAAGGCTACAAATCAAAATCGCGCGGTGATTATGAATCTTTTAAAGAAATTTAATGCCAATGTAATCAGTGAAGATGACAATGTCCTTATTGTCGAACAGGTTGGAACGACTGATTTCCTCGATGAGCTCGAAGCCATATTAAAAAAATACAACATTATCGAAATGGTCCGCTCGGGCAAGCTGGTCATGGCCAAAGGCAAAGAAACCACCTAATATAGTTGAAAGTTTAAAGTGCAAGATTTATGGTGTAAGCTTCCGTTAAACTTTTAACTCAGACAATCCATCCAAGAGAGAATATCAAAGTATAGAAAAATAATATTCTGACAGAGGATTTTAGAATTTCTTCCAGAGAGGTTTTGTCTGACTTGCTTAATAATTTTAATATTGTGGGAATTGAGAATAGTAAAATAAATGAAGCTGCCGTTGTAAAAGCATGGTCGTTTGTAATGTAGTAAATCGCAACCGGCATCAGTAAGCCTGCGAACAAACAAAAAAGATATTTACCAAGTAAATAATTCTTATCGTAATTGGCGCTTAACTCTTCTTTCCCGGCATTCTTCAGATGCAAAATCGTTAATATTGATATCGATAATAATCCCGGAGATAGTCCTGCCAGCATGACTGCGATATTCATTTCGTGCGATTGGGAAAAATAAGTTCCGGCTAAAGCAAACGGCCCAAGTATTATAAGGGCAATAATATCATCGATAAGTGTGTTGTCGGTTAAATAGTTCTTACGTTGGAATCTAACCAGCCAGGCGAATAAATAATAAACAATTATGGCGATTGATAAAATTGCTATTGCAATTGAGATATTATGCACCCCGTCGCCAAATGCCATTAAAGTCCCGATGATAACCGGCGCGATACAAATCCAGATAAGTTTGCTCGTGAAATTATCGAAGAAATTCTTAATTTTTAATATTCCCATTCTTTTCTAACTCTTAATTTTCGGCCAGATATTTTTCGACTTCTAAAGCTGCCATGCATCCGCTTCCGGCGGCAGTTATGGCTTGACGGTATTTCTTGTCTTGCACATCGCCGCAGGCAAAAACGCCTTCTTTTGATGTTTGGGTTGTCCCAGGCTTGGTTACAATATATCCTGTTTCGTCTAATTGCAGTTGGTTATTAAGAAATTCTGTGTTCGGTGTATGGCCGATTGCGTAAAATAATCCGCCGCATTCAATATCCGATTCGGCGTTGGTTTTATTGTTTTTGACCTTTAATTTAGTTAAGAATTTATCGCCAATAGCCTCCAGCACGTTAGAATTCCAAAGGATTTCAATTTTATTGTTATTTAAAGTTCTTTCTTGCATTGCTTTTGACGCCCGGAAAACATCGCGGCGGACAACAATAATAACTTTGCTGGCATATTTTGTTAAATGGGTTGCTTCTTCTATTGCAGTATCGCCGCCTCCGACAACAACCAAAACTTTATTACGGTAAATCGGAAGCGCGCCGTCGCATACCGCGCAGGCGGATATGCCTCTCTGCCAATATTTATCTTCGTTGATAATGCCTAAGCGCTTAGCTGTTGCGCCTGTTGCTATGATAATAGTTTTTGTTTCCACAATTTCTGAACCGGAGAATACTTTGAAAGGTTTGTTTTGTATGCCAACTTTATCGACGGTAATGGTTTTTATAATTGTGCCGTGTTTTAATGATTGATTGCGCATATTATCCATCAATTCCGGTCCGGAAATACCGTTGGGAAATCCGGGAAAGTTTTCGATTTCGGTTGTGGTTGTTAGTTGCCCGCCGGCAGCAACACCCCCGGCCATCATTCCTTCAAACATTATTGGTTTTAAATTAGCCCGGGCGGCATAAATAGCAGCTGTATGGGCCGCCGGCCCGGAACCGATAATCACAACTTTTTCCATATTAGCCTTTCTTTTAAAGTTGGGACACGTCCCCTAAGGTGTCCCTTATTTTTTAGCTGGCCTTAAATCGCTTAAATTTTTAATAGTGATTTCATTAATATTATTATCTTGAGCTGATGTTTTCGCAAATTCTTTTTTAAGCAAATCATCAAGCGTGTATTCGCTTTTAATCGTGAATCCGGCATTATTTAACATTGAAAGCGTGCGGTAATTGTCTCCTCCTCGGGCGTTAAGGTAACCTTCCAAAAATAATGAATTGGCCGGATAAAAAGCCAAGGCTTGCAATTCTTTTAAATAAAATTCCCGTCCAGCTGATACTCTAATTTCAGCTTTGGGGTTTAAAAGACGGAAAAGGCATAAAATCCTTAAGCAATATTCAGGAGTCATTTTGGGTTTTGATTTTAAGGCGATTCCATCAATGGGCATAAAGAAATTAACCGGAATAGACTCAACTTTAAATTTGTTAAGTAAATAAGCCATCTCGATAATGTCGTGAGCACGTTCGCCCATGCCGATAATTACTCCGGAGCAAACCTGCAATCCAATTGATTTGGCTGCCTTAATTGTGTTTAACCTGTCGGCAAAACTATGAGTACTGCAAATATTTTTATAATGGTTTGGTGATGTATTAATATTGTGATTCAGGCGGTTTAATCCGGCATTTTTAAGAATTTTAACCATCTTTTCGTCAATAATGCCCGGCGAAACGCAAACTTCGATTTTAAAGGCGGATTTTATTTTTCGGATAATATCAGCGATTTTATTTATTCTTTCCAAAGATGGCCCTTTTCCGGAAAAGACTAAACAATAGCGGTAAGCACCTTTTTCATAAGCCGTTCTTGCTTCAGATAATATTTCTTTTTCTGATTTTAAATAATATTTCTTTATTTTCGCTTTTGAGCTTTTACTTTGCGCGCAATAAGTGCAATTCTCGCTGCACGAGCCGTTTTGCGCATTATTAAGGATATGAATCAGGACCTCTTTCTTGAAATATTTCTTTCTAACTTGAAAAGCTGAATTTAAAAGCGGTAAAATATCTATTTCTTCCGACTGGATTATCTTCTGCGCGGTATTTTTGGATAAAGGCTTGTTTTGCAAACTGAGTTTCGTGATTTCATCGTAGAAGTTTTTATTCATAATAATCTTCGAGGTGATTGAATTCGCTATTCTCGACCCATTCTTTCGGGCGGGAAACGAAATTAATTATACTCTCCATAAGGAAATAATGCCGGCCTTCTTCTTTGGCTATTTCCAGCAAGGTTTCTTTCTGTTTTTGATTTGTAACTTCCTGCGCTTTGCTTTCATAAAAACTCTTGGTTTTTTGTTCCAAGTCTTGGGCTTTTTTATATAAATCAACCTGGTTGTTGTTGACGTCCAGGATGTCATTGCTTTCGGATATCTCTTCAAATAATGTTTTAACTTTATTTAGTATTAAGCTGGCTTGATAACTGGCTGTTTCATCTGTTTTCATTTTCTTAAAAACTTCATAATGCTTCTCTTCTTCTTCCGCCAGCCAATTAAAAATTGTTTTTAAGCCTTTATTGTCAGCAGATAAAGATAGTTGTTTGTAAAATGAAATGCCTTCGATCTCGGTTTTCATCGCAAAATCGAAAATATCCATAGCAATTTCCTTTCACTTTCTTTTGGAAAGTTCGTTCGCTTCCTGGTTTATTTTCATCGAACAGAATTTTGGCCCGCACATTGAGCAGAATGATGCTTTTTCCTGCTCTTCTTTTGTTAAATCGCGGTTATGTAATTTTCTGGCATTTTCCGGGTCAAGGCTTAAGTTAAATTGGTCTTGCCAGCGGAAATTGCGCCGGGCGTCCGACATGGCATTATCCCAGCGTAGAGCCATCGGATGATCCTTGGCTAAATCCGCCGAGTGCGCGGCAATTTTATGGGCAATAATTCCTTGTTTTACGTCTTCTCTGTCCGGCAAACCTAAATGCTCTTTCGGCGTGACATAGCAAAGCATCGCAGTTCCGAGCCAGCCGATAAATGCCGCGCCAATTGATGATGTAATGTGGTCATATCCGCAAGATATATCGGTTGTGAGCGGGCCTAAAGTATAAAATGGCGCGTTATTGCATAATTCGATTTGTTTATCCATATTCTCTTTAATCTTATTTAACGGCACATGTCCCGGGCCTTCAATCATTGTCTGGATGTCAAATTTATGCGCGGTTATGGTTAGTTCGCCCAATGTTTTTAATTCGGCAAATTGAGACTGGTCATTGCTGTCGGCAATACATCCCGGGCGTAAGCCGTCGCCAAGTGAAAAACAAATATCATACGCGCGCATAATCTCGCAGATTTCTTCAAAGTGAGTATACAGAAAGTTTTCTTTTTTATGTATAGTGCACCATTTCGCGAGAATTGCGCCGCCGCGGGAAACAATTCCTAATTTTCTTTCTTTGGCAAACTTAATATAATCTTTTAATACTCCGGCATGGATAGTAAAATAGTCAACTCCTTGTTTCGCCTGTTCGATTAAGACATCGCGGTAAGCTTCCCAGGTTAAATCTTCAATTATTCCGTTACATTTTTCGACAGCTTGATAAATAGGAACAGTCCCGATAGGTACGGGAGAATTCCTGATAATCCATTCGCGGGTTTCGTGAATATCTTTACCCGTAGATAAATCCATAACAGTATCCGCGCCCCAGCGGATTGACCAAATCATTTTCTCGACCTCTTCACCGATTCCGGAAGATAAAGCGGAATTTCCGATATTTGAATTAATTTTTACTAAGAATTCACGGCCGATAATCATTGGCTCTAGCTCGGGGTGATTAATATTCGCCGGAATAATCGCTTCGCCTTTGGCAATTGCGTCTTTAACTTTTTTGGGGCTCACCTCTTCGCGGATAGCGGCATATTCCATTTCCGGCGTGATTATGCCTTTTTTGGCTAAAGACATCTGCGTCGAATTCTTTTCTCTGGATTTAATCCAATTCTCTCTGATTTTGGGCAAGCCTTTGATTATGTTGATCTTAATATTTTCTTCCGTATAGGGCCCGGAAGGATCGTACAATTCTATCGCTTTATTCGGATTATTTACGCAATTGGATTGGTTTCCATTGGATAAGGAAATTTCCCGAAACGGCACGCGGATATCTTTAAAAATCGAGCCGGTTTTATAAGTCTTTTTTGAGCCGGTAAATGGGGTGATGTTTACTTTTAAGTTTTTAATATTCATTTTGTTCTAAGAGAAAATCCTCTAACGCAAAATCTCAGGTTAAATTTTTATCATTATAAACCCAAAGGTGGTTATGTCAAGAATAAGCTTTGCCGTCTAGAATCAAATTATTTAAACATTGATAATTTATCCTTCTTTATTTATAATCCAGTAGAAAGAGACCAGTATGTCAAAAGTTCATCTTCCTCAAAATTTGATTTTAAAGCAGATTGAAGTCGGGCATATGGAAAATTATGCCTATTTTATCGGTTGTAAGAAAACCCATGAAATCGCGATTGTTGACCCGGGATGGGATGTTGAATACCTATCTAATGAGGTTGAAGCTAATTCTTATAAAGTATCAGCTATCCTCCTGACTCATTCCCACTATGACCATGTCAAAGGCATTCAAGAACTGCTTAATATTTATAATGTACCTGTTTATATTGCCAAGAAAGAAATGGCGTTATTGCAATATAAAAACAATAATTTCCGGTTTATTGAAGACGGCCACAAAATAAAAATCGGTGAAATTGAAATTGAATGCATCTTAACTCCCGGGCATAGCCCCGGTTCGATTTGTTTTAAGTGTGAAAATGTTTTATTAACCGGCGATACGCTTTTTATTGACGGTTGCGGGCGTTGTGATTTGCCGGGCGGCGACCCGGGTAAGATGTATAATTCTTTATATAATCTGATTATGAAGTTCCCCGAAGATACGATTGTTTATCCCGGGCATAATTATGGCGAAGTCCCTTTTGCTTCTCTGGGAGAACTCAAGACAATCAATTCCTACCTTATTTGCAAAAACGAGCAGGAATTCCTAAAAACCAGAATGGGTATTTGGTAGGGACACCTTTGGGTACACGATACTAACATGTCCCCTAACAACACTAACAACTCGCAAAATTTAATTTATTTCTATTCTTCTTGCTTAATCAGCTTCCACTGCATTTTGCCGATGACGCTTTGGGCCAGGTTGGTTAACCTGTCGGCAATCTTTTCCAAGTTATCAATAATTTCAATATAAATAAACCCGGAATTGACATTACAGCTTCCGTCGTTAAGCCGCAGGATATGATTGTCTCTAAACTCCTCTTGCATCCGGTTGATCTTACCTTCTCTTTGCAGCATTTCTTGGGCGGATTCGATGTTATTTTCATTTAGTGCAATGTAAGCTTCATCCAGCATTTTTTGCAATTCTTCCCATATTATTTTTATTTCATTGACGGTTTTTTCCGAATAAGGCAAGCCTTCTTCAATCTTTCTTTTGATAAGCTGGGAAATATTTTGCGAATGGTCACCGATACGTTCCAAATCATTTACGTTATGGATTAATACCGGAATCATTTGTGATTCTTCGGGGGTTAAATCCCTTTGCGCCAAATCGATTATATATTGCGTAATTTCCGACTGGAGATTATCGGTTTCTCTTTCATAGGCGTCAACTTTTTTTAACGAAGAAATGTCGTGTTGAAAAATACAAGGCATGGCGCTATGAACAGCTTTACTCGCGACTTTGGCCATATAAACAATTTCTTTCTCAACCTGTTGAAGGGCGACGCTGGGAGTATCTAGAAGATGTTTCTCTAAATATTGTGTTTTTATTTCCATTGTTTCTTCTTTTTGCGGGACTAAGAAACAGCTGGCCTTCTCGATATATTTTACAAACGGTAAGAGTACGAAAGTATTGGTGACATTAAATATGCTATGCGCTAAAGCGATATGTCCCATGATATTAGTAGCTGTTAATTCTCCGGGAAATAGATTCTCGACAAGCCTGGTATACCATCCGGACATATAAAATATAATCATATATGCTACGCCAAATACGTTAAATAATGTGTGGGCCATTGCCGAACGCCGGGCATTAATGTTGGTACCGAGCGATGCTAATTGCGCGGTAATGGTTGTCCCGATATTGAATCCTAATATTAAAGGGATTGAGGCATCGAAAGTAATGAGCCCATTAAAAGCTAACACCTGCAAAATAGCTGTTGCCGCGCTGGAACTTTGTACGATAAATGTAAATATTGTTGCGAAAATAATTCCCATAAAGGGGTGTTTTGAGAAAAGCAAAAATAAATCTTTGGTTGCCTGGCTCTCTTTTAAAGGGATAAAAGCTGTATCCATAAATTCAATGCCAATAAATAAAAGTCCAAATCCTAAAATAACTTCTCCCCAGGCTTTTGTTTTTGTCTTTTTGGCAAAAACATTCATTGCAAATCCGATGCCGATAGAAGGTAATGCATAAGTTGAAATGTTAAATATTGAGGTTGTTGAAACAATCCAAGCAGTCATGGTTGTTCCTATGTTTGCTCCCATAATTACCGGAATTGCTTGGGTGAGGTTAATGAGCCCGGCATTAACAAATCCGACGACCATAACTGTTAGGGCGCTAGATGATTGTATTAATGTTGTTACAAATGTTCCTACCATTACTCCATATAATGGTGTTTTGGTAATTATGTGAAGGAATTCTTTTAATTTCTGGCCGGAGATTTTCTTTAAAGCTTCGGATAAAGTGTGCATTCCATAAAAGAATAGCCCTAACCCGCCGATTAAATTAAAGATTAAATCAATTACCATAAAGTGTCCCTTTTATTTGTTGATCGTTCTTGTTGTTTTTGATAAGGCGATTGTCATAAGGAAGCTATAAAGCCTAAAAGGCAAAACTTTTCTAAGAATAAACAATATCTTGCTTTCCCAATCAGGAATATTACGAAACGCAGGATTTTTAGCGTTGATTAATTTCTCGGTTAAAATTGCGATTGCTTCCGGGTTTTTCTTGCATTTGTTGACGTAATTCTGAACCATAAGTTTTAAGTTTTGAGATTTCTCATAGTAAGGGCTGTTTGGATTATCATAGTATTTCGCATATTTGGCGTTAGAGTGAAAAATATCGGTATTATAAGTGCCGGGTTCAATAAGTAAAACTTGAATTCCAAAAGGCATTAATTCATAACGCAGGCTTTCGCTGAATGCTTCCAAAGCCCATTTGCTTGAGCTATACGCGCTAAAACAAGGTGAAGATGAAAACCCGGATACGGATGAAATATTTATAATCTTTCCTGATTTATTCTGCCGCATGAAAGGAATAACTTCGCGGGTGACATTTTGTACGCCGAAGAAGTTGGTTTCCATTTGCGAACGTATTTCTTCCTGAACTAAATCTTCAAAAAATCCGACTATCCCATATCCGGCGTTATTTATAAGGACATCGATTTTCTTGTATTTCGTGATAACCTGGGCGATACATTTTTTTATTGATGCGATATCGGTAACATCAAGTTGCATAATTTCCACGTTGTTAATGCCACCTCTTTTTTCTGCTTCATCAAGGAGGGCTTGTTTCTTGTTGGTGTTACGCATTGTGGCAATTACTTGATTGCCTTTAGATGATAAACGGGCGGACATTAGTAACCCGAATCCGCTGGAACAGCCGGTTATAAGAATTACTTTAGGATTATTTGCAGTCATTGTTTAGATTAAATCGGATTTATGATTTGTTGAATTAATAATGCGTCAAGAATTGTGATTGCGACCATAGCCTCGGCTACCGGAACAACTCTGGGGCAAATACAAGGATCGTGCCGGCCATCGATTTCAATTGTTACTGATTTACTGTTAACGTCAACTGTTTGCTGCTGCTGTCCGATTGATGCGGTTGGCTTTATAGCTAGGCGGATTACAATATCTTCTCCGTTTGAAATACCTCCGGCGATTCCTCCGGTATGATTTGGCACGGTTTTAACTTTATTCCCGTCAATATACATTTTTCCGTTATGCTCCGAACCAAGCATTTCTGTGCATTTAAAACCGCTTCCGAATTCAATTCCCTTAATAGAACCAATTGACATGAGCGCGTGGGAAAGGCAAGCATCAAGTTTATCAAACACCGGATCGCCTAACCCCGGCGGGCAACCGTGAATTATTGTCTCTACAACTCCGCCGATTGAATCTTTTTGGGCTTTAACCTCTTCTATCTTTTTAATCATTTTCTCAGCTGCGTCTAAATCAGGCGAACGGACAATATTCTTTTCAATTACGGTAAAATCTATTTTCTTCGCTTTTATGTCTCCGACCGATAGAGTATAGGCAACTATATTAATTCCTTTATCTCTTAAGATTTTCTTCGCTACTGCGCCGGCAGCAACGCGGGCAACTGTCTCGCGGCCTGAAGCGCGGCCGCCACCTCGGAAATCGCGAATACCGAATTTCTTGAGAAATGTATAATCGGCATGACCGGGACGGAAAATATCTTTTATCTTGGAATAGTCTTCCGGTTTCTGGTCTTTGTTGTAAATAACAAATGCCAAAGGCGTACCGGTAGTTTTATTTTCGAATATTCCGGAAAGGATTTCAACTTTGTCTGATTCTTGCCTTTTGGTTGTGATTTTACTTTGCCCGGGTTTGCGGCGGTCGAGTTCGAATTGAATGTCCGAGGCTGTTAACTCGATATTGGGAGGAACCCCGTCAATAATGACGCCTAATGCAATCCCGTGGCTTTCGCCAAAAGTTGTTATTTTGAAGATTTTCCCGAATGAGTTTCCGGCCATAAAATTATTTATAAAAAGGTTTGTCTTTTTTGTAACTAGCCTCAAAAGCAGCTATTTTGTCTTCAAATTGTAGCGTCCAGCCAATATGATCCAGCCCTTTGATTAAACAATCCTTTGAAAAAGGGTCAATGTCAAAGTTATATTCTTTTCCCGAAGGTGATATTACGCGTTGATTCGGCAAATCGGCTGTTAATTTTACGCCTTCTTTGTTTGTAATTTCTTTGAACAATGCCTCAACTTCATTGCTAGTTAATCTTATCAGCAAAATTCCGTTTTTAGCACAATTATTGTAAAAAATATCGGCGAAGCTAGGAGCAATTATTACCCTGAATCCGAAATCAGCCAAAGCCCAAGGCGCATGCTCGCGGCTGGAACCGCAGCCAAAGTTTTCGCGAGTTATTAGAATTGTAGCTTTTTTAAAAGGCTCTTTATTGAGTATAAAATCAGGGTTTTCTTTTGTCCCTTCGAAGTCGGTATAGCGGAGTTCGTGAAATAAATTCTTCCCGAAACCTGTCCGGCCAGTTTTACGCAAGAATTGCTTCGGAATAATCATATCCGTATCAATATTCGCCCGGTCTAAAGGTGCAACAATCCCAGTATGTTTTATTATTGGTTCCATAGTTTTAATATATTTTGTCACAAGACACCGGTCACCAGTCACAATATCTTAAAAATTTATTTGTGACGTGTGACCTTGTGACCTGTGACATTATAAATATTCTCGCACATCTACAAAATGCCCGTTTATTGCCGCACTTGCAGCCATAATTGGGCTGACTAAATGAGT
>JAKLDK010000024.1 GCA_022703565.1 Candidatus Omnitrophota bacterium
TCCTTAAATTATTTCCCGGATAAAGGCCATAAATCATAAGCCCCGGACGGACTAAATTTAAAACATTGGTCTGATAGCCGCATAACGCAAAAGAGTTAGCCGCATGAATAAATGGAATTACCATTCCCACCTTATCTAAACTGACAACCAAATCATAAAGCTTCTTAACTTGCAAATTTGTGAATTCTTTATCTGTATCTGCCGACGGGAAGTGCGTAAATATCCCCATTACTCGTAAACTTCTTAAGTCATATAGTTTACGGATAAAATCAAAAGCCTTTGCGTAAGACACACCCAACCGGCCCATTCCCGTATCAACTTCAACGTGGACATCAATTACTCTTCTACGGGAAGAAGCGTATTTATTTAACTCTTGCGCTAATTCTAACGTACACACCGTCGGCATTAATTGATAATCAATAATATCATGCGCGAATTCCGGCAAAGTACTTTCCAATAACAGAATTGGCTTATTAACTCCAGCCCTCCTCAAAAGAACCCCTTCTTTGACATCCGATACCGCGAAATGCTTAACGCCATTACGCTCTAAGACACGTGCGACAGCAATCATCCCATGGCCATAAGCATCAGCCTTTATAACTGCCAAGACTTCGATTTTACTCTGATTAAACTTAATATCCTTATATCGGGTAGGTATTTCAAACTTATTAAGGCTGGCCAACCGGCGGATTTCTTTAAAATTATTTTTAATCGCGTTTAAATCAACCTCAACCCAGCTTAAATACTTTTTGTTATCTTTGATCATTTGTGCACCTGGCAGTCATGAGCGTAAAGATAAAGCGGTTGCAATTTATTAATATCATCATACTTCTTCTCTTTTATCCGGCTCACCGCTAAAGCAATTAAATTCTTCGCATTAGGCAGCCATGATTTTTTATCATACACCTTCAAACATTTATTTGAGTTAATAATCTTATCATAATAAAGCGTTAATCCATCGCCGACAAAAACAGCTTTACCTTTAATCTGATTTAAAACCGAATCGATATCAGTTAAAAGATATTTGGAAGTCCTCTTAAGCTGGCCTTCTTTTATTTTGTAAAGGCAGGCATAAACTTTATTGCGCCTGGCATCCAGGATAACCGCAACAGGGACATTCTCTTCTTTAACATTTAAAGCAATGGCATCTAAGCTTGATATTCCGATAACCGGCATTTTATTAACAAAACAAAAGCCTTTTATCGTCGATAAACCTACCCGCAAAGAAGTGAACGAGCCCGGCCCCAAGCCAAAAGCAATACAATCAATTTTCTTTAAATCAAGTTTGGAAAACCGTAGCGCCTTATCAACATTTGGAATAATCTCGCTTGAAAGCAATTTGTTTAAAACAATATTGCTTTCTCTGATTATTTTTCCTTTACGGCTTAACGCAATCGTTAAATTGCTGGCCGAGGTATCAATTGCCAAGATGTTCATTTCTTATTTAATTCCTTAATTAAGATTAAATATCTCTTGCCTTTAGCAACTATTCTAATTTCACGCTCATTAATTGTTTTATGACGAAAATATATTCTTAAATATTCTTTTGGCATCAAATCTTTGGCTTTTTCAGCCCATTCAACCAAAGAAACCCCTTTGGCATACAAGAAATCCTCATAACCGATTTCCTCAATTTGCATTTTATCCTCCAAGCGATATAGGTCAAAATGATAAATCGGCATTTTACCTTGATAAATATTCATTAAAACAAAGGTTGGGCTGTTAACAGACTCTTTTTTTAAACCAAGCCCGGAGGCAATCCCTTTAACAAATGTAGTTTTCCCTGAGCCCAACTCACCAAATAAACCAATTATATCGCCGGGCTTTAACAATTTAGCTAACTTCCCGCCCAAACAAATTGTTTCTTTTGCATCTTTAGTTATTATCTTAATATCGTCCATCTTAAAAATGTTTAAAACCTTCTCTTTTAATAACTTTTCTTTTATGATTCTTATCAATCAGCCAATAACCTTTGGTTATAATTTCACCAATATGATAAAACTTAAAATTATTTTGCTCTAATAACTTCTTCGCCTTTTCTTTCGGCAAAGTAAATAATAATTCGAAATCTTCTCCGTCGTTTAGGGCATTGGAGACATTGGCGCCTTTTCTAAGCGGTATTTTATTCTCATAAATTAACGCACCAACATTACTCGCATCTATTATATGGCCTAAATCCGAGGCTAACCCGTCGGAAATATCAATCATCGCATTTGGCTTAAAACCATCGACTAAATATCGCGCTTCTTTAACTCGCGGAATAAACTTTAAATGCCATCTTGATTTATAAGAATTGCCTAATTTACCGGTAACAAAAATGCTATCCCCAACCTTCGCCGTACTTCTTCTAACAACCTCATTTTTCTTGGCCATCCCGATTAAAGCAATATTAATAATCAATTTATCATTTCTTACCGTATCTCCGCCCACAATTAAAACATTATATTCAAGGGCCAGTTTTTTAATGCCGTCGTAAAGATCCAGAATAAACTTCTTATCCATCTTAGGCGAAATCCCTAAGGAAATTACAGCATACTTTGGATTTCCTCCCATTGCGGCAATATCACTCAAATTACAAGCCAAAGCTTTTCGGCCGATTAATTGCCCCCCATCACGCCTTTTAAAATGAACATCTTCAACCAACATATCGCAAGTATAAAGCATGGCTGTATTGCCGCAACAATTTATTATCGCCGTATCATCCCCAATACCGGTAACACCCGAGGCTGAACAATTAAACTTCTTTTCAATAAGTTTAATAAACCCAAACTCGCCTAAACTGCCCATTAACTTATTATTCTTTTTAGGCATAACAAGAGAATATCTTTTTTATATTTTGTTTATTAACCGGGCTAATTACTCCCCGTTCAGTAATTATGGCAGTAATCAAATTATGGTCGGTTACATCAAAGGCAGGATTGTAAACTTTAATTCCTTTGGGCGCGATATTAATTCCTTTTATTTGCGTAATCTCATCACTTTTGCGCTCTTCTATCGGAATTTGTTTGCCGTTATCAATATTCAAATCAAATGTCGAAAACGGCGCTACCACATAAAAAGGTATTTTATGATGTTTAGCCAGAACCGCTAAATTATACGTCCCAATTTTGTTTGCGGTATCACCGTTTGAAGCGATTCTATCCGCGCCGGTAAATATTCCGGATATTTTGATTTTCCGCATTAATGAGGCCGCCATATTATCGCAAATTAAGGTTACATCAATTTTACTTTTCTTAAGCTCCCAAGCCGTTAACCGAGCTCCTTGTAAAAGCGGGCGGGTTTCGCAGGAATAAACTTTAAATTCCCTTTTATTCTTTTGCGCCGTATAAAAAACCCCTAAAGCTGTGCCAAAATCAACTGTCGCCAAGCTCCCAGCGTTACAGACAGTCATATAATTCTTTTTATTATCAATAAACTTTGCGCCAAACTTTCCCATTTCTCTACAAACTTTTCTGTCATGCTCGTAAATTTGAAAGGCGCATTTCCTTATTAATTTCTTTAGCTCAATAACGCTTTTATCCTTATTCTCGCGGACTAATTTTCTAATATCATTAAGCGCATTAAATAAATTGACTGCCGTCGGGCGTGATGTCCCGATATAATCGCAAACAGATTCGATTTCTTTGATAAATTTAGAAGTATTTCTTTCCTTAGATTTTGATACACCTAAAAGTACGCCAAAAGCTGCCGCCACACCTAATGCCGGAGCGCCGCGAACTGCCAATGTTTTTATCGCATCCCAAATAGTTTTTAAATCACGGCAATAAATATACTTAAGCTCACCCGGAAGCTTTCTTTGATCAATTATTTTTATCGAATTATTAGCCCAGCAAATTGTTTTAACCGGCATTTTTATATTCCTATTTCTTTTCTTCTTCTATTCGAGGGAATAAAGCTTCATGTGTTTGTAATTTTGTCCCTGATTTTAATCCGCCCCAAAGAAGTTCTGTTTTATCCGCGCTCAAAACTTCCATTACCCTTCCGCACTTAGATGGCATGACAGGCAATAAAAGAATTGCCGCTAAACGCAATGCCTCTGTCGCCGTATAAAGTATTGTACCAGCGCGTTCTAAATTCTCCTTTGCGACTTTCCACGGAGCTTGCGACTCCAAATATTTATTAACTTTTCTGATTAATTGCATTGTTTCTTCGATAGCTTCATTTATCTTAAACTCCAATATTAAAGTTCGTATTTTCGGCATCAATTCATTAAAGCTTTTCTCAATATCCTCTTCAGCCGCAGTTTTTCCTTTAACTGCAGGAACAACACTATCAAAATATTTCCCAATAAGCCCGCTTACTCTATTTAAAAGGTTACCGAAATCATTCGCCAAATCACTATTATATCTCTTGATAAAAGATTCCAGAGTAAAACTGGAATCCTGGCCCAGGACCATTTCCCTCATTAAATAGTAACGAAGCGCATCGACACCATATTGTTCAGCCATATCCAATGGATTGACAACATTACCTAAAGATTTGCTCATTTTTGTCTCGCCAATCAACCACCAGCCATGAGCAAATATTGTTTTTGGAAGCGGTAAACCTAAAGAAAAAAGCATTGTCGACCAATAAACACTATGGGTCGTTAAAATATCTTTTCCGATTAAATGAATATCCGCCGGCCACCATTTATTAAACTTATCATTATCAGCTTCAAATCCCACTCCCGTAACATAATTTAATAAAGCATCAAACCAAACATAAGTTACATATTCACGGTCAAAGGGTATCTCAATTCCCCAATCCATTCTTTCTTTCGGGCGGGAAATACATAAATCGCCTAAAGGCTGCCTTAAAAAACCTAAAATTTCATTCTTCCGGCTTTCCGGGCGGATAAATTGCGGATTATTATTTATATGATCGATAAGATTTCGCTGGTATTTGCTCATCTTAAAAAACCAGTTACGTTCCTTTAACATCTTAACATCACGGAATTGCCCAGATTCTTTCTCAGTTGCGGTAATAAATCTTTCCTCGGCGACAGAATACCATCCCTCATACTCATCCATATAAATATCGCCCTTTTCATAAACTTTTTGCAAAACACTTTGAACTAATTTGATGTGCCGCTCTTGTGTTGTACGAATAAAGTCGCTATATTTTATCTCGAGCTTCTCCCAAAGATTAATAAACCGCGGGGCTAAATCATTACAGTGCTCCTGGCAGGAAAGGTTTCTTTTTTCCGCCGCTTGCTTAACTTTTTGGCCGTGCTCATCTAAGCCCGTTAAGAAAAAAACCTCATCCCCGATAGATTCATGATAACGGGTTAAGACATCAGCCAATATAGTCGTATAAGCATGGCCGATATGCGGCTTGTCATTAACGTAATATATCGGAGTTGTAACGTAAAATTTACTTTTTTTCATTTTCTTCCAACTTATCAAACATTACTTTTACAATTTTTCCTTCACCCATATCAACATAACCGTATTTCTTCAGGATGTTGACCTCAATTATTTTCCCCTTACCTTCGGGAGTATTAATCTTTTCACCCACCTTAGGCAAATTTCTTCCCATCTCGCGGTAAACTTCAAACTCATAACTCATACAGCATTTAATCCTGCCGCAAGTACCGGAAATCCTCGACGGATTTAAGGGCAAGCCTTGATCTTTAGCCATACGAATAGTTAGGGGATGAAAATCACCGATATAAGAAGCGCAGCATAATTCCCGGCCGCATAAACCATGGCCGTTAATTATTTTAGCTTTATCCCTTACTCCGATTTGCCTAAGCTCTATCCTTACTCTAAACACCCGGGCTAAATCTTTGACCAGATTCCTGAAATCAACCCGGCCATCAGATGTAAAATAGAATATAATTTTGCTGCTATCAAAAGTATATTCACATTTTACAAGATGCATATCAAGCTTGCGTTCAACTACCTTGCGCAGGCAAGCGCTCATCGCGTCTTTCGACTTCATCCGGTTATTTGCGATTTGTTTTAAATCTCCTTCCGTCGCTAAACGGATTAACTTGCCTTTTGAAGCCTCAAGTTTTCCTTTGTGCGGGACATCAGGGTCTGAAACCACACAACCGAACTCCGAACTGTGGTCTTCTTCTAATATGACAATATCGCCTCTTTTGCAAACAACCTCATTGCTATCATAAGGGAAAGAGCCGCGAAACTCCCCTAATTGCACCAATATAATCTTTTCCATTTGTTATTCCTATCTATCAATTAACTCTTTGATCATCATCAAAGGTACTTTTATATTAAGATTTTCGTTATAAAGCCCGATTGTTTTAATCACCTGGGCGTATAGCTCATTAATCTCAGCCAAGCTGGCATTGCCAATAAACCTTTTTAATTCCGCTATCCTGTCAATATTGACCAGCCGGGAATCCTCGACGGAACTTCTTAAAAGCATTGCATCGCGGACCCAAGAGTGTAAAACATTTAAAAGCTCTCTGGTTTTAATTTTATCCGAAAGAATTACTTTCAAAGCCTTATCATAATCAAAGGAAAGTATAAACTCATCGATGTAATAATTCTTCTCTTCAAAATAATTCTTTTCTTTTAAGTCTTTCGCCTTGCCCAGGCTGCCTTCACTCACCATCGATAAATATTGCGCCTCCTCTGCTTTCATTTTAAACATCTCGGTTAATGTCGCATTTAATTTGCGGGTAGATAATAAAGGGAAATTCATTTGGTGGCAACGCGAAACAATTGTACTTAGCATCTTCTCGTTTGAAACAGAAGTTAATATAATTAAGGTATTATCCGTCGGTTCCTCAAGCGTTTTCAACAAAGAGTTGCTCGCCTCAAGCGTAAGCTTCTCAGCTGATCTGATAATACAGACCTTGATTTTACCCATAAAAGACTTGAGCCTAAAGTCCCGGATAAAATCTTTTACCTGTTCAATCTTGATTGTATCTTCAGCAGTATCAATTAAACAAATGTCCGGATGGCTTTTATTGTTCGCCTGCAAACAAGAACTACAAATATCACAGTAAGGACTATTTTTACTAATCTTCCCTTGGCAATTTACCATTTTGGCAACAGCCAAGGCTGTCTCCATCTTTCCGCAGCCATCAGCTCCGACGAAAAGATAAGCATGCGCTAATCTATTTCTGAAAAAAAGGTTATAAAACCTTTCTAACGCATCCTCATTAACCAAACTTAATTCATTCATCCTTAATTCCTAACAATTTATTTATATGCCTACGGACTTCAAAAGAAATCTCATCAACACCCCGATTAACTTTTATAACCTTAACCCGGTTGGGTTCCTTTGATGCTATTCTTAAATAACCATTTCTTACTTTGCTATGGTATGAAAGAGCCCTTCTCTCAATTCTGTCCTTATTTTTATTTGTCCGTGACAAACCTAATTTCGTATCAATATCAAAAAGGATAGTTAAATCAGGGCTTATTCTTGTCGTCGCAAATTCACCTAACATTTTTATAAATTTTATATCAACTCCATTGCCATAACCCTGATAAGCTATCGTTGAATCGAGAAACCGGTCGCATAAAACAATCAAACCTTTTTGAAGCGCCGGCTTAATTACTTCTTTAACTAATTGGGCTCGCGCGGCCATGTAAAGAAGCGTCTCGCATTCATCGCCCATATGAGTATTCTCAACATCCAAAAGAATTGCCCTCACTTTTTCGCTAATCTTGACCCCGCCCGGTTCACGCACAAATAAGAATTTCTTCTTTTTCTTTCTTAAATATTCGCAAGCAATTTTTATTTGCGTTGTTTTGCCCGAACCTTCCGAGCCTTCAAATGTAATAAACTTGCCCTTCATGCCCTTCTCCATTTCTGCCCATCTTTTCCGTCCTCGACGATAATTCCCATTATTTTCAATTGATCCCTTAATTCATCAGAACGTTTAAAATCTTTCTTATTTTTGGCGTTAATCCTATCCTGTAATAAGAATTCTTGTTCTTGTGTCAACTCTCCCTTTCTCCCAACTAAATTTAATCCAAATATCTCCTTAAATATTTTCTGAATAGCATTAATTGCCCCTAAGAGAAATCTAAATTTATCTTTTTCATTACCAGTTTGATTAAACATTTTTGTTGTTTCACTCAACAATTCAAAAAGAACACCCAGGGCTTTGGGCGTATTAAAATCATCATCCATTGCCTCTTCAAATTGTCTTAACTTTTCTTCAACAAAAGGAGCTTTCGCAGCTTCTGTTGTTACAGGAACTTCTTGATTAAACAAGCTGCCAAACTTATATAGCACCTTTTTAACTTCTAAAAATTTCTCTTGGGTAAAATCGATTGGGCTCGCATAATGCGACATTAAGAAAAACATTTTTAAATCATTTACATCATATTTTTTAAGCGCATCTTGGACCGTAATAAAATTCCCTAACGATTTTGCCATTTTCTGGCCGTTTATCGTTAAAAGCCCGTGATGAATCCAATATTTGGCAAAAGGTTTGCCCGTTAAAGCCTCGGATTGCGTAATTTCATTCTCATGATGAGGAAAAACCAAATCCCGCCCACCGGCGTGAATATCCAAAGTCTCGCATTTTAAATATTTCATACTCATAACCGAACACTCGATATGCCAGCCTGGCCGGCCCTTGCCCCACGGGCTTTCCCAAAAAGGCTCGTTTTCTTTCGATTTCTTCCAAAGCGCAAAATCAAGCGGGTCTTTTTTTCTTTTGTCTTCTTCAATTCTTACCGCTTCAAGCATTTTATCAATGCTTTGGCCGGAAAGTTTCCCGTAATCTTTAAATTTGCGGACACTGAAATAAACATCGCCGTGGGATTCATAAGCATAACCTTTTTCAATCAAGGCTTTAATGTATTCAATCATCTCCGGAATATTTTCAGTCGCCCGCGGCTCAAAATCAGCCTTCGGAATCCCTAAAGATTTCAAATCATTTTCATAGAGAAGAATATTTTCCCGAACAACCTCATCAAAGGTCTTTTTTAAGTCATTGGCTTTCTTAATTATCTTATCGTCGACATCAGTAATATTTCTTACAAAATTAACTTTGTACCCGCGGTATTTCAAATAATTTTTAATAACATCAAAGATATAAAGGCTCCGGGCATGGCCAATATGGCATTTGTCATAAACAGTTACCCCGCAAGAATAAATATTTATGGTTTTATCCTTAATCGGGACCAATTCTTCTTTTTTCTTACTTAGCGAATTGTATATCTTAACTGACATTATTTATTTTCTAAATTCCGTATTTTTTCACTTAACTCATCAAGTTGTTGCATGATAGGGTCTAATACTTTGCTATGATCCAGCAGATTATCAATCTTTTTACCGTCCTGTTTTGTTACGCGCCCCGGGACACCGACCACCGTCGAGTTTTCCGGCACTGAGCGGAGGACTACCGCATTTGCGCCTATATAAGAGTTAGAACCAACCTCGATATTACCCAAGACTTTTGCGCCTGTACCCACAACAACATTATTTCCTAAGGTGGGGTGCCTTTTACCTGTTTCTTTTCCGGTTCCGCCTAAAGTTACGCCTTGGTAAAGAATAACATTATCCCCAACGACCGACGTCTCTCCTATTACAACGCCCATTCCATGGTCGATAAAAAATCCCTTGCCGATTTCAGCGCCGGGATGGATTTCAATGCCAGTAAAAAACCTCGCCATTTGTGAAATCGCCCGGGCAACAATTTTTAATTTTGTTCTCCAGATAGCATGAGAAATACGGTAAGCAATAAGCGCGTGCAATCCCGGATACAATAGAATAATTTCTAAATAACTTTTAGCCGCCGGATCCTTCTCTTTGGTCGCTTTAATTTCATTTACGAAGAATATCGCGACCAATAATACAAAACCGGCAAAAATAAATAATAGAGTAAAAATAAAATATAATATGTTCATAATCTCTTCCTTTATTTAACCAAAATTACCGACGCGAATGCGGCAATTCCTTTTTTCTCTCCCAAGGGCCCCAAGCCTTCCATCGTCGTTGCTTTTATGTTTATATATCTTTCGTCTATTTTTAAATAACTCGCAATATTTGCTCGGATTCTACCCTTATACTGCTTTAAATTAGGCTCTTCCGCCTGAATTACCGTATCAACATTACTAACCTTAAATCCATCTTTATGCAAAACCTTACTTACCTCATCTAGCAAAACTAAACTGGATATATCCTTATATTTCTTATCGGTGTTAGGAAACATTTCTCCGATATCACCTCGGCCTAAAGCGCCCAATAGGGCATCGCAAAGGGCATGCAAAAGGACATCCGCATCCGAATGCCCGTCTAAACCTTTAGCATGAGGTATATCGACACCTCCTAAAATAAGTTTTCTTCCTTCGGTAAGGCGATGAATATCGTATCCGATTCCTATTTTATATTGCATAATATTTTCTCCGCAATATTCAAATCTTCTTTTGTTGTTATTTTAATATTGCTATAACTGCCCATTAAAACTTTGACCTTAATCCCCATTTGCTCGACAAGAAGCGAATCGTCCGTCGGATTATCGCATTTGTTCATCTTATGCGCCTTAACAATTATCTCTTTCTTAAAAACTTGGGGCGTCTGCACTTCCCAAAGCTTGTCTCTTTGCAGCGTCGCCTCAACAGTTAAAGTTTTTTCATCAACCCTTTTTATCGTCGGCTTAACCGGGACAGCAACAATTACGGCTTCATACTTCTTGCACAAGGCTATGGAACCATTGATTTCTTTTTGTGAAATAAACGGCCGCGCCCCGTCATGAATAACAACAATTGCTGTATCCTTATCAATTTCTTTCAAGCCATTTTCGACTGATTCGTTTCTGGTTTTACCTCCGGCAACAATACGCTTAACCTTACCGACCTTGTATTCCTTAACAATTTTCTTTAAATCGTTTATCCGTTCTTTCTGCCCGACCAGAACAATACTATCAATCCCGGCATTGCTTTCAAACGCCGCCAATGTGTAGCAGATTAAAGGCTTACCCTGAATCAATACAAAAGGCTTAGGAACTCGAGATTTTAATCTCGTGCCGCATCCTGCTGTTGGTATTATTGCTTGTACTTTCACATTTTTCCTAATCTAATTTCGCGAAGATAATCTTTCCCGCTTGGGTCTGCAGGACAGAGGTAATCGTAACATCAACTTTCTGGCCAACAAATTTTCTGGCTTCGCTGACTACAATCATTGTGCCATCTTCAAGATATCCGACCGCCTGGCCAGGTTCTTTGCCTTCTTTAACTAGGCGAATATTTACTTTCTCTCCGTTAAAAACAACCAGCTTGACGGCATTCGCCAATTCATTAATATTTAAAACCTCAATTCCCTGTACCGCCGCAATCCGGCCCAAATTAAAATCCGTCGTACAAATACTGGCATCCATCATTTTGGCTAAACTAATAAGCCGGGCATCAACCTCGGTACCGAAAGCCTCGGCGTCATCTTCATGAATGCTTATTTGAATCTTAGAGTCTTTTTGCATCTCGCGCAATATTTCCATTCCCCGGCGGCCTCGTTCTCTTTTTGAATCATTTGATGAATCCGCTAATTTCTGCAATTCTTCTAATACCGAACGCGGAACAACTAACCGCCCACCAATAAAATTCACCCGATAAATATCAGCGATTCTTCCGTCAATAATTGCGCTCGTGTCTAAAAGCACCAAACCAGCCTTTACATCTTGCCTTTTAAACCGGACATAAGGAATAATTACGTTAAACTCATCTTTACCTCTTAACGCAATAACTGCACCCATATAAGAAAATACAAGAGTAAGCACTAACTCCGAAATCGACAAAACGAATACACTCAAAGGCAAGAGCGCTAAGATATTAGAAATCATCTTCGCCATACCAATACCTAAAAGCAAACCGAAAACCAAGCTCGACAGGCCTCGGACTGACACCCTTTTAAGCTGTAATTCAAGAAATATTAAAACCAATGCGAACAAGCATCCGAGCATCGCGCCATATAACGGAAGGGCAATAACCGATTGTATCCTTTGCAATTCCAAAAGAGTGCCGATATAGTAACCAATAACTCCGCTGACAAAAATAAAAAAAGCCCGGATGAATGATAATGTCATTTTTTTCTCCTGATTAAGATTTTTCCAATAATTCCTTCGCCTCTTTAACACTCTCAACGGGAATTATTTCGATATTCTTACCTTTAACCTCTAATTTCGATTTAAGGTTGTTTTTAGGTATTATGCACCTCTTAAATCCCAACTTCTCAGCTTCATTAATTCTAGTTTGAATCTGGCTTACGCTTCTGACCTCGGAAGAGAGCCCCACCTCGCCTAAAACAGCCGTGTCGTAAGATATCGGCTTATCTAGAAGCGCTGACGTTATACTTAAACAAACCGCTAAATCCGCCGCCGGGTCCATAATCTTGACTCCGCCGACGACATTTAAGAAAACATCCTTATCGTATAAGTTTAACCCTAACCTTTTCTCTAAGACCGCGACCAAAAGCGCTAAACGGTTTCCGTCAAAACCTTGCGCTTTCTGCCTGACGACCCCAAAACTTGCCCGGGAAACTAAGCCTTGAATCTCAACTAAAATCGGCCGTGTCCCTTCGATAATAGGAACAACAACCGAGCCCGTGGCTTCACGCGCTCTTTCGGATAAAAATATCTCGGAAGGGTTATTAACCTCGGATAAACCAGTTGACGTCATTTCAAACACACCAATTTCATTAGTTGAACCAAAGCGGTTCTTTACCGAACGCAAAACCCGGTACGTTGAATATCTTTCGCCTTCAAAATATAAAACAGTATCAACAATATGTTCAACCACCCTCGGGCCGGCTAACATTCCATCTTTAGTCACATGCCCAATCATCAAAAGCGAAATCCCTTTTGATTTAGCAATATTAGTTAATGTTGCCGCACATTCCCGGACCTGGCTGACACTCCCCGGAGTTGATGTTAACCCAGGGTTAAAAATTACCTGGATTGAATCGATAACCACAAAATCCAATTTCATTTTGCTCAAATAATCCAGAATTGAAGTCAAATCTACTTGATTAACAATATAAAGGTTATTATCTTCTTTCTCACTCAAACGCTTTGAGCGCATCTTGGTTTGCTTGATTGATTCTTCTCCGCTGATATAAAGGACCTTATGGCCTTTTTTGCTTAGAGAATAAGCCATTTGCAAAGCCAAAGTTGACTTGCCTATCCCTGGATCTCCACCCAAAAGAGTAACCGATCCGCGGACAGTTCCTCCACCTAAAACCCGGTCGAGCTCGAGGATATCGGTCATTAATCTTTGCTCATCAGTTGTGTCTAAATCAGTCAATAAAACCGGCTCATCAGTAAAAACAAAACCAGCTCGTTTTTCTGTCGTCGGAGCAATGGTTTCTTCGACAAACGAATTCCAACTATCACAGTTAACGCATTTTCCCTGCCATTTGCTACTTTGCGTTCCACAATTTTGGCAAACAAACACTGTTTTTATCTTAGACATATTTTATTTTTTCGGCCGATACAATAATTTCCAAGGATTTAATTTTAAATCTGCGCTTAGTGCTTTTAAATCATCATACATCCCTTCATCGTAAAATAATTTGCCGACCGTACCTTTGCCATCGTGCAAATTAGCGACAATATCTTTAAGGCCGGTTGTGGTATAGCTTAAATTATCCGTCATGACATTAAGATTGCTTAAAATCCTGGAGATATTCTCTTTATTGTTGGCATCATTAATTATACCGTTAAGCCCGGCGATACTGCTGTCAATCTTGCTCGCGACATCCAATACTTTACGTGACAACTCTTCTTGCGGAATTGGATCACGCCCGACATATAACTGCCCTGACTCCATAAATTGTTTTTGATCAAGCCCCGGCATAATTTCGATATATTTCTCTCCCATTAGGCCTAATTGATTAACTGTTATTCGCGAATCATTAGGAATTTTAGCATCTCTTTTAATCCACAAAGATACCTCAACCTTGGTCTTGCCATCTTGTTGATCATAAAAAAGGGCCATGTCTTTAACTGCCCCCTGATCAACACCCGCCACTCTCACCGGAGCATTCTTTTTAAGCCCGTTAGCAAACCCAAAAACCACTTTGATATCTTTTCCTTCGGAGAAAATCGAGGTATCCGTAATTGAAAAAATAAAAATCGTTAGGCCAATTAAGCCAATAATTACAAAAAGTCCGACTTTAAACTCTAGGCTGGGTTCTTTTGGCATTTTTTCTCCTATTCTTTTATTCTTTAACGAACATGCCCGAAGATTAAGTTTTCATTCTCCGTTATTGGCCCGCGGGCATCTCCGCTAATAAATTGTTTTACAACCGGATGGTTCGTTTTTTTGATATCTTCCGGTTTACCTTCGGCGATAACTCGGCCGTGATATATCATCGCAATTGAATCAGCCACTTTATAGGCTGAACTCATATCATGAGTAACAACTATAGAAGTAACCTTTAGTTTATCGTGCAATTCAACAATTAAATTATTTATCGCATCCGCCGTAATCGGGTCAACTCCAGTTGTCGGCTCATCATAAAGAATAATTTCCGGTTCCATACATAACACCCTGGCCAAACTAACGCGCTTTCTCATCCCCCCGCTTAATTGAGACGGCATCATTTTCTCGATTCCCTGTAAACCAACCATTGCCAAAGCATCAGCGACTTTCTCTTTAACAACTTTCCGGCTTAATTTCATAAATTCATTAAGGACAAACGCAACATTCTCCTCGACATTCATTGAATCAAATAAAGCTCCACCTTGAAAAACCAAGCCTATTTCCATTCTAACCTTATTTAATTCTTTTTCCGGCAAAAGGGTAATATCTTTATCATTGATAACAATATTTCCCGAATCAGGCTTCATTATTCCGACAATATGTTTTAGAAGAACGCTTTTACCCACGCCCGAACGCCCGATAATAACCTTAGTCTCCCCCGTCTCAATCTTGAGGTTGATATTATTTAAAATCAGGTTATTGTCAATCTTCTTGGTTAAGTTATTTATTGTTATCATTACATTCTAAATACAAAATAAAACAAGGTTGTAAATATACAGTCGATAATTATTATCATAATAAAAGAAACTACAACCGACATGGTTGTGGCCTTGCCTACGCCTTCGGCTCCGCTTCTTACGTTAAGGCCCTGGTAACAACCAACTAAAGCTATAATTGCGCCAAAAAATATTGTTTTTATAAGCCCCGTTAATATATCCGATAAATCAACTGCCCGGGAAACCATTGTAAAATATAAAGAAGGGCTAATATAAAGTTTGAAAACACAAATTACAAATCCACCCAGAATTCCGATTAAATCCGCGAATACCGTCAGAATAGGAAGCATTACAACCAAAGCTATAAAACGCGGAACAACCAAATATTTAATAGGATTTACGGCAAAAGCCTCTAAAGCTTCTACTTGCTCTGTTACCTTCATTGAACCTAATTCCGCGGCAATACCAGCACCAACTCGTCCGGCGACAATTAAAGCGGTTAAGACTGGAGCTAACTCCCGGGTAAGAGAAACAGCTACAACATTGGGAATATATATCTCGGCTCCCAATTCCAGCATCTGATAAGCCATTTGTAAGGCCATAATCATACCGATAAAAAAAGCTACCAGTGCTGAAATAAAAAAGCTACCAGGCCCGACTCGGCCCATTTGCGAAAACATGCGGGTTACATTAAAAGGCGGAACAAAAATCAAGTAAACTGTCTTAGTAAATAAAGTCGTTAATTCTCCGACATAACTTATCCCGCGGTAAATAACATTTCCGGAATATTTTATTGTATCTAGCATAATATTAAAACTTTATTGTCCGGCCCAGACCAAATAAACCGCTCTCTTCGTCGGCATCGTTTGAATTATAGGGCCTTCTTTTTATAAACTTAAGTTCAGTAACTCCATTTTCTTCTTTATTGCTTTTAATTGTCCACTCGGCTTCTGAATCCGTCCTTTTTACTAGAGGAAGAAAACTAAGCGATTTGAATTGTTTTACATAATTTTCCTTATCGCTTAAATCAAAATCTCCTTGCAGCGAAAACTTTAGCCCGTCGGCACTGGTAATCGTTGAGTCGGTAATTCTTAAACGCGGGTACATTCCCTCCATTTTTAGATACAAACTTTCATAATCAAGGCTCTTAATAAAACCGTTATAGCTTTCTATCTTACCTTGCAAGAAAATATTCTCCAGCGACCCTGAAACCTTTATTCTCCCGGATATCTCGCCCAAAGAATAACGGCCGCCTTCCGCCGCAACTAATCCCATAATTTCGCTAAAATCTAAGTAAGAAAGATTAAGGTTTAATTCTAATTTATGCGGGTAGGCTAAATCAATAAAACCACTGCCATCAATATTGCCGAAAGAAAAAGAATTAAAATTAATCCGCTTATCTTTAACCGTAAAAGTCCCCTGCATTTCGCGCATAGGCTTATAATCAAGAAGCGAATACCGGCTTTGGATTTTCCCTACGATGTCATTATTTTCTTTTATCTGAAAATCACCGAACACTTCTGTTGTCAGGTCAAACATTGGAATATTAAAATGATCGACGCTAATAATCAATCCGTATTCTGATCCACCTTTGCTTATGAGCTTGGCCAAAATCTGGCCATTTTCTTCGGTTTTCAATAAAATACTGGCTTCTTTTTTGTTTAAATCCAACTGGCCCGAGAAAGAACAAATATATTTGGCATAACTTTCATTACACCAAAATAAAACACAATATAAGATGAAGCCAAAAAATAATCTTTTCATTTATTGAAAAACCAGAATATCACCCTGTCGAACAACCTTGAGATTACTGCCCTCTTTAACATAACCGGAAATAATGTGTTCGGCCAAGGGGTCTTCTAAAAGCCGCTGTATAGTTCTTTTTAAAGGCCTGGCTCCATAAACCGGATCAAACCCTTTTTCAATTATCAATTCCAAGGCGTCCTGATCAATTTGGATAATAATATCTTTGTCTTTTAATCTTTGCTCGACGCCTTTAACTTCAAGCTTAACAATATCAAACAAGTTTTCTCTGGTTAATGATTTGAAAACAATAATATCATCAACGCGATTTAAGAATTCCGGTTTAAATGTTTTCTTTACCTCATCTAAAAGCCGATCTTTCATATCGTCATAAGTTACGCTTTCCTTTTGCGAAATAAAACCCAACGAACCTTGTTTTCTTAACATCTCTGCTCCGACGTTGGATGTCATCAGGATAATCGTATTTCTAAAATCAACTTTACGCCCTAAACTATCAGTCAACCGGCCTTCTTCAAATACTTGCAACAAAAGATTAAAAACATCCTGATGCGCTTTTTCAATTTCATCTAGAAGAATAACCGAATATGGCTTACGCCTTACTTTCTCGGTTAATTGCCCGCCTTCTTCATAACCCACATATCCCGGCGGGGCACCAATTAAACGAGAAACATTAAATTTGTCCATATATTCCGACATATCAATTTGGACCAAAGCATCTTTGCTGCCAAACATAAACTCAGCTAATATTTGAGCCAACAATGTTTTTCCAACACCCGTAGGCCCTAAGAAAATAAATGAGCCTATTGGCCTTTTCGGATCTTTAATGCCGGCGCGGGAACGCCTAATCGCCCGGGAAATTGCACTAATTGGTTCTTCCTGGCCAATAACTTTTCCGCGCAACTGCTCTTCCATTTTCATTAATTTCTCGGTCTCTTTTTGTTCAAGACGAGCTAAAGGAACTTTTGTCCATTGCGAAACAACTTCCGCGATTTGCTCATAATTAATAACGATATTCGCTTTATCACGCTCTTCCGACCATTTACTGCGCAAATCATCTAATTTTTTACGGCTTTCTCTTTCCGAATCACGCATTTGCGCCGCTTTTTCAAAGTCTTGGCTTTTAATAAAGTCTTCTTTTTGTTCGCGGTACTTTTCAATCTCAGCCTCGAGTATTTTTAACTCCTCCGGAGCAACCATAACCGACAACCTCGCCCGAGAACCAGCCTCATCTAAGATATCAACAGCTTTATCCGGCAAAGCCCGTCCTGAAATATAACGGTCGGATAATTTAACCGCCGCATCAATCGATTCATCAGAGAATTTGACTCTATGATGCGCTTCATATTTGTCCCTTAATCCTTTTAAGATCTTAACTGCCTCATCTGCCGAAGGCGGTTCAACCATAATTGTCTGAAAACGCCTTTCTAAGGCCGCGTCTTTTTCAATATGCTTGCGGTATTCATCTAAAGTAGTTGCCCCGATACATTGAATTTCTCCTCGGGCTAATGCCGGCTTTAAAATATTCGCAGCATCTATTGCCCCTTCCGCTGCCCCAGCACCGACCAGCGTATGAATTTCATCGATAAACAGTATCAATTTCCCCGAGCGCCTAATTTCATCCATTATCGCTTTTATTCTCTCTTCAAACTGACCACGGTATTTTGTACCGGCAATCATTAGCGCTAAATCTAAAACTACAATAGTCTTATCCCTTAATATTTCCGGAACATCT
>JAKLDK010000025.1 GCA_022703565.1 Candidatus Omnitrophota bacterium
TATCTTGAATTTCTTTTTGACGCTTCTTTTCTGGTTTGATATAGATCAAATAAAAGATAAGAAAAACACCAATCATAACTACGGGAAAAGGTATTCCGCCGCCTGTAGATGGCATATATAATCCTTTCTAAAGAAAATAATTACTTGGATTGTTTTTTCATTTTTGAAACTAATGACTTGACCGTATCAGATAATCTAGCACCATTCTTTACCCATTTCTCTATCTTCTCTAATTTAAGATCAATAGAGGCCGGTTTTTTCGCCGGGTCATAATATCCGAGCAGCTCTAAATAATTGCTATCACGGCTTTTATTTTTTGGAATAGCAACTACCCGGTAATTATAATGTTTTTGTGCTGGTTTACCCGCTTTTTGCAATCTGATAACTACTTCCATTTCTCCTCCTTAAAAATTAGGGCCTTACCCTATTTTTATTGGTTATTTGCCAATTCTATCGCTTTCATTTGCGCTTTGGCTTTATTTAATGTTTCCTGATATTCTTTTTCCGGTTTTGAATCCGCGACAATTCCGGCTCCAGCCTGAATATATGCAAAATTATTTTTTATAACAATTGTCCTGATTGTAATGCAAGAATTTAGATTTCCGTTAAAATCAAAATATCCGACTGAACCAGCATAGGGCCCGCGGCGTGTTTTTTCTAAATCTTCGATTATTTCCATCGCCCTTACCTTCGGCGCGCCGGAAACTGTTCCGGCTGGAAATGTTGCTGCTAAAACATCATAGGCACTCTTATTCTTTTTAAGCTTACCCTTAACATTGCTGACAATATGCATTACGTGAGAATAACGCTCAATTTTCATAAAATCATTTACGTTAACAGTCCCTTTTTCGCAAACCCGTCCTAAATCATTTCTGCCTAAATCAACCAACATAATATGTTCAGCTTTTTCTTTCGGGTCATTAAGTAAGTCTTGTGCTAAAACTTTATCCTGCGTTTCATCTTTTCCCCTCGGCCGTGTTCCGGCAATCGGACGGCTCTCTACAACTCCGTTTTCACAACGGACCAATATCTCCGGCGAAGAACCAACTATTTTTATTCCGTCAAAATTCAAGAAATACATATAAGGCGAAGGATTCAAAGCCCGCAACGCGCGATAAATATTAATCGGCTCTGTTTTTAACTTTAATCTAAACCTCTGAGAAAGAACTACCTGTATTATTTCACCGGCACGTATCTGTTTTTTTGCTTCTTTTACGATACCCTCAAACTCATTCTTGCTAAAATTCGATTCAAATTTTACATTGCTGTCAGCATTATCTTTAAATTTCGGTAAAATTAACGGCTTTTTTAAATCATTTATCGTTTTTTCTAACTTTTTAACAGTGGCCCGATATTTCTTAATGATTTCCTTTACCGAGTCATTCTTTTCTTTATAAACACAGCTTACAACCTTAATCTTATGGCTTGGATGGTCGAAGACAACCAAGTCCTTCGTAAGAAGAAATATTGTATCAGGGAAATCCAAATCGTCTACTGTTTTTTGGGGGAGCTTCTCAAAAAACCGGACTAAATCATAACTAAAGAATCCCACCATCCCGCCGCAAAACTTTGGCATGTTTGGAACCGAAACCAGCTTATACTTCTTAAGTATGCCGTCCACTATTTCTAATGGACTTTTCTTAATCTCAAGAGTTTCTTCTTTTTTTCCGTTTTTACCGAAATATATTATTTTAGCGTTATTACCTTTGGTTTGGACAACGATTTCTGGGTCTTTGGCTAGCATGGATATGCGCGCCATCTTTTCTTCACCTTCAACTGATTCCAAGAGGTAGGAATATTCGCATTTTGATGCGATTTTAAAATAAGCGGAAACCGGAGTCTCCAAATCCCCCAAGACTTCGGCGCAAACCGGAATTAGATTGCCTTGGCGCGATAATTTTATAAATTCTTTTTCTGACGGATATATCAACATTGTTTACTTTAATTTTAACTTTCGGTAAAAACAGCTTTTCTTAAAGGTATGACAGGCTGCTCCGACTTGGCGTACTGTAACCAAAAGTGTGTCTAAATCGCAATCATAATAAATATTCTTTACAAATTGAAAATGGCCGGAGGTCATTCCTTTAACCCAATATTCTTTTCTGGATCTCGACCAGAAACAAGTTTTCTTAAGCTTTATCGTTTGCTTTAAGGAATCAATATTCATATAAGCCATCATTAAAACTTCTTTGGTCTTATAATCCTGCACAATCGCCGGAATAAGCCCGTCATCATTGAATTTTAATTTATTAATTGTTTTGGCTGTTAAAATTATCTTTTCCGTATCTTTCATACCCTTACCTTTACTTTTTTGTTTTTTAAATACTTTTTTACATTCGGAATCGGAATTTCGCCATAATGAAATATTGAAGCCGCCAAAGCCGCATCCGCTTTTGTTTTGGTAAATATATCATAAAAGTGCTCTAATTTGCCAGCTCCGCCTGAGGCAATGACCGGAATATTAACTGCCTTAGAAATAGCCTTGGTTAATTTAACATCAAAACCATCTTTTGTCCCGTCGCAATCCATGCTGGTTAAAAGGATTTCTCCGGCGCCTAATTTCTCAACTTCTTTCGCCCATTTAACAGCGTCTTTGCCGGTCTTGGTTCTTCCGCCGTGAATATAAACTTCCCAGCCCTTATCTTTTTTTTTGGCGTCAATCGCGACAACAATACATTGACTGCCGAATCTTTTTTAAGACTCGCGCACCAAATTTGGATTCTCAACTGCCGCAGTATTAATTGAAATTTTATCCGCTCCGGCATTAAGTAAATTTCGGATATCATCAATATTCCTAATTCCTCCGCCGACAGTTAACGGCATAAAAACTTTTTCCGCAGTCTTCTTAACCACATCAAGCATAATCGAACGCTTTTCATAACTGGCAGTAATATCCAAGAAAACTATTTCATCCGCCATTTCCTTGTCATAAATAGACGCCACTTCAACCGGATCTCCGGCATCACGCAGATTAAGGAAATTAACGCCCTTAACTACACGGCCGTCTTTAACATCCAAACACGGGATTATTCTTTTTGTGAGCATAATTTTACCGCTTCTTTTAAATCCAGCTTTCCTTCATAAATCGCCCGTCCGGTTATAACACCATATAATCTTTTGTTCTTAATCTTTAAGAATTTTTTAATATCATCAAGGCTCGAAACTCCACCGGAAGCAATCACATTGACCTTGACCAATTTCAAGATTTCTTTTAACCCTTTAAAATTTGGGCCGGTTAAAGCGCCATCACAGGCGATATCAGTATAAATTATATATTTGACACCTAACTTTTCTAATTCCTTAACAAAGTCCACACCCTTAATTTTTGAGGTTTCAACCCAGCCGCGCTCGGAGACAAAACCATTCGAGCAATCAACACTGACCGCAATCTTGTCTTTCCATCTTTTTAATGCCTCTTTAAGAAAATCTCTATCCTCAATTGCTTTGGTCCCTAAAATAACTCGTTTAACACCATTTTTAATCAGCGCATCAATATCTTTTAACTCTCTTATTCCTCCGCCCATCTCAACCGGAATTTTTAACGATTTAGCAATTTCGATTATAGGCTTCATGTTTTGAATTTTACCGCCTTTTGCTCCGTCTAAATCAACCAAATGAATCAATTTAGCGCCTTTTTCCTGCCATTTCTTAGCAACAATAACCGGATCAGAATAATATTCAGTTACTTTATTAAAGTCACCTTGCATTAACCTGACGACTTTTCCGTCTTTAATATCTATTGCGGGAATTATTATCATTTTAAGTTTTGTTAAAGTTCTCTAAAATTTTTAAGCCAATTTTCTGGCTTTTTTCCGGGTGGAATTGCACCCCGAAAATATTTTCTTTCCAAATGGCTGAGGTAAAATCACGCCCATAATCCGTCACAGTTACAACTGCATCCTTATCTTGCGGATTAACGTAATACGAATGACAAAAATAAACATTTGATGAATTTTCTATTCCTTTAAACAAAGGGCATTTATCTTTTTTTATTTTTATCTGATTCCATCCCATCTGCGGTACTTTAAGCGACTTAAACTTTTTAACATCGCCTTCTAAAATCCCTAAGCCTTTTGTTGTCCGGCCTTCTTCACTTCTTTCAAAAAGAAGCTGCAAACCCAAACATATCCCTAAAAATGGTTTTCCGCTTTCAATAAATTCTTTAATCGACGGGATTATACCCAAAGACTGCAATTTTTGATACGCCGGCTGCATTGCCCCGACTCCGGGCAAAACCAACTTATCGGCTTTCTTAATCGCCGCACAATTATCGGCAATAATAGCTTTGGCCCCAACGCGCTCAAAAGCTTTTTGCACGCTTCTTAAATTACCCATCCCGTAATCAATTATTGTAATCATTTATATCCCTTAAAAATAAATAGGGACAGACACCATTTTACAGTGTCATTGCGAGCCAAGCTTTTTGTGGCGAAGCAATCTCTTTTTAATAGATTGCCGCGTCGCTTCGCTCCTCGCAATGACAAATAATTAAAAATGGCAAAAATGGTGTCTGTCCCTATTTATCATCAATCAATAAGCCCCTTGGTTGAAGGAGTTTTTCCTTTACGCCTGAGGTCAACCATTGTCGCCTGATCAAGAGCAATTGCTAAAGATTTATAAGCTGCCTCTAGTGTCGTATGTAAATCAGCGTTAGGATTCTCAATTTTTATATTAATCGTCGCTCCGATGCCTTTGGCAAAAGATTCCAAGAAATGCTCAAAGTGAATTATCGTATATCCCTCTTCTTTTTTAATCGATTTTTGTTCGGGGACATCAAAGGTTAAATGCGCCCTTCCGCAGATATCAATAACACAGCGGGAAAGAGTTGATTCCATCATAGCAAATCCGACGCCAAACCTTTTGATACCGGCTTTTTTCTCGCCTAAAGCCTTGTTGAAAGCCTTGCCTAAAACGATTCCGACATCTTCGTTGGTATGATGAATATCAATTTTCAAATCAGCTTTCTTTACCTCAAGGTTTAAATCAAAAAATCCGTGAAAAGTAAATAATTCAAGCATATGATCAAGTAAACCAATCTGGGTTCTAATCTTTCGAATACCTTTCCCGTCAATATTCACATCGACCTTTATTTCAGTTTCAGTGGTCTTACGTTCAAATTTAGCTTTTCTCTCTCCCATCTTATCTATCCTTTCATTGAAATCTAATTTGTACTGATTCTTTATGTTTAACCAACCCCTCTAATGAAGCAATTGCTTCAATTGGCTCTTTAACTTTTTCGAGCGCCCGTTTGGAATAAGAAATAATATGGCTCGTTTTCGTAAAATCCGACACGCATAAACCGGAGAAGAACCTCGCTGTTCCCATCGTCGGTAAAACATGGCTGGGTCCGGCGGCATAATCGCCTAAAGCTGTCGGGCTATATGGCCCTAAGAATATTGCCCCGGCATTACGTATTTCTTTTGCTATCTTCTGCGGATTATTTGTTATTATCTGCAAGTGTTCCGGAGCAATTTTATTAACCACTTCAATTGCTTCGTTAATATTCTTTACAAATATCGCATAACCCTTCTTTACTTTCTTTCTTAACTGGCGAATCAGTTGCCGTGAGGTTGTCACCAATACCGCGAGCCCGCCTAAATGCTCTATCTGCCCTTCCATATCAGCCGCAATAAAATCCGGGTTGCTATATTTATTAGCGATAATTGCTAACTCCGACGGTCCAGCCAGCATATCAATATCAACATAACCGAATAACTGCCTTTTTGCCTCAGTAACATAAGAATTCCCCGGCCCTATTATCTTATCAACCTTAGGAATGGTTTTTGTACCGAAAGCCATAGCCGCAATTGCTTGCGCCCCGCCGACTTTATAGATTTCATTTACCTTTAAAAGATTAGCCACCGCCAAGACATGAGGGTTAACATGCCCATTCTTATCCGGTGGAGTAGCAATAATAATTTTTCTCACTCCCGCGACTTTAGCGGGAAGCACCGTCATATAAACACTGGAAATTAAAGGAGCCGTCCCTCCCGGAATATAAATACCAACTGTATCTAAAGGAATTATCGATTCCTTAATAAAAACACCGTCATCGTCGCGCATGCGGCAAGGCTTATGATTTTGCTTACGATAGAACAAAGAAACATTATTAATGATAGTTTTTAAATGCGCTATAAAGTCACTCGTTATAACCTGAAACGAACCGCTTATCTCCGCCTCACTAACTTGCAATTGCCGGGATTTTAATTTAGCTTTGTCAAACCGGCGAGTATATTTAATTACCGCATCATCACCGTTTAAACGGACATCTTCAATAATTTCTTTAACCTTCTCATTAATGCCTTTTTTCTTGAAATAAACACTGCGCTGGCAAAGCTTGTTAAAGTTTTCTGATTGTTGAGTTATTATTTTCATTTGATTAAACTTTCTTTAACTAAAAGTGTTGCTTTTGTTATGGCCTCATCAATCTTAGTTAAATCTTTTCCACCGGCTTGCGCTAATTGCGGCCGGCCTCCGCCGCTGCCATTAATTATCCCCGCGACTTTAGCCACCAGCTCATTAGCCTTTATACCTTTTTGAATCAAATCATCTGAGGCTGAAATTAAAATCGACACATTGTCGGACATTTTCGCTGCAATAATAATAACCGCGCTCTTTTCTTTCTGGCGGATTAAATCGCTTACCTTCCTTAAAATTTCCATTTCGATGTTATCAAACTTATGCGTAATTATTTTGCTATTATTTAAAACTTCCGCCTTATCAATAATATTGTCAATCAAGCCTTTTATAGCCTCAAAACGCAGAACCGCTAATTCTTTCTCTAAATCTTTAATCTTATCAGCTTGAGTTTTAACCCGCTCGGCAACTTCATTTACAGGTGATTTAATAATTCCGGCGGTTTCTTCCAATTGTTTTTGTAATTCGCTTACATAATTGTACGCGCCTATCCCTGTATTCGCCTCGATTCTTCTAATCCCTTGCGCAATCGCACTTTCGCTTAATATCTTGAAAAGCCCGATTTGCCCGGCATTTTCCAAATGCGTTCCGCCGCAAAATTCTTTTGAATATTCCCCGATAGAAACAACCCGGACAGTTTCTCCGTATTTCTCGGCGAAGAAAGCCAAAGCTCCTGTTTCTTTCGCTTCTTCAACCGATAAATATTCTTTGGTTATACTGTCCCCCATCAAAATATATTCGTTTACCTTAGCCTCAACTTGCTGCAATTGTTCTTTAGTTATAGCTTTGGGATTTGTAAAATCAAACCGCAACCGTTCCTCGCCAACCCAAGAACCCTGTTGTTTTATATGCGGCCCTAAAATTTCCCTTAATACCGCCTGCAAGAGATGCGTCGCCGTATGATTGCGCATAATCGCTAAACGTCGCTCAAAATCAATCTCAGCCGAAACCTGGTCATTGGTGTTAAACTCTCCTTCGGTAACAACGCCGATATGGATAAAAACCTCGCCTTGTTTTTGCGTATCATTAACCTGAATTTTATTCTTATCTTTAACAATAAATCCGGTATCGCCGACTTGTCCGCCCGATTCGGCATAAAAAGGCGATTTGTCCAGAATAATTTTAACTTGATCACCTTTTTTCGTCCTACTCTTAACTTCATCATTTACAAATAGCCTTAATATCGTCGCTGTAATACTCGGCTGTCTATTTCCCACAAATTCTGTTTTAGGCACATTCAAATCCAAACTGCGGTTGGCAAAAACATCTCCGGTCATTTTACTCGAAGCCCGAGAACGGTCTTGCTGCAATCTTAAAAGGTTTTGATGTTCTTTTACCCCATCATCACATAACTTTTTATTATCAGAATGCACTGAGAATAAAATTGCTGTTGCAGACGGCAATGTTACACCGTAAGTATCAGAATATAAGAATAAATCTCGGCCTATTTCTTCTGGAGTTTTATCAGCTTTTAGCTTCTTTCTTAATTCAGGAATTCTCTCCCGATAAACTTTTATATACGCCTCTTCGATAGCTTTGATACTGTCTGAAATATGATTAGCGCTCTTTTCGATTTCCGGATAAGCGTCTTTCATCGCCTCAACAACCGCCTTAACTAATTTATAAATAACCGGCTTTTCTATTCCCTTTTGAATCGCGATGTCGGAGGCATTAACAATCAGCTTCTTCATAACATATCCCCGGCCTTCATTCGACGGTACTACCCCGTCATTAAGGCCAAACGTAACCGCGCGGATATGGTCGGCAATAATTCTTTTTTGCCTTACCGCAAGTTTATTATTCGCATCAACTTCTTTTTCAATTGCCTTCATTATCGGCAGAAATATATCCGTATCAAAATTGCTTTTAACACCTTGCAGAACAGACGCCAAGCGCTCCAAACCCATTCCAGTATCAATATTCTTGCTCGGTAAAGCCTCTAAAACTCCGCCGTCTTTACGATCAAATTGCGTAAAAACCAAATTCCAAATTTCTGAAAACCGGCCGCAGCTGCAATCCGGATCGCAAACCTTGGAAGCACATTTTGAATTAACACCGTAATCAAAAAATATTTCCGAACACGGGCCGCAGGGGCCATTTGGGCCGTTTTGTTTGGCATTCGACGGCCAGAAATTACTTTTATCTCCGAGCTTTACAATCCTATTTTTGGGTACCTTTATTTCATCCGCCCAAATCTTATAAGCTTCTTCATCATCTTTATAAACCGAAACCCATAATTTATCCGGCGATATTTTCATCTCTTTAGTCAGGAATTCCCAAGCCCAAGAAATCGCATCCTTTTTAAAATAATCGCCAAAAGAAAAGTTTCCCAACATTTCAAAGAATGTATGGTGAAAATCGGTTTTACCGACTTCGTCTAAATCATCCGTCCTTAAACATTTCTGTGATGTTGTCGCCCGGGTAAATCCTTCTATATAACCGAGAAATTGCCTTTTAAACTGCTGCATTCCGGCAGTTGTAAAAAGTACGGTAGGGTCGTTTTTAGGAACCAAGGAGTCGCTATAAATAACCTTATGCTTCTTTGATTCAAAAAACTTGAGGAATCTACTTCTAATTTCGCTGGTTTTCATATGTCCTTAATTGCTTTGATAATCGCACTGTTACTAAATCCACGCCGGGTTAAGTAACCGTATATTCTTTGTTTGACTTTCTCCCGCTCAATACCCTGATACTTCAAAATTCTTTTTTGCGTTAACTCTTTTACAATCTCCGCTTCCGATTCGCTGTCTTTAATATTCGCCAACTCTTCTTCAATAATTTCTTTTCCGATACCCCGCTTGATAAGATCTACTCGGATACGGTTTATCCCAAAAGGCCTTTTCAGCCGCGCAATAATAAGCTCCTTCGCATATTTCCGGTCGTCAACTAATTCTAATTCAATTAAACGACCGATAACCGCTTTTATAACTTCAGCCGAAAAACCCTTTTGGGTTAACCTATCATTCAGCTCTTTTTCGCTGCGTAACCTAAACTTAAGCAAACGAAAAACAGCATCTTTTGCTTTTTTTTCGCTAAACTTAATTGAATCGTCCATTAACTCTTGTTTTTTAAGCCCAATTTCGTCCTTAAATCTTTTTCCATTTTAGTTAAAATCTTTGGATTTTCTTTCAAGAACTTAATCGAATTCTCTCTTCCCTGTCCTAATTTCTCGCCGTCAAAGGCAAACCAGGCACCGGCTTTTTGAATTATTTCATGCTTGACCGCAGTATCAAAAATATCCGCGGTGCGGGAAATTCCTTCTTTAAAATAAATCGTGAACTCGGCATCTTTAAACGGAGCCGCTACTTTATTTTTAACAACCTTAGCCTTAACCAAATTACCAATAAATTCTTCGCCTTGTTTAATCGAATCAATCTTTCTTAAATCAATCCGGACTGAGGCATAAAATTTTAATGCGCGCCCGCCGGTTGTTGTTTCCGGAGAGCCAAACATAACTCCGATTTTCATACGGATTTGATTAATAAAAATAACACAGGTCTTTGATTTATTAATCGCAGCCGTTAATTTTCTTAAAGCTTGAGACATTAACCTGGCCTGTAATCCCATATGCGAATCGCCCATATCCCCTTCAATTTCCGCTCTGGGAGTTAAAGCCGCGACTGAATCCACCACAACTAAGTCAACCGCGTTAGAACGAACCAAAGTTTCCGCGATTTCTAAAGCTTGCTCGCCGGTATCCGGCTGAGAAACCAATAAATCTTCTAACTTAACCCCAACTGTCCGGGCATAATTCGAGTCAAACGCATGTTCAGCGTCAATAAAAGCCGCTGTTCCGCCCATTTTTTGAATTTGCCCGATAATGCTTAAAGTTAACGTGGTTTTTCCTGATGATTCCGGCCCGTAAATTTCAATTACACGTCCACGGGGAACACCGCCAACACCTAAGGCATAATCAAGAGCTATTGAACCGGTAGAAATAACATCAATATCTACCGCCTTACTTCCATCTAGCTTCATTATTGAGCCTTTACCGAATTGTTTTTCGATTTGCGCGAGCGCCAATTCTAACGCTTTAGACTTGCTTTCAATTTCCGCCGGAGTTTTCTTTTGTTCGACCATTTTTAACACCTCTTCTTTTTTATAAAATGTTGTTGGGGTGAGGGATTTAACCCCATGTTAATTTTTCTTTTGGGAAATGCGAGTTTCTTAAACTATTTTCTTGTTTTATAACAATTAAGATGTGAAATTATACCTTAGGAAATTTTTATTGTCAATATAATATCTGGACGAGAATGCTCGTAAATACATGGCAATTAACAGCTTAGGCTTCTTGCGGCAGGCAAAACGATATTTTTTATTAATATTAATAAATATAATCTAATTCGGGCAAGGCAAAAGCATTTCTTCAATTTCATCTTTTAGAAAAACTTCATATTCTAAAATCTTCCGATAATGATAATTTGCTTTTTCACAATTACCTTCTTTTTTAAATATTTCTGCCAACCTATAATGACCATCAACCGCGCTATCGTTTATTTCGACCAGCCATTCATAATTTTTCTTGGCCAAATCAAAATTTGCTTCTAATTCATAAGTAAAAGCTAAATTATAAACCGCATCAACCTGATAAGGGTTCAGCTCTAAAACTTGCCGATATGCTTCTTGAGCTTTTTTGACATTCCGCTCCTGAAAATAAATATTCCCCAAGTTAAATAAAGTATTAGTATCATCCGGATAATCCCTTAAAACCTTCAGACAGCTTTCTTTAGCTTTTGCGATATCATTTTGTTTAAGGTAGATCGGCGCGGCTTTAGCGTCTTTCATAATCTCGGCTTCTCTTAAACTCATATTCTGCGGTATAAAAATTAAAGAAAAAATAATTAGCAACGCGACTATTACAAATAATGCGCCGAATTTTCTTTCTTTTAATTTTCCTAAAAGCCAAAACAAGCAAAACGTTTCGTAAACAATGAGAAACGGCAATATCGTCGCCCGATGGCGATTATTAAGAAAAAACAATAGCGTAAATACGAATTGGCTTAAGATTATCAAGTCAATCGGCACACAATTTTTCTTAAATCGCAATGACAAATATATCCCGACAAGAGCTAACGGAAAAATAATAAAAAACGGATTAAAATCATATTTCTCTTTCCAGTTACTCTGAAAAATCATATCTAAATCATAAGAAAGAGATGAGTCGGTAAAAAACGCGTTTATCTTTTTTAGAAGGACAAACAGATATTCTTTTGGATATTCTTTTATTATACCGAGCGTATGGTTAACCCAGAATTTAGAGACCTCATTATCCTTAAGCTCTCTTCCGGCTAAAGCCTGGGCTACTACCTTTTGGTCTTCATCCTGGCCATCATGCGACGGGCGAATAAAAGTCGGGTTGATATAAAATCCGTTTGAGTCCAAATTATTTCCCACGAAAAAGCTAAGCCCCGTTTGGCTGGTTACTAAAACCCAGCTTCCCCCGACGATTCTATTTCTTAAAGAAACCGAACCGACAATTAGAAACACACCCAAGATCAACAAACCCAATTTGCGGATATTTTCTTTTTTTACCAAATAGTATAACGTTAATATCGCGAGAAATATCATGAACTTTCCGTCGCCTAACACTGCCAACCCAATCAAAATCCCTAAATACAGCCAATTCTTTTTTAAAGATAACTGTTCTTTATCAATTAAGAAATAAACTATTCCTAAGCTTAAAGTAATCAACAAAGTAACCGGCATCATAAACCAATCATAAAAAATCAAAACAAAATTAAACGCGCACAAAAGGCCCGCGGTTAAACCAATCGGCGTATCAAATATCTTTTTGGACACCTTATAAACTAAAAGACAATTAAAACAACCCAGTAAAATATGGATTAAGCGGATAAAAAAGAAATTCCCTAAACAAAAAACATAGAGGACCGATAGAAAATAAGGATAAAGCGGCAAGCCGTAAAAAGTTTTATTGCCAATCCAATTTCCGGCGACAATTTCCTTTGCCCACTCTTGATAATAAATTACATCCGCGGAAGGATTATTATAGAAGAAATAGTTTTTTTTCAAAAGAATCCAATAAATAACTCTCGCAATAAAAGCCAAAACAAATATTGTTAAAACAACCCGGAATTCTTTTCGATCTTTTACGTTATTTATTTTCATAAAAAATATTCAGGCATGATAAGGCAGAGATTGCCGCGGTCTCTACTTTAAGGATGGTCTTCCCCAAAGAAACACTCTTCCCACCTTTTTGAAAAACAAAACGGTATTCCTCGTCGGTAAAGTCGCCTTCCGGCCCTATAAAGAGCGCGACAGCTTGCGGATTATTTATTTTCTCTAAAGAAGATATAAGATTCTCTCGTTCACCAGTTAAGCTGGGAATAAGCAAGATTGCTTTAGAAGTAAGCATATTAACCGCGGCTTCAAATTTAGTTACTGGATGCACAATCGGGATGGTATTTCTCTGCGACTGTTTAGCCGCATTTATAGCAATTGTTTCGTATCTTAATAACTTTTTACCCGCCCTCTCTCCGGATAAAACATGCTCGGTCCTTTTAGTCTGAAGAGGAAATATCTCGTCCACTCCTAATTCGGTCGCTTTTTCAATTATCATCTCAAATTTACTTTTCTTAGGAATAGCACAGGCTAAAATTATTTTGGGTAGCTTTTCTTTAAATTTACTTAGATTAACTATTTCGACACTAATCTTTTTCTCTGCGATTGACAGTATTTTCCCTTGGCCTTCATTACCTTTTCCGTCAAAAATTGCTACATCGCTTCCCTCTTCCAACCTTAAGACATCAATAGCATGATGAATTTCTTCAGGAGATGTAATATCCGCAACTTTTGAATTGATATTAAGGCTGGGGCAATAAAATCTATGCATGCTTTTCTTTTTTCTTATATCGAGTTAATTTTGGATTTAATAATGGACCGAGGGGGGATCGAACCCCCGGCCTCCTGATTGCGAACCAGGCGCTCTCCCAAGCTGAGCTATCGGCCCAAAATTATCTTTCAAAGATTAAAGTATAATACCAAAAGGAAATATTAAAAACAAGTGGAAGGTTTATAAGGTTGTTAAACTTGCTTAACAGCTTCTAATATTACTATATAAGAAGAAGCTATGGTTAGAGGAATTATTCATTCTTTTTCATAATAGATATCTTTGAAAGCGTTTTCTTCAACCCCCGGTTAACTACTAACAAATAACCTTCTTATATTCTATACTTACATTGCTCCCGTTTCTATGCGAAGTAAAAGATTGCTTAGGAGAAGCTTTGTGCCCGGTTAAAACATTTAAAAAGTCGCGTTCCCTTGTTGCCATCTAAGAAGCCAGTGGAAAAGGAGTTATCGTCATGAAAAAAACAACATATTTTTATCTTCTATCCGTTTTAATGCTTACCCTATCTCTTTTTATGTTTCTTGAAATTAACACTGTTTATGCAGCTCCCTGGGGGGCTAGGCGTTGTATCGATAAGGATTCTGATACTTTTTCTCCTACTGGCGGCAAATGCGGCCCAGTTGACTGTAATGATTCTAATAGTACTATCTACCCCGGCGCAATCGAAGTTTGCGGCAATAATATAGATGAAGACTGTTCCGGAGCAGATTTAGAATGTGATTACGATTTTGATAACGATGGATTTGATGCCATTCAATTTGGTGGAAACGATTGTGATGATAATAACGCTGCAATCAACCCGCAAGCAGATGAAATTTGCGGAAATGATATAGACGAAAACTGCGATATGGTTGTGGAAGAATGCGAGCAAAATAATTTAGGGCTTCTTCTCCATCTTCCTTTCGATAATAATTATGCGGACGTAACCGGTAATAACAACGTAACCTGTCTCGGAAACTGCCCGACTATTTCTGATGACGGAGATAGGACTGCTTATTATTTTAACGGAAGTTCCTGCCTTGATTTAGGGGCAAACGATTCACTTGATCTTGTTAATACCCCATTCACCTTGAGCGCTTGGATAAAACCATCAACAGTTGGGCTAGGTTATATTGTCGGGAAAATCGGAAATACTAACGCCGAACGCCATTACGGCATGTTTTTATACAACGACAATACTTTTCGTACCTTTACAAATAATTACAACAGGCATTCATCTGGCTTTACTGCTCCTGTTAATACTTGGAGTTATGTTACAATGACTTGGGATGGAACTACTAAAAAAGCCTTCGTTAATGGCGGATTAAAAGGCTCATGGACAGGCGAAGCTATTACTACGGACAATTTAAATCCTTTGGTTGGCTGCCGCCATAGCGGGACTACTATCGATGGCGAGTTTAATGGCGCTATCGACGATGTAAGAATTTACAATAGAGTATTGTCGCAAGAAGAAATCGAATCACTATATAATTACAATTCAGCACCTAATGACTGCCCCGATGCCGACAGCGATATGTTTACAGATCAAATTTGCGGCGGATTAGATTGTAATGATAATGACCCGGAAATAAATCCGGAAATGGATGAAATCTGCGGAAATGATATAGATGAAAATTGCGATAATATTATAGAAGAATGTTTACCAGACTGCCCAGATACCGATAATGATGGCTATACTGCCCAGAATTGCGGCGGCAATGATTGTAACGATAATAACCCCGCGATTAATCCCGGAGCAGTAGACATCTGTGAGAATGGAATCGACGAAGATTGTTCTGGAAACGATTTAACTTGCCCCGAGGACAATGGCCAAGCAACAATTTCATCTGTATCTGACACAACCCTAATTCAAGGGCAAGCAGTTACTATTAACGGCAGCGGTTTTGGAATAAACGAGAATACGCCGAATTATTGGGATAATTTTGATGATGGTTTAGCCCAAGGATTAGATATAACATCAAATCCCGGCATGCATGATCCAGATATCAGCAACATTGAAAAACACAGCGGAAATTATTCGCTCAGAACCAGATTAGGTGATCCCGACGTTGAGGCGGCATATTCTGCCCTGCGTAATGGCTATGCCATTTATTGGTTCCCGCATGCGATGCAAGCCGGTGAAAAAGTATTTTTCAGCTTCTGGGAAAGATGGAACTGGGGCGATTGGTATTGTGCCGACGGCGGCCAAGCTACCAGCTCATATCAAATAAAGAATTTTAGAATTAGCTCTGGAAATCAAGCAGTCACTCCTCCGGATTTCCCGCAAAATAATCAAAGCGATTGTAATGATTACCCCGGAGAAGACTTTGGTCCGCGTAATTATCTAACCAGTGCTGAAGGAGATACTGACTGGTACGGACGTGATTTCGAACCGGAACTAGCCCATATGCATACCAAGTGGATGCTTTTTGAAGTACAAGTTAAGCAATCACATGACGGACAAAGTGACGGGTCTTTTGAAATGTGGGTAACCCGAGAAGGACAAACCCGAAAAGTCGTTAACTTCCAAAATGTCCCTACTCATGTTGCGGGTGATCCCGGTTTCAATAAGATCACATTAGGTAATTGGATTGATGCTTTTGGGCGTTCAACTACATTATATTTCGACGATCTATTCGTTGATCTATCATGGCAAAGAGTTGCTATCGGAAATAACCAGGATTATTATTCCAGCACAAAAAGGGCAATACAACCCTTTAACGCCTGGGGCAATAACAGCATAACAATCAATGCCAATTTGACAACTTTTGATCAAAACGACCAACTTTATTTATTCGTATTTGATGCTGATGGAAATCCTAGCCAAGGATATCCGGTACATGTAGAATAATTAACGCAAAAAAAGCAGAAGGGTTTTTATTAATCCTTCTGCTTTTTATTTTGATTAAATTATCTTATAGCCTGCCAACAGAAAACGCCTGGGCGATTTTCTTGCCCAAGCCATAATATCCGCGGCAATCCGGCAAAAACACAAAAGGCTTAATCTTCCCTACATCCAATGTTCCGTCGGGCTTTATTACATTCTTATCCGCTTTAACGTCTTTTATTTCCCCGATAAATTGAGTGTGCAAACCAACCTCAACAATTTCCTTTAACTGGCATTCCAAAACAAGCGGAAATTCCTTGATATAAGGAGCATCGACAATTTCACTTTTGACAGCAGTTAAACCGGACTTTTTAATTTTATTTTCATTCCGCCCGGAAGCCATTCCAAAATAATCAGCTTCTTTTACATGTTTTTCGGAAGGGATATTAACCGTAAATGCCTTATGCTCAATAATATTTCCATGGCTATACGTAGCTGAACGCAGCGAAACAGCGATGCACGGCGGCTTTGAGCAGCATATACCTCCCCAGGCCGCAGTCATCGCGTTTGCCACATCTTTTTTATCATAGGTAGCAATAACCAAAACCGGCGTTGTATAAAGGATTGTATCCGCACCTAATGATTTTTTCATATTAATTCCTTTTTAAATAAAGTTATATTCTAATCAAATTATCCGACTGCAGGAAAAAGAATTGTAAACTTTGTCCCTTGGTTAGGCTTACTCTCAACAAATACTTTCCCATTGTGCTCTTTAATAATGTTATAGGCAATAGGCAGGAACAATCCCAAGCCTTCTTGCGCTTGAGATTCTTTAGCATTATAACTTGGGTCAAAAATATTAATTAAATTTCTTCCCTCGATTCCTTCTCCTGTATCAGAAAATTCAATACGGACATTATTGTTATCATCAATAGAATCAGTTATGATTGAAAATTTTCCGCCCTTTGGCATAGCTGCGCAAGCGTGGCTAAAAATATTTAAAACCACATGCTGTAACTGCCCCTTATAACCGATTATCTTGGGAAGGTTGGCGGCATATTGCTTATTAAGCTCGATATTATTGCGAACAAACTGATTTTTACTAAAGCTAAGAGTAGATTCAATCAAGTCATTAAAATCTATTTTAGTAACCTTTTCCTTAGCTTGCCCGACAAAAGAGGTGAAATTATTTAAAGCACTGGACATTTGTTCGGCACATTCCAAAATAGCTTTAAATATCCGCACGTGTTCCGGAGAGTTATCACACTTTCTTTTAGCATCATCAAGAAGGTGCAATAACCTTTTTAAAGGGTCATTAAGTTCATACGCAACCGAAGACGAAAGTTGCCCCAAAGCTGAGATTTTACCGGCCTGCACCAATTTCGATTGAAATTCTTTAAGCTCAATATTTGATTTCTTCAAATGTTCATAAGCACTATTTAAATCTTCTTCGGCTTGTTTCTTTTCTTGAATTTCTGCATGTAATTTTAAATTAGTAGCTTGCAGTTCACGAGTCCGCTCATAAACCATCTCTTCTAAATGTAGGCGATATTTTTCCAGCTCCTGTTCTATCCTTTTACGCTCAGTAATATCCTCCATTGCTCCATCAATCCATTTTACCTGTCCATCCTTATCATAACTAGCTCTCGCAGTACAAGACGTAATAAGTGAAGAACCGTCTTTCTTTTTCAATCTCAATTCCCGGTCTTTAACATAACCTTTAGATAATATTTCTTTAATAAAGGCCTCTCGGTCTTCTGAATCAACATAAGACTCTATTACCCTATGCTTCATAAACTCTTCTACAGTGTCATAACCAAACATCTTGGCTTGAGCCGAATTG
>JAKLDK010000026.1 GCA_022703565.1 Candidatus Omnitrophota bacterium
ACCGGGTCTTTGCTGATTTCAAAAGAAGCTCCCCCAACAAACCCAAAGCTTCCTTTTGCCGACCTAAATCTAAATAACAAACCGAAGCATAGCGCATAGCTTCAAATGCGGCAAACTTATCCGGATTTTGTTTTATAATATCCTGATAATGAGATAAGGCTTCATTATAAGCATTTTCAGCCGCAATTTTATCTTTTCTACTGGTATGAATCTTCCCGATTACGACCGGGATTTTTAACCCAATTGCCGTCAAAGGATATTCCCGCCATATTCGCTTGTGCGTTGCAATAAGATTGTCAAAGTCTTTGGTCACTTCATAAACCTTGCCTAATTCAATCATCGACATTATCGATATTCTGGCATCATCCCGGTACTCTTTTATAACAAACTTAAACTTTTCCAAAGCCTTGGAGTAATTCTTCTGTATAAAATATAGGCGCCCAATAAGTATATGTGTCATCGGAACAAGCTTCGATTTTGGGAAACTAGCAATGAAATCATTATATTGTTTTTCAACTTTTGCATAAGCGGCCGGAGGCGCAGCTTCAGGATCATTGGCAATTACCATCGCATGTTTATTAATTTTCCAAATTATTTTCTCCGCTACATACTCACCTTTCATATCAATAAGGCTTAAAATAACAAACAAACTTACCAAAATTGCGATAAATATTACGATAGTCTTTTTCACTTTGTTTCCTTTCCCAATAAGTAATACAAGCTAATTGCCGTGTAAACAACAGCATCAATTATTGCGACAACAAAGACGCCGATAGCCATAATAACAACGCCTAATTCTGGTGCTGTTGATTGTATTGCTGTATTGTTTCTTAATAAAACAATCCCGACGTAAAGCATTGATGGAACAAACACAACCAATAGAGTCAGGAAAAATGATTTTCGTAGCTCTTTAAAGTTTAGCATTACCGCTTTAAAAATATTCTTTTTGTCGATCACAACTATGGGCAAAATATAAGCGACCAATGCAGTTCCTAAAATATTAAGCAGTAAATTAAAATACGGTGCTCCATAAATTACTGTCTTTTTTATTGCTCCAAACAAACCAGTTTCAGAGCGCATTACGATTGCCCGGTTTAAAACAACCTCATATCCCTTGTAAAGCAGGAAACTAACAACAAAAGCTATCAAAGCAGCGATAACTATGTGCACATAAGAAGCAAGCGTCTTCCGGCACAATTCTCCAAAATTCACTTTAGCTTGGCTATTAATTTTAACCAAAATGTTGATAGATAAAGCCATAAGATAGCTGGTGAACAATATGTAAATTGGGAATTGCAAATTCTGGAATAAATTCGGTAATAAGACAAAGTTCAATGGATAGTGAAGGTAACTATCAGTCCACAACTTTCTGATAATTGGGCCGAAAAAGATAATCAATGGCTGTCTTGGGGAAAAATAAAGAATTTCCAATAAAAATAGTTGGATAAAAACAATTATCGCATATGGGAATAGGATGACCTTGTTGTCAAGCAAAGTAGCTATAGACAACCTTAAAACTGAAAGGACTTTATTGTTTTTTACCATATTTTCTCTCATTTCTTTTTAATCTTATGATTAATATTTATATTATTATGTAACTAAAAGTAAATAATAATATCACATCATAAATGCGCTGTCAAAACAAAGAAACTTAACAGAAACTGGCTAATTATTTCGTCTTTTTTGATAAATTTAGAACTCTTTCCCTTAAATTTCCAGCGATTACTTCATAAACATCTTGATTTTTGGGCGCATTTTCAGATAAAACATCTAGAGAAACTTTTTCGCCGAATTTTATTTTTATCGGATAAAGCCGTGGAAATCTTTTTGCCCTCGGCCAAGCCTTAAAAGCCCCATCAATGTAAACAGGCACAACAGGGATTTTTAATTCTTTAACCAAGATTCCTACACCCTTTTTAAACGCAGTCAATTCCCCATTAAACGACCTTTCTCCCTCGGGAAAATAACAAACTATTTTAAATCGACTCAACGCAAAAGTACAAGCCCTTAAGGCCTCGATTAAATTTAAATTTGAATCAATAGGAATAATAAACCCTGTCCGAACCAATTCCTTCAGAAATATTTTATTAAAAATAAGGCTGTAACCAACAAATTGAACTTCTAAGGCCACTTTAAACGGCAAAGCGCTAAAGACAATAAGCCCATCTAAAAAACTGGTATGATTTGGACAAAGCAAGTACGGCCCGTACTTCTTTAAGTTTTCTCTCCCTTCAACCCGCAAAAGAAAAAATACCCTGAAAATAATCTTGATTAAAGCCAAAATAATAATATTAATGGCAACAGCGATAAACCCCTTTTTAACCACCATCTTGGCAATAGTATCCTGGCTCGGATATTGCTTGATAATCTCATCCCAGTGATGCACTGCATCCACCTTAACTTTTGATGGGCCGTCGGGGAAGTATTCTTTAAGCTTAACCAGCAAATCCTTAACTGTGCTGCTCATAAAAAAGTCTGTCGTTTGCTCATCGGTCATTTCCAGGCCTAGCCGCTCTTGAATTGTCAAAAGGACATCTATCTTAGACAACGAATCCAAGCCTAAATCCAACTCCAAATGGTCATTGACCGTTACCTCTTTTTTGAGAATATCATTAAGAGCATCTAAAGTCGGCTTAGCCATTTTTGAATTGTAAATCTCTAAATCTTTTCCGACTAATACCTCTTTTCCCTGCTTATTGCCATGCTGCGCGCTCTTAAATATTTCTTCAACTTTATACCTCATAATCTTACCCAAAGCTGTCCGCGGCAAATTATCACGGATAATAACAAAACCGCTGATATGCTTATAAGACGGCAGGCCCGCCGAAAGGTTTTCTAACTCGGACTTTATCTTATTTCTGACATTAGCATTTTCCGCCTCATTAAAATTCTGTTCTTCAGCAACAATCACTGCCGCAAGGTGTTCAACCCCGGAGAGAAATCCTTCTTTGCTAATTGGAAATACGCATAGCTCCCGAATGTACTTACTCTTACTGTATATGTTCTCAATTTCTTCCGGGTCAACTTTCTTCCCGGAGCTGAGGACAATTAAAGTCTTCTTTCTACCGACGAGATACAAATTACCACCATTATCAACAAATCCTAAATCCCCGCTATAAAACCATCCATCCTTAATAACCTGCCTCGTTTTTTCTTCTTGTTTATAGTAACCCGCCATAACATTCGGGCCTTTTATTAAAACTTCCCCGATACCTTTGTTATCAGGCTCAATAATCTTTATTTCCACTCCGGGCAAAACTTTTCCAACCGAGCCAATCTTCGGGCTATTAGGCTGATTAAAAGTTACAACCGGAGATGTTTCAGTCAACCCATACCCCTCGACAATCAGGAATCCCCATTTATAAAACGACAGTGCTACATCTTTATCCAAACGGGCTCCGCCGGAAACCAAAAGCCTCAGTTTACCACCGAACATCTTATGCACCTTTAAAAAAACATATTTGCTTAAATTAATCCTTAACCCCTTCCTTACAAGAAACAAAATTTCAGCAAGGGATATAACCAGCAACTTCGTAATTCCATTTAAATTATTCAATTCATTTGCAATAGATCTTTTTATCAAAGAAAAAACTTGAGGAACAGCCACAAATATTGTTATTTTTGCCTCTTTCATGCAAGACAGCAGTTCCTTTGAAGATATTCCGCTTGGGAATACTATTGTCGCGCCGGAAAGCAACGGCAGAAGCATCGTGGCCATAAAAGCATACGCGTGATGAAAAGGCAAAATAGAAATTATCCTATCCGGTTCCGTTACTATTCCTAAAGCATTAAGGGCATAAACATTAGACAAAAGATTGCCTTGTGTCAAGGCAACCCCCTTAGGCTCATCAGTTGTACCGGAGGTATAAAATATCGCCGCAAGGTTATCTTCTAAGCTGTGATCATCAATAATATTCTTATCCGGATAACTTGATATTTTCTTAATTGTTTCATCAGAATCAATTTCGATAATTGCAACATTATTAATATGCGAAGCAATTACTTTCGCCCGGGCCTTATTTGTAATTAATATTTTGGCATCAGAATGGGCTATTATATTTTTGATCTGTTCATTCGAGAATTGCGTATCAACCGGGACAATAGACGCGCCTAAAGACACTACCGCGAAAAAAGATACTACATATTCGGGCTGATTCCCTAAGATAACCGCAACCTTATCTTTTGGCTTGACCCCCATGCTTTTCAAAAAACTCGCCAATCTCAATGCCCGCAGGTATAACTCGTAATAGGTGAGGCTTTGATAATTATTGTTCTCATGATAAACAATTGCGTTTTTGAGAGAAAACGACTGGACTGTCCTTGAGAACTCTTTAAATATATTAGAAATGTTTTTTTCCATTGTTTCGTTAAACTTATGCTAAACGTAAACATATAGCAAATATATATTTATAGTAATTTATCATTTTATTGCAGAAAAATATAGTTCCCATTTAAATATTATGCCTTGCAGATTTTTCTGGTAAAAACAATGGCTTAAGAAGGGAAATAGTTGCTTATCTTGCAGAATAAAATCTATGGCAACTTTGTTTCTTTGACATGCGGGATAATACTATTCAAATCATAGCCGGGGTATCGTTCTTCAAGGCAAGAGAATTTCTCGGGAGGAATTTTCGCCAAAACGCTTGTCTTCTTAACAAAGAAATACTCAATATCGTCCAGGCTTAGTTTTATTTTATTTAAGAAATTCGCATCAGCTGTTTCATGAGAAAAGAATAATTGATATATTTTGGACTTATTCAAACGGGCGCAATTTTCTTTAATCGTCTTTAAATTTAAACATTTCCCTATCGCCGGCGCGCCGTTAACTTTATCGTAAGATTTCAACCCGCCTAAGTTTTCGAACAACAAATTATCATAGGTCATTTCGTGCTTCGGATTAACCGCGATGCAGATATAATCCAAATTCAAATACTTTATAGTATAGTCCAGGATATATTTAAACAGATAATATATCAAAAACATTTTACGGGCATTCAATAAAAGAGGGGTCCCTTCTTTAAAGATACTGGTATTACTGGCCAGCATCGATATTTCGCAAAGTTTATTACCGCTCTGCCTCAAAGTATCTAACTCGGGCTTATATAAGTCATCCATCGGAAGCCCAAAACAGGTGTCGGGAATTACAGTTGCAGTTGCAAGGATCTCGTTATTGGATAGGGCAACAAAAGTAGTAGCTTCAGGTAAAAGATTAAACAATGAAAGATGCAGTTTTGAATCATTCTCATTCACATAACTTCTTTTCAAATATTCATTATAAACCAACCTGTAAGACTCTTCTAACTCACCGCGCGTACGGGCAACCCGGTATTCGATGCTCTCCAAGTAGCTGCGCATATCATTCTTTTCCTGCACAACCGGTTTATTTTCGTTAGCTAAGCTCATTAGATTATTATTTATCTCCATCATCCAAATATTTTGACAAAATATTGTCGCTGATATAGGTTATAAACCTTTTTTCATCTTCTTTATTCATCTCATCAATACGAATTCCAACTGAATACGGCTGGGAAGTCTTGCCTCTCTTGTCTCCGGAGGGCACATTATCTTGTCGCCAAATAATCGTACCAGTAAGAAGAATCGGCTTGGGCTCATGCGAAATAATTATCTTCATCTGCATCCTTGTCCCAATGGAAAGTTTTTCACTGATACTTAAATTGATACCTTTACCGGAAATATTATCAACAGCGAACGGGCCGGCCCATTCGCCAGCGCGAATATTATTAACATCAGCTAAGCAATACAAGGCGGTAACATCCAAGTTCAAACGCTCATATCGACGCTGGTCCTGGGAAATCACTTTTCTTATATCTTGCGGCGTATTATTCATCTTTTTTCTCCAAGATTCAAATCCTGCTATAAAATTCATGTGCCGACGAGAAAGGCAAAACAACACTTCGCGAATCTTTAGTCAAATTATACCCTATCGGAGGCATAATCACAATATTATTTTAACCATCATTTTTAGCCTTGCGGCCTAACCGCAAAAATTATTCGGGATTCATCGACGAGAGCAACGGCTTAATCCGCAAAATATTAAAAGGTACGAAACCAATCTTTTCATTCTTCCGTTTTTATCAGAATAAATACTTCATTTCTGCATAAATCAAATCTTTTGAGTTGAAAGCCCCAAAAGTAGTTGTAGAATCACCCATAAACATGAAACTGCCGAAAGAAACGCTTAAGCCGTTAATAAACTTATATTCAACCACAGGATTAAGCATCAGGTCCTGGTAAGACAAGCTATAAGCCCAATCCAAATTTAGGTTAATAATCCCTCGCTTAAAATTCTTGCTTACGCTACCGGTAAATTGCTTGGCAATTTCTTCCTGCGCGAATAAGCCTTCATAATCCATAACATAATCAGCTATAAACTGAAAATCAATATATATGTCGTTAGCTGTCGTATGGTCAATGCCCAGCCCAAACGACAACACATCTTTTTCAACATAAGAAAAATCCTCGCGCAAATACGGCTGCCCCCAGAACATTCCGATTTCGCCTCTAGCTCCGTACCCGCCTATTACCGTCTCCCAATCAGCGCCAACAACATTAAGCCGCGGATGCGCCCGTTCCAAGATATAATCGTCACCCGACGGATTAGCCGCTTCCAAAGCATTTAAATTAGCTAAGCTGGGATCATATAGGTATTGTTTAACCAAATTCCCCGTGGCTGTCCTTTCTTTTAGAACCGGTAAAGCATGGCGGATATTCATGTAATAAAACGAATAATCCAGAGCATTAAACTTATTAGTAAGCCTTAAGCCGGCTTCGCTATTCTTAAGGTTATTATCGGTTACATAATCTTGTTCTTCTACGGCAATAGCACTAACAATATCTTTTTTAGCCTGCGCCATGTTCCCGTCGGATACTCCCTGCTTCAAATTACCAAAAACCGCCCAATCCGAACCAAAATAATTAACTGCCGACGGCTTAAAGAAAGGCTTAAAAATACTTTCTATCTTCCAATCGCCCGGGCTATAGTCATACTTAAACATCAGGGCCGAAAGCTTTCTATCTTGCTTATCTTCCAAAATAAACCTAGTAAAATCCTGCGGATTAATCCTATCCAAGATGACGACATCATCCATTTTTCCCCAGGTAACAATCTTTTCACCAGCAGTAAAGGTATGCGTATCCTTTGTAAATTGGGCATAACCCTCTTTAATCCTAAACATTGAATCTGTCGCGCTGTCATAACCCTCAAAAGTTTCTATCCTTCCTTCAATATCAGCCTTAAATAAAAGATTGCGGCTCATAAACCACAAACTATTGTCTGATTCAAACAACAAATCTGTCGCGACATCATCTTCCAGCTCATTATTATCAGCAATATCCTGATATATTCGCGCCCTAATTGCATTTTTATGTTCCCATTCAACATCCTTATTTTCCTCGGCATAAACAAAACCGGCAAAATAAAACTCAAAGGTAAAAACACATAACAGCAATTTAATTATTTTGGTTATTTCTTTTAACATAATCATTTTTCCAAACTATACGACGTAAATATATCGTCGCCTAATCCCTGATTATACCTAACCTCCAGCAATTTCATATAAGTCTTATGTACATCCTTTTCATTATCCATAACCATATCCGTTACGGTCCAAATACCATCTTTTTTTTCTAAGCCATTAACCCGAAATTCTTTAATCTTTTTTCCTTTCTTATCATAAAACTCAATTTTTACAACAACATCGCTTTCCTTATCCACCCAGCTTATCCTTTTAGAATATTGGGATGTATTATCATTTGAAACACTTTCGACAACAACACAATTGCGTGAATTTAAGGCCTCATCAGCAATAATCCGGTGAGTATCTTTTTCCGGCCGGCGCCTTTGCATATCTTCATAAGTAAAATCAGTGTTTACAAAAGCAAGGTTCTTTTGGCTGCTAACAATCCTCCTCGACCGTCCCAATGCCGGCAAATACAAATATTGCGTATTATCTGCTTTTTCTTCCTCAATCGAAAGGAATTTTGTCCCTTTTATATCTGCCGGCTCAGTAAATTCAAGAAAAGTTTTTATAAGGCTACTGTAATCTTTGGCGTATATCTCCAAAATCCTCCCCCTGGTATTATTTTTCTTATCAACTAGTAACATTTCTACCTTTGAATAACTATCAAGGCCGTCATCACGATAAAATACCTTCTCCATTATGTTCAAAGCCGAAGTTTCTTCCGCTAAAACTTGTGGCGGCAGCCAAAATAAAGAACAAACCGACATCAGAATAATTATCAAGTTTTTCATAATTAGCTCACTTTTGAGAATTTCTTAAGTAAATATATCCTTTTGATCCTCTGCCAAATATTTCTATTACCGCCCAACAAGTACCCTTTTTTATATTCTTGCTCATAAGGGTCAAATTGAAAATAATGCGGCGCTGCTTTCAGATTCTTTCTTTTTAAAAGTATTTTGAATACCTCGGTTAAAGCCAAGTTGTTGCATAAACTGCAAGAAGAAATTAAAGCCGGCCCGGTTTTCGCATTTATGTCGACCTTGCTTAAATCTAAATATTTCATATGAATTGAAGCTGGTGCTAATCCGACAGCAAAAGCAATTATTTGCTCTAATCTGCTCATCTTATCATTGATATCAAAATACTCATCAAAGCTCATTTCTTTTGGCGAAAAAACTAAAAGGGCACTGCCAAAACCCAAAGGCCCGGCAGTAACAGCATAAATTCCTCTTTTCTTCGCTTCAGAGAATATCAATCTCCTCGCCTCAATACAAAAGAAATCAATGCCGTCAACCAAGACATCAACTCCGTCCAAGAAATCACCGATATTCCCTTCGTTCACCCCTTGGTTAAAACTTTTTATCTCCAGGTAAGGATTTATGCTGACGGCCATCTCCTTCATTGTTTCCGCCTTGTTCTTTCCCAAAGTATGAATCGTCGCGCCGTACTGCCTTTGGATATTCGCGATATCAAAGCTATCCATATCGGCAATATGGAACTTTCCAATACCCGCCCTCACCATAGCAATCAAGTGTGAGCCGCCTACGCCGCCGCAACCGGCAATAGCAATTTTTGAATTCCGCAATTTCTCTTGTTCTTTTGCAGTCAATATTCCGATATTTCGGTTAAAAGCCTTGTCATAAAAAATATCCGGATTATCCGCCATTTGTATTCTCCTTGAAAAACTTGTTTACATTAATATACTTCCCCCGCCTTAATCCTCCCCAAATAAAGATAAGGAAATTATTTTATTTAAACCTCGGCTTAAAAAATGTAAGCAGCGCCGGATTCAAAACTAATTCAATCCATAACCCGTTAAAAATCATAATTGCGCTTAATATCCCGAAGTAATACGTCGGCACAAAATGTGAAAAACCAACAACTCCAAAACCCATAATTAATATTAAAGACGTAATCAACGTCGGTCGCCCTTTTGCAGCAAAACAACGGTAAACTGATTCTTCAGGATTATTTGTTCTCTTCATCTCTTCTCCAAAAGCATGAAAGAAATGTATCGTATCATCAACCAATATGCCTATTCCAATATCCGAAATCATACTGGTCGCGCTATCAAGCCTGATTGCGATTAAACCCATTATCCCAAAATTAATCAACAGCGGTAACAAGTTCGGGATTATGCTTAGTAACCCGACAGAAAAAGACCGGAAATTAATAAACATCATTCCAAAAATAACAAACATCGCCAAAGACAAACTCTGGACTTGTCCGCTCGTAACAGCCTGGTTAGAATCAACCTCTAAAACCGTCTGGCCTAAAACTCGCGGAGAAACCTCACTCCCGCAGTTATCTTGAAGGTATTCATTGATTCTCGCAATAATTTTTTCAAGTTCGACTGTACTATGTTCTTTCAAACGCACCCGCAAGCTAGTCCACTGCCAGCGCGAATCGACAAACCTGTCAAAATCATCACCGCCGTATAAAAGCACATATTGCGCAACTAAATTCCGGGAATCCGGAACAGAATAAAAACGGCCATCTTCATTATGAAAGGATTTATTAATTTCCTTAAGATAATCATTAACCGAAGTTACTTTATCCACCTCAGGAATTGTATATAAGAATTGTGTAACGTTTTCAATTCTTTGCAGCGCCTCTGGATTTTTGAAATAATCCTCCTTCTCTGCGCGCAAAGAAATATTTATCATATGGACACCGCTTAGATTGTCCTCGATAAAATCAGTTGCCTGGCGTATCGGGCTATTCTTTTTGAAATATTCAATAACACTTGTTTCAGTCTTAATCTTACTTGTCCCCCATATCGAAATAATCGTAATCACTAACGTTGCTAAAAGCACCTTGCCTTTATTCCTAATGCTGAACCGCGCAATCGACATTAGGATTCTATCCGGAGTCTCTTTTAAAAAAGCCAGCCCGTAAGCATTCGAATCCTCTTGAGACGCAAGCTCGCCTTTAACTTTGTACAAACGCGTTAAAAGCGAAAATTGTTTTATAACCGCCGGAATAAATGTAAAGGTTACAATAAAAGCAAAGAAAACACCCGTACCGGCAACAAGGCCCAATTGCCGTATCGGAGGAACAGTACTAATTAATAAAGAATAAAATCCGACCACAGTTGTAATATTTGTTAAAAAACAAGGGATAAAAAGATGCTGCATGGTTTCACGCAAGATTTCATCATGGCTCTTTGCTAAATCATTTGATTTGAGCCTGGTGCTTTTTAGAATCAGCTCCCACAGGAAATGGATGCTTTCAAGCAAGGTAATACTCAAGATTACCGGCGGAATAATTGTCGTAACATTGTTCACAGAAAACCGGCAAAGATATAAAAATGCCATCGTCCAGATAAGCGAGATTAAAGTCCCGGCCAATGGCAAGATTACACCGAAGAAAGTACGAAAACTTACAACAAGAACAATCAACAAGATTAAGACCATGAGCGGCATAAAAGTCGCCAAATCAGTCTGCATAAACTGCGCATAAATCACCTCAATCGCCGTAAAACCGCTCACATAGTATTTCTTATCCTTAGGAAATTCCGCTTTTAAGATCTTATTTACATCATTAATAAGCTCTTTTTTATACTTGTCATCGCCTTCTTTTTTATGCACTAATTCAAGCGTTATTGCCGTCGCTGTCCCATCGGAAGAAATAACATTATTGAGAAATAGCGGATTAGATAACGCCCGCGTTTTTAATCTCTCCAGCTCAGCCGATTCATCCGGGATATTTTCGATAAATGGTTCAACATAAAAGTTTTCTTCCTCCCCAATAACATCATTCACGTTGGTTAAGCTCGTTACTTTATCAACATCCGCAAGCTCCTGAAACAGTTCAGTTAGCCGCGAAATCAGTGTTAAATTATCTTTAGTAAAAATATCCTTGTCTTTGAACGCTACCATCACAACCTGGTCGCTGCCGAACTGCTCTTTCCACTTCTGAAAATCAATATAATTAGCGCTCTTTTTATTAAAAAATACATCGACGCTATTATCCATCCTGATTCCCGGCAAGGCAAAAAGAGCAGCAACTGTGAGCATAAAAGTTAGAGTTATTACAACCGAGGGATATTTGAGGATAAATTTAAATATTTTGTCTAAAATATTTTTCATTGTTTACAAAGCCTTAACATATGGATGGTTAAACCAAATCTTCATGAATACATAATATATTATATGGTATGCGCGGTAAACCTAAAAGATATATTTGTTGGATAAAGAACCGCAAAAAAAGGATGAAAGATGAAGGATGAAGGATAAAGGATAAAGGATAAAAACTTAAGGATTAAGGAGTAAGGTATAAGTAAAAAAAATAAAAGCTGTTTTTTGTCTTTAAATCCTTACCCTTGATCCTTCATCCTTCATCCTTCATCCTTCATCCTTCATCCTTTATCCTTCGACCTTCGACCTTCATTCTTTATAAAATAATATCTATCCCTATTTATTTGGGGAGGGTTAGACATAAAAAAAAGAAGCAGGAGAATTACTCTCCTGCTTCTTTTATATTAATACTATTTAACTAGTACTTACGCTCTTTTACGTCTGAAACCAAATAACCCGAATAAACCGCTTGCCATTAAAGCAAGTGAAGCCGGTTCCGGAACAACAATGTCAGCAGAACCATTGTGAGAAGATATGATAGCTCCGGTTTGCGGATCGATAACAACATCATCTGTGTTAGTGTCGACCATTAAATGAATGTCATAAGGTAATAAACTTAAATCATTACCATATTGATCTAACCAGAATCCCGGTGCCATGTAAGTAAATTGCCAATCTAAAAGGATATCACCAGACAAAGTAACTAAGTCTAAATCTCCGGTTCCACCAATTAGAGTTAATGTAGCAATTAAATCACCTGGTTGCCCAACGAACCCAGTATCATCACCAGATCCAACTGTAGAGCCGAAATCATATGGAACGCCAGCTGAAGCATATAGGTTTAGTGTACCGGTAGTATAGTTAAAGAACATCGCCGGATTTCCAGCTTCATTAATACCTTGGGTAACAGTACCGCCTAAATTTGTCCAGCCACCATAGATTTGCCATGCGTATGAACCATAACCTTCATCATCAACAACCGGCGGAGGAAGAAAACCAGTAACAACGACATCACCGATATCGCTGAAGGTTCCATTACCGTTATTAGTTGAAGATGTTTGAGCATAAATCTCAAGTTGATCAAAAACATCGGTTACTCCATCACCGGTTCCTAAACTACCTGGACCTAAGCTCATTTGGAAAGCATTAGCATTTCCTGCAACTAGAACAAAAGCAGCCAAAAATAACATTACAATTAGCTTTCTCATTCCTTTTGAACTCCCTTCTGGTATAAATTATTTTATACCAATGTTTTGTTAATCTTTTTATTGCTAACTTACCTTTATATCTATGTCAGAACATCATTTTATGATGTTACAAAGAAAATGGAGCTTTATCAAAAAACACCAGCTGCGTGAATTTATCTTGCTCCTTCACCTGTAAGAACTACTCTAAAAGTCCTAAAGAAAATCCTTAGGTCTGTCCATAAACATATCTTCTTTATATATAAAAGATCGTATTTAATCTTCTTCTTAACATCTTCAATAGTTTCATCATATCTATGCCAAACTTGAGCTAGCCCGGTTAAACCAGGTTTTACCAAAAGCCTTTTTTCATATTCCGGAATCTCTTGCGCAAATTTCTTTACAAAAACCGGCCTCTCCGGACGAGGACCAACCAAGCTCATTTCACCTTTGAGAATATTAATAAATTGAGGAATTTCATCAACATGAGCTTTTCTTAAGAATTTCCCACAGGGAATAATCCTGTTATCATTCTCAGAAGCCCAAACCGGCCCTGTTTCTTTTTCAGCGTCAACCTTCATTGTCCTAAATTTATAAATCCAAAATGTTTTTCCGTCTTTACCAACTCTCTCTTGTTTATAGAAAATCGGCCCTTTTGAACCGATTCTTATAATTATTGCCGTGATTAAAAATAACGGCGAAAGTACAACTAACCCGATTATCCCAGCCAAAATATCCAAAACCCTCTTTGTAGCTGCATATGTTCGGCGTACAAAGCTTACAATCATCCCGAATAACCCACCGCCAAAAAGTAATATAGTAGAAGGTTCCGGAGTAACCGGCCTAATCGGACTGGGATACGGCAAAAGAAGATTTCTCTGATCAGAGAACTTTATCGGCTCAACTGTACCGATTGGATCTAAATCTTTGATGTCCCATTCGAATTTCCCACCATCATTTGTTGGAGTCAATCTCGGATCAGGCTGGGTATTGCTCGTGCTGTAATCTATGAATGAAATCGTAGTAGCCCAGGCAGAAACAACAAATGATGAAACAATAGCGACCATAATCGCCAATGTCATAACTTTTCTAAAATTTTTGAATATACTTGCCATTTACTGATTTTTTCCTTTTCTTACTCAAGAAACCGTTTTCTTTCCAATCTACACATTATTATTGAGCAAAATACGTGCCAACTTTTCTTATAGAATATTGAATTTTTCAAATTAATCTTAAGTAATTGATAAATAAGTACTTACGGACAATATCTATTTAAAATTATTATTTGTTTACCGTGACAATTATAGACACGCCTAGACATTGACGGACAAGTAATGTCTAAACAATAAAACACATGTTGACTATTGATGACACTGGAGGATTAAGGATTAAGGAAGATACTTTTCCAGATGAGGAATTATCAATTTAGCAAAATCTTGTAGAAGTTTTTCGGCTGAATCAACATCACTATCTTTTATAACAGTTGAAATACGAATCAAGGCGCTGCTGGACGGCTTACCCATCAGCGATTTTAAGGCAATTAATATTTGCTGCCGGCCATAACTGGCAGTAAATTCATCTCCCACTTTAAACCAATACATTAAGGACTGCTGCATTCCCTGCCCTTCCATCACCACGTTGTAAAAATCAAGCTCGGAGTCTTGTGAATTATCATGCATCCTGACGGGAATCGACTGCAGCTTCTTACTGGTAGCCATCGTGCCGCCTCCGGTATAACATATTTCAGGAGGATGGGAAACTTTTCTATTATTTTGAGAATACACAACAAATAAATTTATATTTTCTCCCGAGGGCAATTCGTAATGGCGGACAAACGCATTTCTGGTCTCTAGAATCGCAAATTCTGTCTCAGTAATCTGCATTTCTTCCGACGTCCAATCTCCGATTTCTTTTGGAAATCCGTGAATACTCACAGTATCGGCCTGCCGGTAGTTTTTAAAATAATTGCTCCAAGATATCGCGCAGACAGACAAAAGAAGAAAGACGATTAAAATATATTTTACATCAAATTTATTTTTCATTTCTTACCCTTTACCCTTTATCCTTGATCCTTCATCCTTCTCTACCTTACTCCAACAATTTCCCCACCATGTAGAGTAAAATAAACGCTAAGGCAAACACCATAAACCCGGTCAAATCATGGACAATTCCCTCAACATATTGCGGCCCCCAAATTTCACTTACCCCTGCCATAACAATAACCCGGCAAACATTTGTAATTACCGCAATCGGAATCGTGCTGGCAAACAAAATAATTTTCTTAGCAGTCGTTCCCTTCATCCAATAAGCGAAAATACCTCCTAACGCCATTAAAGAAATAAGCGACCTTAAACCGCTACAAACGTCGTCGACAACAACCTCGGATGTACGCATCCGGATTATACTTCCCATCTGAATTGCCGGAATACGGATTTTATTAAGGATCCAAGTAGCCATTGTCGCGGCAAACATTTTTAGACGGAAACTAATATTTACAATCGCCACCTCAGGTAACGGCACCATAAAAACCAAGAAAGCCAAAGGGAAAGAAATCTTCCAGAACATTTCTTTACCCCAAAAATACAAAACTAATCCGTAAAGAACCAAAAGCATAGAAAATCCGGAGGTAAAATATACCCTGAATAGGGAACTAAAGAAATAAATTACCAGCCCCGCAATAATTAAAGGGATTCCCATGCGGGATTCTTTTACCTGAATTGTTTTTAGCTGCCTGCGGATATGCCATATTAAATAAATGCTCACAAAAGGGATTAAAATACCGTGGCTATAATATGAATCCCGGGCAAACCAGCGGTCCCACATCCAGTTTAAAATCGGAAAATAAGCCGCAACGAATAAAACTCCGGCGGCAATTTGTTTCTTATAATTTTGAATTAAATCTTTCATAGGTTCCTCGTTTAAAATAATTTTCGCTATAGTATGCGTTAAACTTACGATTTATGCAAACAATTTGTTAAGGCACCAGCAGACCATATTTAAGGTTTAAGGTTTAAGGTTTAACTAAAAAAAGAAAAACTGTTTTTTGTCTTTAAATCTTTATCCTTTATCCTTTATCCTTGATCCTTGATCCTTGATCCTTGATCCTTGATCCTTTATCCTTTATCCTTTATCCTTTATCCTTGATCCTTTATCCTTCATCCTTCATCCTTTATCCTTTAACACCTCCCGGGCCAGCGGCACAACGAGCACGATTAAATTTCCCTTCATTCAAATACCAAGCCACCATTTTCCTCAATCCATCCTCGGAAGAAAAGCGCTGTTTAAATCCAAAGGCTCTTACCTTTTCGGAAGAATAAAGCGTATTTGCATTAAATTTTTTAATACGGTTAGCCGTTATTGGAAGATTCTTTTTTATTATTTTGGCTAATAAATCAAAAGGATACGCCAGGCATACCGCCAACTTCAGCGGAAATTTAAATTTTATCGGCTTACGGCCTAATTCTTTTCTAATTATATCCGCAATCTCCAAAGATGTCCTTTGCGGCAAATCACAATAGTTAAACCTTTCAATACCGGCGGACATCTTGCCAATCATATGCAATATGGCTTCAACCAGGTTTTCCACATACGCCGTTGATTTTTTGTTTGAGCCGTCGCCCACCATAAAAAATCTATTTAAATAAATATTATCGATTAAACGAAACATATTCGCATAATTTTGCGGGCCATAAACTACAACCGGACGGACAATAAGTATTTCTCTTGATTTATCTTCTGCCGCCCAGTCCTCAATAAGTTTTTCTCCAGCTAATTTCGATTCGCCATAATCATTAGAAGGGTTGTATGGGGTATTTTCATCCATCTCAAAATCATGAGTGCCATAAACCGCAACTGTGCTGAAAAAAACAAATTTTCTAATTCCTAATTTTGTTAAACATTTTAGGCAATTGCGCGTTCCGGATTCATTAATAAGGAAAAAATCTTCCCGCGATATTCCAAAATCATGATGCTTGGCCGCCAGATTAATCACCATATCCGCGCCCTTGGCGGCACGCAATACATCCAACTCTTTTAAAATATCGCCCTGAAAAGAGAAATAACCGCTGTCGCGATCGCCAAGAGCCGCGATATCAAGGCCGACAAGCTCATGGCCTTGGTTAAGCAAACTGTGGCTTAAATGCCCGCCGATAAAACCTTTATTTCCGATAATTAATATTTTCATAAATTCTTTCTTTTAACCCTCCCCTAAATGGAGGGGAAAACAACAATTATAACTTTTTCCTCCCCTTTATTGGGAGGATTAATGTGGGGATTTTCCATTATGTTTCTCTTACCGTCTCCCACGTCGTTACTTTTTCACCTTTAAAAAACTTTATAAATCCGAGCAAAATCGCATAATTCGACAAACAAAAATAATGAACGGAATTAACTATTCTTGGATATTTAATATGCGAAAAATGGCTGGCTATTCCTAAAGAATAAAAACCAATCTGCCCGAGCAAGCACACAAAAAAGAATACCTCAGTTGCCAGAAATATATTTGTTACAAATAAACCGATTAGGAATAGCGGCGCTAATAGCCTGAATAATTTATGAGATATCAACATCCAAGAAAATAATCCGTATTTAAATATATTAAGCATGCCAATACAATTAATCAGGCCCCTAATATTTTGTACTGTAATCCGGTACCTTTTCCGGGTTTCTTGCGCATCATTCACAACTGTTTCTTCACGGCAAACAGCCCCAGGCTCAAGCACTACTCGCTTACGGTTTCTCACTACATTTAAAGGGACAACGAAATCGTCCGCCAAATCAAGTGGAGTATCCAAAGGATAATATTCTTTCCTAACAGCATAAAATGTCCCGGAAACTGATGTAAGCGAACTTAAATTGCTTTCATTAAGCTTTATTTTGTTCTCGTAATTCCAATAAATCGCTTCTCCCTTACCAACATGATCAGCCTTAGGATCATAATATTGCAACAAGCCGCCTACACATCCGACGCTGGCATCATTAAAGTTAGCC
>JAKLDK010000027.1 GCA_022703565.1 Candidatus Omnitrophota bacterium
GAACAATCTTTTTTACGTCAACTTGTTTAATACCAGTTATATCCGTAATTTTTAGGACTATATCTTTTTTAGTCATTCTTTCACCTCCCTAGTGGTAAGTATAGTAGCAACAAGGGCTTAGAGTGTCAAGAAAATATTTGAACCAGCCATAATTCAATACGAATTATATATATCTAAATATTAATTATCATAAATATCATTATTACAAAGGGTTAGAATCCAGCTTAATAACAATTGGGCATTAAAGATTTACAGAAAAATTGTCTTTTCCGACTAGCTCCTTGATTTCGTTCATTAACTTTTCATTCGGGGAAACGAAAAGATCTTCGTTAACAACAATTTGAACGCTTTTGCGCGAATTGCTTCCCATTTTTAGATAGACCGGAACTTTTCCGGGAAAAACTGCCAATTTCTCCTTTAAATCATTAATAGTATTCTCTGCAGAAACAGATAAATCGACACTTATTGCTTTTATATTTGCATAAACATCTCGTATGTTCTTTACATCGCTAATGATAATTTTAGCTTCTTCATCACGAGTACTAATCCGCCCGACAACCAAAACAACATCTCCAGATATCAGTTGATTAGCAAGTTGGGTATAAGAAGACGGGAAAACAACCCCTTCGACCTGCCCCTCCATATCCTCTAATTTAATTATCGCCATTCTTTCATTCGTGCGCTTTGTATTTGTTAATTTAATGCTGGAAATGATACCGACTATCTTAACCTCTTCTCCATCAATAGCTTGCTTCAAATTCTTAGTCGTCGAATCAGCAAATTCTTCCATTTCAACTTCATAATGCTTGAGTGGATGCCCGCTTAAGTAAAAACCAAGCAATTCTTTTTCATAAGAAAGCAACTGATTTTTCGGCCATTCTTTAATATTAGGCAACTCATCTTTTTGGTTAGAAAAACCGGAATCAATATGCACAGTATCAAAGAATGAAAATTGTCCCGAAATCTTCTCTTTTTGCGATTTTCCGCCTAAATCAATAGCTTTAGCCAACACTTCCATTAACTGCGAGCGATAAGCGTTAAAACAGTCAAAGCTTCCACTCTTAATCAAACTTTCCAAAACCTTATGATTGCTTTGCCTTAAGTCAACCCGTTCGCATAATTCAAATAAATTTTTATATTCGCCTTGCTTCCTGTTCTCCAAAATCGAATCAATCGCACCACCACCAACATTTTTTATTGCTAATAAACCATAACGAATAGTATGAGAATCAATAACCGTAAAAACCTTAAAACTTTTATTTATATCCGGAGGCAATATTTTGATACCCATGGCTTCGGATTCTTTTACATATTCAACAATTTTATCTGTATTATTAAGTTCGCTATTAAGCAACGCGCACATAAATTCAACCCCGTAATTAGCCTTTAAATATGCGGTTTGATAGGAGATCATGGCATAAGCGGCTGAATGGCTGCGGTTAAACCCATACCCGGAGAAATAATCGATTAAATCAAACAATTTATTGGCAGCTTGCTCATTAATCTTGCTATTCTTGGCACAGCCAATAATAAAATCCTTGCGCATCTTATCCATAACCGCCGAAATCTTTTTACTCATAGCGCTTCTTAAATGGTCAGCCTGAATTAGAGTGAATCCGGCTAGGGCTACCGCGATCTTCATAACCTGCTCTTGGTAAATAATAATCCCATAAGTATCTTTTAAAATCGGTTCGAGCTTAGGATGATCATATTTAATTTCGACCTGCCCGCGTTTTCTTTTTGTAAAATCTTCTAACATTCCGCTGCCCATCGGCCCTGGACGGTATAAAGCCAGAATTGAAATTAAATCTTCCAGTTCGGAAGGCTTAATTTTCTTTAATAAATCCCGCATCCCCGCGCTTTCCAACTGGAAGATACCGAAACTTTGCGCTTTTCCTAAAAGGGTAAATGTCTTCTCGTCATCCAGCGGAATCTGGCTGATATTAATAATAACATTATGATTTTGCTTAATTAATCCTATGGCCTGATCAATAACGGTTAGAGTCCTTAACCCTAAAAAGTCCATTTTCAGAAGGCCGATTTTAGCAATATCTTTCATTGTAAAACCGGTACTTATTTGATCGTCGGATGTTTTAAATAACGGAACGTATTCATTTAATTTTTTATCGGCAATAACAACTCCGGCGGCATGCGTCGAGGCATGACGGTTTAAACCTTCTAAAACCTGGGCAGTTTGAATAATTTCTTTAGTAACCTTGTCTTCTTGGCATAATTTTTTCAGCTGCGGCTCTTTTTCTACTGCATCTTCTAAAGTTATTCCTAATTCGGCGGGAATTAATTTGGCAATTTTATCAACATCAGCATACGGCACATCCATAACCCGCCCGACGTCACGAATCGCAGCCCGGGCTTGCATAGTTCCAAAGGTTATAATCTGCGCCACATTTTCTTTCCCATATTTATTTGTTACATAATCAATAACTTCTCCGCGCCTTTCATAACAAAAATCAATATCAATATCCGGCATCCCGGTTCTGTCCGGATTTAAGAATCTTTCAAACAAAAGCCCGTATTTTAAAGGGTCCAAATCAGTTATCCCTAAAAGATAACTTACCAAACTTCCTGCCGCCGAGCCACGGCCTGGCCCCACAGGAATTCCTTGATTCTTAGCAAAGTTTATAAAATCCCAGACAATAAGGAAATAACTGACAAAACCCATCTTTTTTATAATTCTTAATTCATATTCCAAGCGAGCCCTGATTTCATCAGTAATCTTGCCGAATCTTCTTTTTAATCCTTCTTCACATAACGCGTCCAAAAAGCTTTCTTTTGATCTGCCGTCCGGCGGATGAAAAACCGGCAAATGTATTTCGTTAAAATTAAACTTTAAATCACATTTCTCGGCAAAACTAACAGTATTCTTTATCGCTTCCGGCACCCAAGCAAAAAGGTCCTTCATTTCCTGCGGGCTTTTAAAATAAAATTCCGGAGCGCTCATCCGCATACGGTTAGGGTCATTAAGAGTTGTTTGGGTTTGGATACAAAGCAGCGCTTCATGGGCCTTACTATGCCATTTCTCGATATAATGAACATCATTTGTAGCAATTACCGGGATATTTAACTCTTTAGAAATCTTTACAATTCCTTCATTGGCAATCTTTTGCTCAGGAATCCCATGGTCCATTAGCTCAAGATAAAAATTACCTTTACCAAAGATATGAATATAATCATCAGCGGCTTTTAAAGCTTCCTTATAATTACCGTTAACAATGTTCGAGCTCACTTCACCTTTAAGGCAAGCGGAGGCCGCCATTAACCCGTCGCAATGTTGCGCCAAAAATTCTTTATCGATTCTAGGATGATAATAAAACCCCTCAATATAAGCCGAGGAAATCAATTTGCATAAATTCTTATAACCATTATGATTCTTGGCATATAAAACCAAGTGGGAAAGATACCCTTTTTGTTTAGGAGTTTTTTCTAAACGGCTGCCCAAAGAAAGTATATAGGACTCGCAACCGATTATTGGTTTGACGCCTTTATCAGTTGCACTCTTGTAAAAATCGACTGCCCCGAACATATTACCGTGATCAGTCATCGCGACTGCCGGCATATTATATTCAATGCATTTATCGACTAACTTGCTGATGCGGCAGGCCCCGTCAAGAAGGCTGTATTGAGAGTGGACATGTAGATGTACAAAACTATCGGAATTCATATTAAATAATTATAATTAATATTTAAAATAATTAAAGGATAAATAAATCAAACCTGATAAAAACCTAACAAAAATACTATTGCTAAAAAGGTTGAAATAGCCGGACATCAAAAAGCCACCGGCTTAATAATTATTTATAATTTAAACCCGTGGCTTTTTAAAAGAATTAAATTACAGTTTTATTCCCATTCAATTGTGGCCGGCGGTTTGGAACTAACATCATAAACCACCCGGTTAACACCTTGGACTTCATTGATAATGCGATTGGAAATACGCGCTAATAAATCATACGGAAGCTGCACCCAATCCGCGGTCATACCATCGTCACTGGTTACGCAGCGGATCGCAATAACATTTTCATAAGTCCTTTGATCTCCCATAACCCCAACTGTTTTAACTGGTAAAAGTACCGCGAAAGATTGCCACACCTGAGTATAAAGACCGGCTTTCTTTATTTCTTCCACCACTCTCTCGTCAGCTTCGCGTAATATATCAATGCGCTCTTTGGTAACTTCGCCTAATATTCTCACCGCTAATCCTGGGCCGGGAAACGGCTGTCTTTTCAATACTGATTCAGGGACTTCTAATCTTTTTCCAATAGCACGGACCTCATCTTTAAATAATTCTCTAAACGGCTCAATCAATTGCAGTTTCAAGTTCTTAGGTAAACCGCCGACATTATGATGGCTTTTGATCATCGCCGAAGGCCCGCCTAAGGGAGAATGAGATTCAATAACGTCAGGATATAAAGTTCCTTGGGCCAGAAAATCAATATTCTTAATTTTCTTAGCTTTCTCGGTAAAGACTCGGATAAAATCTTCCCCAATAATCTTCCTTTTTTGCTCCGGGTCCGTTACGCCCTTTAATTTAGATAAGAAACTCTTTTCCGCGTCAATAACATTTAAATTAATATCGAAATTACCCTTAATTGTTCTTTCGATTGAATTAACTTCATTTTTGCGCAACAATCCATTATCAACCAAAATACAATAAAGCCTTTTTCCGATAGCTTGATTTAACAATACCGCGGCAACAGTTGAATCCACACCACCGCTTAATCCTAAAAGGACTCTTTTGTTTCCAACCGTTTCTTTTATTTGCTTTATCGATTGCTCAATAAATCTTTCCATTGTCCAGCGAGTTAAACAACCGCACATTTGGAAGACAAAATTACTTAATATTTGCGAACCTCTTTGAGTATGTACAACCTCAGGATGAAATTGCACGCCAAAAACTTTTTTAACTCTATTCCCAATGGCCGCGACGGGAGCGTTTAGCGTATGGGCTAGCTGAACAAAACCTTTCGGCATCTTGGTAATCTCGTCGCTATGGCTCATCCAACAAGTTAAATTTGCCGGTAAATTAGCAAAAAGATCACGGCTATTATCTATAAATAATTCAGCGCGGCCAAATTCGCGCTCTTCGCTGGTCTTAACTTTGCCGTCAAACATATGAGTAATTACCTGCATACCATAACAAATCCCCAAGACCGGAATATCTAAATCAAAGATTTCTTTTCTAGGCATCGGAGCATTTTTATCATAAACACTTCTTGGCCCACCGGATAAAATAATCCCTTTCGGCTTTATTTCTTCAATTTCTTGCGCAGTAATATTATAAGGAACTATTTTGGTAAAGACCTTGCTCTCTCTGATGCGACGGGCAATTAATTGAGTATACTGTGAACCAAAATCCAAGATTATGATCAAGTCCTTGCTTTTAATCTTTTTGATCTTGATAGATGGAGTAATCCGCCCGGCCATTTTTCTTAATTTAGGAAGTTTCCCGATGCGATGTTTTGAGGCTGGTTTGAACTTCATTTTACCAATCTTTTGCTTTTTTATTTTTTTAATTCTCGGAGACATATCCTCAACCTTTTAGAATTTTAATAAATTACTTTATTTTCCCATTCCGACTCTTTGGCCGACTTGGAACACTTTCCCTTCAGTCTGAATTGAAGGCGCGATGATAATTTCGACATCATGCATTTCTTTTATATTCTTGGCACCTAGAGAACCCATTGATGTTTTTAACGCTCCCATTAAATTCTGAGAACCGTCATCCGCTCTCGCCGGCCCAAACAAGATCTCTTTTAATGTTCCGGTTGTACTGACCTTTACCCGGGTACCGCGCGGAAGATTAGCATTTGAAGTTGCCATTCCCCAGTGATATCCACGCCCCGGGGCTTCTTCCGATTTCGCAAATGCTGAACCAACCATAACCGCATCTGCCCCAGCAGCGAAAGCTTTGCAAATTTCTCCGCCAATACGCATACCTCCGTCGGTAATAATAGGGACATACTTCCCTTTACGTGAGAAGAAATGGTCTCGCGCGGCAGCCGAATCAACAGTTGAAGTAATTTGCGGAACGCCAATACCTAAAACACCGCGGGTAGTACAAGCTGCCCCCGGCCCAACTCCGATTAATAAAGCTGAAGCTCCAATTTCCATAAGATCCAACGCAACATCATAAGTAACACTATTTCCGACGATAATTGGAATCTTGCTTTTTTTGCACAATTTTTCTAAATCTAAAACTTTATATTCGCTAGCAATATGTTTAACTGTAGCCACGGTTGATTGAATAATAAAGTTATCACAACCCGCTTCTTGCGCTATAGCATGAAACTTTTCCGCATTTTGAGGAATACAGCTTACAAATACCGGAATTTTCTTTGCTTTAATTTCAGATACTCTTTTAGCTATTAATGTTTCTTTTATCGGTTCCAAATAAACACTTTGGACTAATTCAGTTGCTTCATCAGGATTAGCGCTGGCGATTTTATCCAAGATCAAGGAAGGATTTTCGTAACGAGTCTGGATTCCGTCTAAATTTAAAACTGCAATTCCGCCTAATTTTCCCATCGCAATCGCAAACTTAACGTCAACGACACCATCCATTGCCGCTGCCATAATTGGGATTTCAAAAGTTTTGTTGCCTAATTTCCAGCTAGTATCTACTTCGTTGGGATTGATTGTTGCCCTTCCTGGGACTAAGGCGACTTCATCAAAGCCATAACAGCGTCTGGCCCGCCTATCTTTACCTATCCATTCTGCCATTAAAGATACCCACCTTTCTAAATATAAATATTAATATAAAGAAATAACGTAAATAGCTCAAACTAAAGAGATTTTGGACTCTAAATAAAGGAATCTATTGGGAATCTAATATAGTGATTTTATATAATATTGTCAATAAATATCTATTAAGGAGAGGTTTTTACAACGATGTTAATTCGAAATCTTCCTGCTTTTCTTCTTGTCCGCTTAAAAACAAAGGAAGGTTGCTAATCGGAATAACATTTATAATTAAAGGCACTAAACTATCAATTTCTTTACTATCATATTCATTAAAATCAAAATTAAATTGAAAACTCCCTGTGGAATAATCTTTATTAAAGATAATATTTTTGGGGTTAAAGTCAATACCTCCGACTTCCCTGGAATTACCGATAATGGCGGGATCTTGTGTAACCTTTCGTATCTGTTCTTGTTGCGCTATATTAATATTACGCGCTCGCTCTATCCCAGTTAATCCTTTAACCAGAAGATTTTTATGCCACAACAACCTTTCATCTTGCCTAGTATCATTAGCAATTTGCCGCAAAGTAGCATTGGGAAATTGAGGATTATTTTTTAAAATACCAAATAATGTTATCCTATTGACCGGGGTTGTTTGGCTATCTAATATCTTTAGCAAAGCCTCCCTTCTTTCTTCAATAGCTCTTCTACCCAAAAGAGGATTATCCATAGAAATCAAAGAAGTCTCATCAGCTAAAGAAAGAGTTGTGGTATCATCAATCGGCTCTGCAGGATTTCTAGTCGCTAACCATCTATCAAGGACATCACTATCAACAGTAATCCCTAATTTAGCTTTAATAAAATCATAAATTCCTAATTCCCGCATATCTCTATCTGCTTCCCAAGGGTTTTGCGCATATTGAATAACTTTTGCAGTTAACCTTTCCAGAGTGTTTACAATCGAGATATCCAGTTTTATTTCATCATTAATATATTTTCTAATAGTTTCTTTAATAAGCTCTCTATCTTCCCGGATAATTCTTTTGTTAAATTGATAACTTATTCTTAACTGTCTTAAAATAGATCCTGGCGGTAAAAGAACACCATCGCCGACTAAATGAGCATATCCTGATTCAAAATCAGCTATTGATTCTGTCCTTCCATATATATTTCCATATTTATCCATACCCAAAGTAAGAAGCCCTGGTTTTGTATCCGACAAATAAACTGCCCTTTTTTCTGTATCAAATACATACCTTTTTAAATATACTACTTTTTGAGATGCTGATATCCGCGAAGGAATTATCGGGCCGGTATATTGCACCTCTATCCCATTCCATAAAACTCTATCTTGAGTAAAAGGAGGAAAGAATCTTGTAACTTCAACATTAAGCGCTGTAGCTAATATTTGTAATTTTTGAATCGATTCCCGATAAACCCGTTCGGTAGCCTGATTTGTTGGCGTTAAGAATTGCAATCTTTCTTCTTCAGTCAATGTAACCTTAATACCAATATCAATATCATTCAAATTAAGTCTTTTTAAAGCATTCACGTCGTTTAATATATTGTCTATGCCTAATTCTGGCAGATTACTTAGGCCCGAAGGGACAGTACTCATAAAATCATCCAAAGCAATTTCTAGTTCCTGCACATTATACGCATCATTCTTCATTGCTTCAAAAATCATTTCTAACAATTTAGTTGCCACGCCTATAAACTCAAGGAAATTAATGCTAGTTTCTTTATTTAAAATATCGCTAATAATAGAGCGAACAATATCGCAAATTTTTACGATAGCATCCAAGCCTGGCTTTTGAGCTTCTTCTTTGAATTCTCCCAAAGCATTGGATATATTAATAAAGTAAATCGACTTTCTATCTATATCAATATCCGATTGCGCTAATAACTTAACATATTCAATATCATCCATAGCTTTTTCTAGGAATTCAGTCAACAGCTGCTGGACATAAAGATCTCGAACCCCTCCACCGACTAAAACGAAACTATCGGCAAAATCTTCTTGCCCTATCATTCTTCCTATACCATCCAAATATTCAAAGAATTCTATTGGTCGGCGATCCCTAATCTTAGAAAAATCTATTTTCCTTTGTTTTCGCCTTTCAACAACCATTTTGCTTATTTCGTTCATTGCTCTTAACATCTCACCCACTCGATAATTATCAATAACCACTGTTCCGCCAACTTTAAAGTTACCAGTATCAAAACCTTTATGTTGCGGTTCTTCCGAATAAAGTACAGGATTGCCATGGTCATCAGTAATATAAAATAATTTTGTCTGTGGCTCGCTATTACGCAGCTTATTTAACTCAACAACAGTATCTTCATCCCCAATCTTTATTAAAGATTCTATCGCATTCTTAAAAACAATTTCATCGCTATTTCCCAAAGCTCGAATCAAAGGTTTTTGCAAACGTTTATCGCGCCCAAATTCTCCCAGCCACTTTGCCGCAGATCTTTGAACAAAACGATTTGGGTCATCCATCGCTTTAATAACGTATGGGATTGCCCGATGCAAACCAGATTCTCCCAACCCATCTACTGCGCCTAGTCTTATTCGAGGTTCTTCATGTTTGACTGGGTCCAAATAAGCAGCAATCGCTTCAATAGAGTTAGCACTTTTTTCTTCATTTTCAATCTGCTTGCCTAATGTCCTTAAATATTCCGAGCGATACCAAGCTTCCACATCTTTTTTTATTTTTTTAATATTAATATTTACCTCACCTATACTTAATGACATATCCTCTAAACCAAATTCATCTTCTTGAACAATTCCAAACCGATCCGCATCATATTCTATCCGTGACAATCTTTTCCCTGGAGCCTTATTCTGGTCTAAAAGTTGTGCGCTATAAAAAAGAACTATCTCCAGAATAGCTTTTGCGTCTAAAGAACTATTTTTTTCGTTAATATATAAAGGATGCCCGCCCAAATTTAACCTGGGATTTTCATGGTTCTCCATGGCCACTTCCTCAAGATTTATTACTCTAATTTCCATAGTTTCAATATCAAGGATTAAATCATCTATAGTTATATTTCGGTGGAAAAACCTTGCATCATATAAAAAACCAACTATTTTTGAAATCATCTCTAAATCATCTAAGATATCTAAAGCTAATAATTCCTCATTTTCAAAAGAAGTAGCTATTTCTTTTAGCTGATTTATGCGCTCTCTTACGCTAATTCCTCTAGGCTTTTTAAAAACAAGATATTTCTGCCCCTCGGGAAGAGAAATAGAGAACTTTTCATTCAGAGCCTTCTCGTCTTCTTGTTTTATTTCTCCTAGCCCAACAAACTCCATAAAAAAGTTGCGATAATCTTTATAAGCCTCATTATGCATTAATTCTTTGTAAACTAAAGCTTCTCGGTCTTGTACGTAATCCTTATTCTTCTTTGTTCGCATTTTTATTAAATACGGGGTGTCATCTCCATAAAAACGTACCTCATATATCACAAAGTTTGCATTACGAAAATAAATCTTAACTGATTCCAAATTGGTTAAAGGAGGGGCAACGGCAATCGTGGCATCAGATTCCTTAATAACTTCCCTGAGCCTTGACATCATGGAGTTGTCTATTAAATTAACTGATTCAACACTAATTTCCCCGGATTGCATTTTCCCTACAGGTAATTGGACAGATTTAGTTTCAACTTTTGCAATAATACCTCCAGAGAAATACCGTTTAGGAACAACTTCTTGAGTCATTGGGTCATACTCTTCTTTGATATAATCGTAAACACCTTCCTTAAAAAGATTTAAATATTTGGCATAAATTTCATTCTTATTCTCCTGGCCTGGCATACCGAGCCCAACAACTTTATTTTGATTGGCATATTGTTTTGCAATAACACTATTTCGCAAATTATTTTTATACCAGGTAGCTAAAATTAACGAATTAAATATCTGCCTTAACTTAGCAAAGTTCTTTCCCTCATTAATTTCTTTTTCAATCTCGGGTATAATAATTTCTTTGAGCAATTCTTTGATTTTGTTGTCACCATTGATTGATTTTGTTATCTGATCTTTGTTGTTGGCAACCAAATAATCTTCTTCCAGCATAACCTTAAGATGGCTATCAATAATATAAACCCGGTCATTGTTTTCATAAATTGAGGTTGTCTCCGGGACAATCCAGACTCGGCTTAATATATCTACAGGAATTTCATTAATCCCATATTTCTGTAAAGCTTGTTTGTAAATCTTTTCCCATAATTTACGGCCTGATTCACTTTCCGGATAAATTAAAGACGCAGTTAACTGTTTTAACAAATAATCTAATGCCAATAAGTCTCTCCCCATATCCGTCCTTGCAAATACTTCTGGAATAATTTTATTTTTCTCATCAGGCGACAGGTTAACCCACATATCATCCTCAGGCAAAGTCAAGGAAGCCAGGAAGTATTTAATTAACTTTTCTGTTTCAATCTTTAAATCAATATCTTTCAGATGGGTGTCTCCGTTATCTACTATAAAACTAAAATTGAAAGGATTATCTGGGTTAAGAATTAGCCCTCTAATGAGTACGGGAACATATGGCGGGGATATACTTATTAAATTTAATGCAACTGCTTCTTGGGCATTAACGTTTGTCGGAATTTGTACAGAAACAGCGGTTACAGTAAAAACAACAATTAAGAAGCAGTGCAATTGTTTTTTAAATGAAATTATTTTTTTCATATAATTAATAGTTGGGGGATAATAAATCACTCATAATTATTATAAGTATAAGATATAAATAAGGTAATGTGAAGGGTAAGGGGAAATAAGAAAAATCGGGCAAAACCTGTAAAACCTATTATTTCATCTAAGCGGTAATTTTATCCAAAGAACCTATTTCCAATGATGTTTTAGTAAAGATCTTTTCTGTTTGCTTCAGAGGGATAATAAACATAAAACATTTTATGTCATGCTCAATTACGATAAAAACACTTTCCATCATCAAAATAAGATTATTATGTTCCGCCGCACTAACTATATACTCTTTCAAAATATTTTCTAACAAATCTTTCTTCAAAAACGGTGTCGAAGGCTTAATTGGAATATCAAAATCACGGGAAAACACATTCGTGCATACACTCGCCAAGATATTGGCAATTTCTTTAATCGCAGAGGTACTATACAAAGCTTTATCTTGTTCGGTTTCTAAATTCTTTTGCAAGATTAGATTGGTCAACTGTTGGCTATCTTTATCCTCAACGAAAAATAGGAATTTGAATTTGGCGTCTCCTACAAAATCGATAAAAGAAGCAACAACTTCTTTTTTCTTTAACATATTAAAACGCATCAAAATCTCATCATTAGTCCGATAAGAAATCGCCTCTAAATCAATCCGCGCCCCTTTTTTAATAAATTTCGATAAAAGCGCGGAGCATTTATCGACGCAGATTGCCGAAATTAATTTGAGTAATCTTTGTATTCTTTCTTTTTCTTTAGCCATTAAAATCCCCCAATATTTGTTATTTTGTTTTTATACAAGATAATTCTAGCCTGGGCAAGAATAATCAAAGATATTTTTTTACAAAAAAAAGCGGCCCGAAAACCTCGAGCCGCTTTTATTTACTACAAAAAGTTAATACCTTAAAGCATTAATACATCCCTCCCATGCCTCCTGGGGGCATTCCGCCTGGCATTGCCGGGCCTTTATCTTTTTCCGGTACATCAGTAATCAATGCTTCAGTTGTAAGTAATAGCGCCGCGATACTAGCTGCATTTTGCAAAGCCGCTCTTTCAACTTTAGCCGGATCAATGACTCCGCTTTTTAACATATCAACATACTCATCTTTATTAATATCGTAACCGATATTTTCTTTTTCTTTCTTTAACCTATCAACAATTACTGAACCTTCTAATCCAGCATTTTCAGCTAATTGACGGACAGGAGCCTCAATAGCTTTCTTTATAATTTCAACACCAGTTTTTTCATCACCGGTAACTTTAAGTTTGTCCAGCTCAGGAATACATCTTAACAGAGTTACTCCACCGCCCGGAACAATACCTTCTTCAACAGCCGCACGAGTTGCGTGTAAAGCGTCCTCAACGCGGGCTTTCTTTTCCTTCATTTCGGTTTCAGTTGCCGCGCCAACATTAATAATAGCAACTCCGCCGGACAATTTAGCTAATCTCTCCTGTAGCTTCTCTTTATCATACGATGAATCAGTTGATTCAATTTGATTTCTGATTTGATTAATACGCCCTTTTATCGCATCAGTTTTGCCAGCACCTTCGACAATAGTTGTATTTTCTTTATCAATCTTGATTTTCTTGGCTCTTCCTAAATCTTTTAGGTCAATGTTTTCTAGTTTTATACCTAAATCTTCAGTAATGGCTTTGCCGCCGGTAAGAATAGCAATATCTTCAAGCATGGCCTTGCGGCGATCGCCATAACCCGGAGCCTTAACTGCAGCACAAACTAAAGTTTTACGCATATTATTAACAACTAATGTAGCTAAAGCTTCTCCTTCAACATCTTCCGCAATAATAACTAACGGAGCGCCTGATTTAGCAACTTTTTCAAGTAAAGGAAGCATATCTTTAATATTATTAATCTTCTTTTCATAAAGAAGGACAAAAGCTTCCTCTAAAGTACATTCCATTTTCTCTAAATCAGTCGAGAAATAAGGAGACAAATATCCTTGGTCAAATTGCATACCTTCGACTATCTTTAATTCAGTATTAACTGTTTTCCCTTCTTCAACAGTAATAACACCATCTTTCCCTACGGCTTCAAAAGCTTCGGCAATCTTTTTACCGATTACTTTATCATTATTAGCAGCAATTGTCGCAACTTGCTCAACTTCGGTAATGTCTTTTAAATCAATTTTCTTAGACATCGTCTTAATTCTCTCTAATACTTTCTCAACAGCTATTTCAATACCTCTTTTTAAAGCCATTGGATTTGCACCAGCTGTAACGTTCTTTAAACCTTCGCGGTAAATCGCTTCAGCTAAAATAGTTGCGGTTGTTGTACCGTCTCCGGCATTGTCCGATGTTTTTTCGGCAACTTCTTTTACCATTTGCGCGCCCATATTTTGAAAAGCATCTTCTAAATCAATTTCTTTGGCAACCGTAACACCGTCTTTGGTGACTGTCGGTGAGCCGAATTTCTTATCTAATACAACATTTCTACCCTTTGGCCCTAAGGTTACTTTAACGGCCTTGGCTAGCTGTTCGACGCCCTCTAAAATCTTGCGTCTTGCTTCTTCGCTAAATAATAATTGTTTCGCCATTTCTATTACTCCTTCGTTTTAATTAAATTTGTAATTTAAATTTACTTTATAACCGCGTAAACATCGTCTTCGCGCATAATTAAGAGTTCTTCGCCATCTTTTGTCGTAATTTCAGTACCGGAATACTTTCCGTAAAGAACCTTATCGCCGACTTTTAATTCCATCGCTTTTAATTTTCCGTCTTCCATAATTTTTCCCTTACCAACAGCCACAACTTTTCCTTCTTGCGGCTTTTCTTTTGCCGTATCCGGCAGGACAATTCCGCCTTTGGTAACTTCCATCGCATCTAGCGCTTTTACAATTACTCTGTCTCCTAATGGTGTAATATTCACTTCTGCACCTCCTTGATTTTACCTGTATTTTAATTTTTTTTAGATTAGCACTTGTCCTACAAGAGTGCTAGTTTATGCAAAAATATATTTTTGTCAAGATTTTTTTTAGGACGTGAAATAAATTAACTTTTATTTATGGTAATAAATGAGAGTTATCGACGGAGTATCTCTTACTCGAAAAATTAACAAATAATTTATGATTACTTGAATTTCTTCGGTTTAAAACTCCGCTGTTCTCTTCTTCGGCGGGCAAAAAAACGGCCGGATTTCTCATGAAAAGGACGTGAGGAATGTGAAGGATGGCTGCTAAAACTCTCCGCCATAATTTCCGGATGTTTAACTATCGGAAGAGTCTTTCTGGTCAACCTTTCAATATCTCGGACTTCTTTGCTTTGGTCAGGAGTTGCAAATGAAATAGCATGTCCTTTATGCCCAGCGCGCGCGGTACGTCCGATTCGATGAACATAATTATCCGCATCTTCCGGCAGGTCATAATTAATAACCAATTCAATTCCTGTTACGTCAATTCCGCGCGAGGCAATATCCGTAGCGACTAAAACCTTATATCGTCCGGTTTTAAAACCTTCTAATGCTTCCCGGCGCTGAAATAATGAACGCTCGGAATGAATTTCGGCCGCCCGATATCCCATATCTCTAATCGCGCGGGTAAGTTTACGGGCATTATGCTTGGTACGTGAAAATAAAAGGACTGATCCTTTATATTGCTCAAGGACTTTACGCAAAAGTTTTGGCTTGTCTTCTTTTTTAACTATAAATAATTCCTGGGTAACTTTTTCCGCTGTTGTTCCGGAACGGGCAATCTCGATACTTACGGGGAGCTTCATATATTTGTTCACCAAATGCATTATTTCTTTGGGGATAGTTGCGGAAAATAACATTGTCTGCCTTTCTTTCGGCAAGAAATGTAAAATCTTCTCTATCTGCGGAGCAAAACCCATATCAAGCATACGGTCAGCTTCATCTAAAACAAGCATGACAACTTCGTTCGGCATAACATTCCATTGGCCCATATGGTCAATCAAACGCCCCGGAGTCGCAATAATAATCCGCGGGTTTCTCTTTAAAGCATTAACTTGATCGCGCATTGAAGCCCCGCCAATAAGGCAAGCTGTTTTCATTCCGAATGAACGGGCAATTCCCTGGCAAGCTTCGTCAATCTGAATCGCTAATTCGCGAGTCGGAGCTAAAATCAATCCCAAGCCTTTTTTCTGAGCTAAGATTTGCACCATCGGAATAGCAAACGAATGTGTTTTTCCTGTACCGGTTTGAGCGACGCCAATAACATCTTTTCCCTCTAAGGCTAGCGGAATCGCTTTAAGCTGAATGGGAGTTGGGACTTTAAATTTAATAAATTCAAGTATATCTAAAATCTTTGGGGCAATACCTAAACCATAAAAGCCAGGTGTTCCCTCATTTGTTTTTGTCAAATTGTTTGGAACTGTTGAATTCTTGTACATCATTTCTCCTATATTATGTTATTAAAAAAATAGCCGCAAAGTTTAGTTGTCTTACTTTGCGGCCTTGCAGAGCTTCTAATCTTCGGCTAAGTATATCATGTAATTCTTGAATGGCAAATAATAAAACATAGTGGTCAGTGGCCAGTGGCCAGTGGTCAGTGATCAGTTAAGTTAGGAATAAAATATTAAAAATAAAAACTGCCAGCTATCGATAATCAATTAAAAGTATTTATTTTTTTTGTTTTTCTGAACACTGGACACTGAAAACTGATCACTATATTGCTTTCATTTACTCATCCCACGCAATTGGTTCGGCTGTTTGCGGTTCTTCAGCCGGAGCAACATCCGCTACCGGGGCTTGCGGCTCAGATGCGCCTGTATTTTTCTTTGGCATAAAATGAATATTGCTGGCCGAAATCCTGACCCGGCTTTGCATCTTGCCGTCTTTTTCCCAGCGGTCCTGGCGTAACCGGCCTTCAACAATTATTCCGCTTCCTTTTGATAAATATTTAGCGCAGTTTTCCGCCATTGCTCCCCAAACCTCGACGTCAAAATATGACACTTCCGTTACCTTCTCGCCATTTTTGGTATAAATTCTGTTATTGGCGATAGAAATATTGCAAATCGCTTTCCCACCCGGCGTATAACGCATCTCCGGATCGCGCGTTAAGTTTCCCATAATATTTACGCTGTTTAAACTCATTGTCTTTCCTTTCTGTTCTATATTTTCTTATTTAACAAAAATTTACAACCTTCCCATTCCCTTAAAAATCAATTCTTTATCAACAATACATTTCGTTTTGATATATTTGGCCATTAAATTCGCATAACCGCCGGTAAGAATAAACTTGGGCTTGCCACCAATTCTTTTTGAGAGCAAATTTACCAGCCCGTTACACATCTCCCCGTAACCATTAAAAACCCCGCTTAAAATACTTTCCTTTGTTTCTTTACCAATTAAATGTTTAGGAATAGCAATATTCTCAATTTTAGGCAAAAGCGCGGTTTTGTTATGCAAAGACTCCAAAGAAAGCCTGATTCCGGGTATTATCATTCCGCCCTCATAAGAACCATCTTTCGAGATAATATCAAAAGTAATGGCGGTACCAAAATCAATAACTACCGACGGATAGCCATAAATTTCTTTAGCGGCAAATGCGCAAGTAAGGCGGTCGGCCCCGACTTGCTTTGGCTTTTTATAATTATTTCTTATCGGGACTTTTATATCCGGCCCGGCCAATTTTGCATCAACCCTACAAATTTTCTTTATTTCCTTAATAATCTTATTATTCATCTTAGGGACAACGCTGCAAATTACAGCTTTATCTAAAACATTTTTACTAAAGCGCTTTAAAACTTTCGGGATATTATTTATTTCTTTTGTCTCGATCGATTCAACGCAAAAAACCTTGTTATTCTTAACAAGCGCGAAAGAAATTCTGGTATTTCCAATATCAACAGCTAATATCATTAAAACTTCCCTTCCCTTACCTCTTTAATTTTATCGCGAATCCTAGCTGCCCGTTCAAATTGCAAATTACGCGCGGATGATTCCATCTCGCGTTCCAATTCTGTTAT
>JAKLDK010000028.1 GCA_022703565.1 Candidatus Omnitrophota bacterium
GGAAATTATGCTAAAGCCGATGGTTCTTTTGTTTTGGGATCGCAAACTTTTACTTATGATCAAATTGTTAGGCTTAATATTTTAGATTTTGTCGATGCTTTTAAAATGCACGTTATGAATCCGCTACTTCTTTGCGGGATTTTCTTGGGGGCGATGACTGCTTTTCTTTTTTGCGCTATGTCAATGAAGGCAGTAGGCCGGGCGGCTGGAGAAATGGTTAATGAAGTCCGACGGCAATTTAGGGAAAGGCCAGGGATTATGCAGGGGACAGAAAAAGCCGATTATGCCCGCTGTGTTAGCATTTCAACAATTGGCGCTCAAAGAGCAATGGTTGTTCCTTCCCTAATGGCAATTGTTATTCCGGTTCTAACTGGTTTAATTTTAGGGATTGGCGGGGTTGTTGGGTTATTAGTCGGGGGATTAACTACCGGTTTTGTGCTTGCAACAATGCTTAATAATTCCGGTGGGGCTTGGGATAATGCGAAGAAGTATATTGAAGCCGGAAATTATGGTGGCAAAAAACTTCCTGATGGAAGCAAAAACCCGGTTCACGGCGCGGCAGTTATCGGAGATACCGTCGGGGATCCTTGTAAAGATACCAGCGGGCCTTCGTTAAATATTCTGATTAAATTAATGAGCATGGTCTCGATTGTTTTTACTCCGGTTATTGTTAAGTTTGCGCCGGTTGTGCAGGGATGGTTAGGTATAGTTTTAAAATAGTTTTTGTTTTTGGCAGGTAAGGCGATAAAGGTTAAAAGAAAATATTAATTCTTTTAAGGAGAAGCAATGTTTAATTGTATCAAAAGAAAGTTTATTTTTACTTATTGCCTTGCCTGCCTTTTATTTTCTTTATCCGGATGTATTTATCTCGTCGTCGGAGGAATTGGGGCTTTAGGCGGATATGTTGTCAGCCCGGATACGGTTGAAGGAATTAGCGAAAATAGTCAAGATGATTTATGGGATGCCGCAGTTGAGATTACTTCAATAATGGGTACGGTAGATGTTGAAAATCGGGATGTAGGTATGATCAAAGCCAGCATCCAAAAAGCAAAAATAACGATAATGATAATCCCGATTAGTGATAAAGCGGTCAAGATCAGCGTAAAAGCCCGAAAGTCGTTCTTCCCTAAAATATCGCTTGCCCAAGATGTTTTCGTTAAGATTATGAGTAAGCTGGAGTAAGCTAAGAGTTAATTCCATCTGATTTATCTCTTGCTTGTTATTTTATAATAATAAGTATTTATACTATTAAGATTAAGTTGACATTTAAGAAGCTCTTATATAAAATGTCTACTTCGTAAGAGTAAAATTTGGTCGTTTGAAATATGTAGTTGTGCCGAGATAGCCACATTAAGCTAAAGCTTAATGCGGCCTCGTCAAAGCAGTAGCTTTGATGGGCTCAGCCCGATTTCGCTAGAGAGAATAGAGGAAATCGGAGTCCTGACTACGATATTTTTAGATAAGTCAGGATTGGTAGAATATATTGTTGACGATTGATAATAAGATTTGAAGGATGTAGTTGTGCCGAGATAGCTCAGTTGGTAGAGCAGTGGACTGAAAATCCATGTGTCCCCAGTTCAACTCTGGGTCTCGGCACCATCTTATAATAAAATATGAATAAATTGTGCCGAAGTAGATTCTAAAATATAAGCGAATAATAGAATTTATTCGGCATTTTTTTATGTAAGATGAAAGTCAGGATTGGCAGAGAAGAACTTGTAGGATGGCCAGCATATTAAGTTGTAAATATGCCGATGTAGCTCAGCCCCGCATTTCTAAGAAAAGATGTATGCGGGGTCCCGACAACAATTTGTTTTGGGAAAGTCGGGATTGGTAGATTAAACATTGCAAATATTTTTTTCAGCGATGAAATTTGAAGTTATGCCGATGTAGCTCAGTTGGTAGAGCAACGGTTTCGTAAATCGTGGGTCGGAGGTTCGATTCCTCTCATCGGCTTCTAAAACTCAAGCCCAATGAAAGAAAAAATAAAAAATATATTTTTCTTCGCATTCTTTTTGGCCGCAGTAATTATTAATATCATTTCTCTTAAAAACGGGCACATTTGGGGAGAAGACTTTAGCCAATACATAATTCATGCCCAAAATATATTAGAAGGAAGGCCATATTCATCAGGCATAATGCTTGACTTGCCGATAATCTTCCCGCCGGGTTTGCCTTTTATTCTGATGGGAATAATTAAGTTATTTGGTGTTAATTTTCAAATATTGAAATCTATCAACATACCTTTTTGGTTTGCTTCTATCGGGATTATTTATTTTCTTTTTAAAAGCAGCCTCAAAAAAGAAACTTTATTGGGGATATTGGTTTTGTTTTCTTTTTCTTCGTTCTTTTTTGTTTTTAAACAAAATGTTATATCGGATATTCCATTCTTGTTTTTTGCTTTATTAAGCATTCTTCTCTTTATCAAAGGAGTGGGCAGCGAGGCTGTCCGGGAGAATGTTTTTTATTGGGCCATATTTATTGCCGGGTTTTCATATCTCATCCGCACCGCCGGATTGGCTATCTTTATCGCTATTATTTACTATTTAATTGTTGCGAAGAATGATTTTAAAAGAGCGTTTATCGTGATCTTTGGATTTGTTGTTGCCTTCCTTGTGCAATTAAATTTTACTCATTTAGATAAAGCGTTCTTTATGACGATAAAATCTAATCCCATGCAATATCTTAACGCCATTTGGCAGAATAATTCGCTTCCCGTTAGAAGTATGGCCTGGTTATTAATTCCCGGGCAGACGCCAGTTACAAGCAGTTTATATTTGCTTTTAGATAAAATATTGCTGATAATCAGCCCGATACTTTATTTGGCATTCTACGCAATATTTATTTTCCGGTCATTTAAGAAAAGAATAATATTCTTGGAATGTTTTGCCGCAGTTTATTTGGGAATTATTCTGATTTGGGCTGGATTTCCGCATCATCCTTCAAACTTCGCCCGTTTTTGCCTTCCGATAATTATGATAGTTGTCGTCTTTCTGTTGGGCGGTATAAATAAAGTTAAGAACGGTATGATTATAACCAGAAGCATGTTAGTTGTCCTTATTGCGCTTAACATTTTTAATATTTACCGTAATTTTAACTTTAATGATGACGTGTTATATAAAAAAGAAAATCAGGAATTGTTTAGTTGGATAAAGGAGAACGTCAGAGAAGACGAGCATTACATGATTTGGCAGTCTCGGCCGGTTGCTCTTATGACCGGAATTATTGGAACCGCTCCTTGGATCGATAAAATCGGTGTCGGGAATGATTTTGTTTCGCGCGCTGAAATATTAAATATTTCTTATATAATAATGAATAAAGGATTGGATAATAGGATAACTAATGATTTGATGAATCATCCGGAATTCACGAAAATTATTTGGGAAAACCAAAACTATCAAATTTTTAAAGTTTTATCATATGCTAAATAAAGTTGTTAATAAATCTTGGTCAGTTGCTTTAATCTTGTCGTCCTTTGGGATATTGATATACGCTAATGTTTTAAATTCCGGGTTTAAGATCTTCGACGATAACTTTGTTATTGTTAATAACGCGCTTATCAAGAGTCCAGCGAATATTTTTAAATTCTTTGGCCTTTCTTATTTTGGCGGTGGGCATTATTATCGTCCGTTAACTTATATGGCCTATACGCTGGAATATATGTTTTTTGGTTTAGACCCGTTTTATTACCATTTAACCAATCTTTTTATACACTTGCTCATTGCGGTTTCTGTTTATTTTCTGTTACGGCTTCTTTTAAAAGACGAAAGAACCGCTTTTTTAACTGCGTTTCTTTTTGTAATTCATCCCATAAACAGTGAGGCAGTATTTAATATTGCTGACCGGGCCATACTTTTAAGCACCTTTTTTGTGATTAGTTCTTTTTTTATTTTAATTGTTAAGGAAGAGAAGAATCATATTCTTTGGCGAATATTGTCGTTGGCCTTTTTCTTGCTGGGGTTCTTTTCTAAAGAATCAGCTATGATGTTTCCTTTGCTGGTTTTCTTTTACTTCTTTGTATACCGGAGTTTGGGAATAAAAGCGGCTGGACGCAAAGTTCTGCCATATTTCTTGTTTTTATCCGGGTATATATTGTTAAGAAATTATTTAGGTATAACCAAAGTCTTGCCATGGCATTCTTCAAAAGAATTGGCGCTGGGATTTGCGACATTTTTAGGGGGCGTGCTTGATTATTTTCGTTTATTTGTTTTACCGATAGATTTATATTTTGACCGCAGTATGCCGCTTTTTTATGGAATATGGGACATCCGAATATGGATTTCGTTAATTCTGTGGGCGGCAATAATCTTTATTGCAATAAAAAACCGGCAAAAAATATCCAAAGTGGTTTTATTCTTTGTTCTCTGGGTTGCTTTAGAATTGGTTCCGGTATCGCAATTATTCAGCGCAATCGGCGTTGCACCGGGGGTAATATCTTTAGCCGAGCACTTTGTTTACACGGCTTCTATTCCGGCTTTTGTGCTTTTGGTTTTATTCGCTCGATATGTGTATGAATATTTAATTTCGCGTAAAATATCATCTTCCCGTACGCTAAAATTTGCTTTTTACGGATATATAGTTTTTATAATACTGATGGCTTTAAGGCAAAGTTATATTAACTCTGATACGATTTTAATTTTTAGAAATTCGGCAGAAAATAACCCACATAATACCCGGGCAATGACGGCTTTAGGCTTAGAGCTTGGGAAAAAAGGCCGTTATAACGATGCAGAAGTTGTTTTTAGTGAAGTATTAAAAAGAGATCCTTTTATGAGCGGCGCCAGCTTAGGGTTAGGTAAAGCCTTATGTGACCAGGGCAAGCTTCTTGAATGCTTAAGTGTTTATGAGTCTATTCCTAATGCCGGACGGTGGAACGAACTTTTAGCGCAAAATAAATATTTAACTTATCTGTCTGTTATTGAGAAATACAAGAAAAGATTAGTCGCCGATGCGGATAATCCGCAATTATTCTTTAGTTTAGGCGTAATGTGCCTTAAGGTCAATAATTCCGAAGAAGCAATTATGTTTTTTCAAAAAGCGGTAAGGCTTAATCCCAAATACAAAGAAGCGCTTTATAATTTATCTGTAACATATGATGCTCTGGGAATGAGGGAAGAGGCTTTGGAAAGTTATTCGCGCTTGGATGCAATTTCCGATCAAAATGATGAATATAAAGAAAAGATATCCGGCCGGATTAAATTAATGCAAGAAGGATTATAATGAAGAAAATATTAATAAGTCTTACTGATAAGCGCTGGAAAGTATTTCTTATATATTTATTTTTAGTATGGGTTGCCCACGGCATAAATCTACGCAGCCAATTTAAAGCGCTCGACGATAAATATTCCATTGTTAAAAATGAGGATATTAAAACATTTTCTTCGATTCCTAAAATATTTTCCCGCTCATTCTTTGGCGAAGGCGCTTATTACCGCCCTTTAGTTAATGTGTCTTTTATGCTGGAGTATAAATTGTTTGGCTTAAAAGCGAAATATTTTCAGCTGACTAACTTGCTCTTGCATTTATTCTCTGCCTATTTTGTTTTCTTGATTATCGCTAACTTGACTCGGAATAAGATAATGGCGTTTTGGGTCGGCTTGATATTTTCCGTTCATCCGATTCATTGGGAGGCGGTAGCTAATATTTCCGGGCGGGCGATTGTTTTAAACACGCTATTCTTTCTTATGAGTTTTTGGTTTTATATTTATTACGCGAGAGAAAAAAGTAAATGGTTTTATTATGTTATTTCAGTTTTGGCTTTTGTATTGTCTCTCTTGAGCAAGGAAACCGCGGTTACTTTGCCTATAATACTTTGTTTTTTTGAGTTATATTTTACGAAAGGGTTAAAGCAAGAATCTGGGCCAAGGTATCTTCGGCCGGTAACATTTTTTATCCTGTTGGCAGTTTATGCAATTATCCGTCGGCAGTTGAATATTACTAATATTGTCTACTGGGATAATTTATCCCAGGTTGTCTTGGGGGTTATGACCTTTGCCCGCGGATGTATTACTTATTTGCGATTGGTAATATTTCCGGTAGATTTATATTTTGACCGGGCGATTGCATTTTTCAGCTCGTTTCGCGATATTGAACTTTGGTTCACGGTAACATTCTTTATTTGGCTGGGAATACTTTTATTTAAATACCGTGAATTATTAAAACCATCAACTAAGTTTTTTTTGCTCTGGACAATCATTACTCTTGCTCCGGTATTTCAGGTGTTTCCGATTTCAGCTTATCAGAACCATGCTTCGTTGGCAGAGCATTTTGTTTATCTTCCGTCGATTGGGATTTTCTCAGCCTTGGTTTTCGGAATCACGATTTTAATTGATAAGGCCATAGAATACAAATTGGCACAGAAGGGATTGCTTTATTTTGCGCTTACGCTCTATTGCCTATCTTTGGTAATTATCTCCTTTAGCCAGAATTTGTACGGTATTAGCGAAATTGCCATGCTTAAAAGGTCGTTGGAATTTGACCCGGACAATTCCCGCATTAGAATATCTTATGGCCTGGCTTTAGCCGAAGCCAATCTTTTTAGGGAAGCAGAGGATGAGTTTAGGAGGGTGTTAAAAGAATATCCGAACGACCCCAAGGTAAAGATAAACTTAGCCAAAACATTGACTGATCAAGGAAAGTTGTTTGAAGGCGTTGCGATATACGAGGAAATTGTTGATCCCGGAAGGCTTACGGTACTGTTAAATGAGAATTTAAAACTTACCTATGAGGCAATTATTCGTAGGTATAAAGATAGGCTTAAAGATGACTTGGATAATCCGCAGCTTTATTATAGCCTGGGAGTTTTTCTATCGAAACTGGGAAGAGTGGATGAGGCTGTTGTTGAATATGAAAAGGCCCTAGTAATTAATCCATATGATAAAAATACCATTTTTAATTTAGCCTCGTGTTATGATTATTTGGGGAATAAAGAAATGGCAATAAAGTATTTCGAGCAAATGGTAAGCTATAAATATGAAAAAGACAAATATGATTTGATTGCTTATCAGAAGCTGGCGGAAATATTTACGAAATTGAAAGATGAGAAAAAGAAAGAATTTTATAACCAGAAAGTGCAAGAATTAGCTACAATATTAGAAAAATAAACGCTTAATAAATGGATAATGATTAAATTTCTGTCAGAAAAAAGTAATAATAATTTTACCCGGCTATGGCTATCGCAATTGATTTCGCAGTTTGGCGACCGGATTCACCAGTTAGCTTTGGTTGGGTTAATTGCTGAGAGAAAAGGCGTATCCGCTACGGGTTTAGCGAAGCTGCTCGCTTTTACTATTCTACCGGTTTTCTTGATTCAGCCAATTGCCGGTGTTTTTGTTGATCGTTGGGACCGTAAAACCACTCTTTTTGTCTGCGATATTGCCCGCGGGGTTTTAGTTTTAAGCATACCGCTAATTTTTATTTACTGGGATATGATGCTTCCCATTTATATTGTTGTTTTTTTAGCTTTTGGTTTTAGCCGTTTTCATGTCCCGGCCAAGATGTCGATTATTCCGGATATTGTTTCCGGCGACGATTTAATTAAAGCTAACTCAATGGTTACTTCAACCGGAATGATTGCTTTTGTTTTAGGCTGTGCCTTAGGAGGAGTGTTAATAGAGGGTTTGGGTTCGCGCTTGGGTTTCTTTATTGATGCGCTGACATTTTTCGTTTCTGGCGCGATGATTTACTCAATGGCGATGCCGAAAAAAATAAAGATCGATAAGAAATATATTATCGAAACGAGCAAGGAAATTGTTGGTAAAATTAAAGGTTCATTTTGGGCGGAATTTAAAGAAGGTTTTACCTATCTGTTCAAAAATAGAGATATTCGGTTTGTTGCGAGCATGCTGTTTGTTTTACTATTTGCCTCTGGGGCAATATATGTTGTAATAATTGTTTTTATCCAACATTCCTTTCATAGTATTACCCGCCACTTGGGTGTTTTGGCGGTTTGTTTGGGGGTAGGGTTGTTTTTAGGAGTCTTAATTTATGGACGGTTGGGTAAAAAAGACAATTGGAACAAAACTATTTTCTTTTGTTTAACTGCCGGCGGGGTAATGTTGATTTTATTCTCAATCGCGATACAAAGCTATCCTAATATTTGGGTGGCGATGGCCTTGGCTATGCTTTTGGGGATGATTATTGGGCCAATATTTATCGCCGCTAATACTATGGTTCATGTGGTCAGCGATGAGAAAATGCGCGGTAAGGTTTTCAGTATGCTCGAGATTGTTATCCATTTGGCATTCTTGATTGCCATGCTTTTAAGCTCTTGGTTGGCTAAGTTTATCGGTGAGATTTGGATATTGGTTTTTACCGGTATTGTGATTTTTGCTATCGGAGTTATCGGTAATATCAAGGTTGCTAAAAGAAACATAAGTTATAATTAACAAAATATCAGAGAGGTGTTTTTATGAAGTTTGCGGTATTTGCATCCGGAAACGGAACTAACTTTCAGGCGATAGTTGACGCTGTTAAAAAAGGAGAGATCAAGGCGGAATTAGTACTTTTGTTTTCCGATAACCGTAAAGCTTTTGCCATAAAAAGAGCGGAAGAAGCCGGAATAAAGACGCTTGTTGTGGATCCCAAAAGTTATACTAATAAACAAAGTTTTGAACGCGATGTTGTGATAGCGCTTAAAGAAGAGGCGATTGATTTTATTGTCTTGGCCGGTTATATGAGGCTTTTGACGGCATATTTTGTTAAAGAATTTCCTAAGAAAATAATCAATATCCATCCATCTTTATTACCGTCTTTCAAAGGCATGGAAGGAATCAAAGATGCTTTTACTTATGGCGCAAAAACTACTGGAGTAACCGTACATTTTGTTGACGACAAAATGGACCACGGGCCGATTATCGCACAGGAATCATTGAAAATATTGGACTCCGATACCTTAGAAAGCCTTTCGGAAAAAATTCACAAAATCGAACACCGGATATATCCGAAAGTAATTCAGCTTTTCGCGGAGGGGCGTTTAAGAATAAAAGGGCGGAAGGTTGAAATATTAGATGCTCCGCAGTTTTTTTAATCCAAGAAAAAAGAGTTAACTAAAGTATAATGAATAATCTCATTGTTTTTCTCGTGTCTTTCTTCTGCATTTCCCTAGAGCTTTTGCTTACCCGGATATTAAATCTCAAGGCTTGGAATCATGTTGTTTATATGGTTATTCCTTTTGCTATGCTGGGTTATGGCATCGGCGGCAATATTGTCCTTTTAATAAAAGATGAATTAAAAAAACATCGGGCTGAAAGAGTTTTAAGCTTTGGGCTCCTGGCCTTATCCGTCCTCACGTTAGAATGCGTTTACCTCATGATAAAGCTGCCGTTAAATTTGGAATATGTTGTGAATATTTTCTATGGCGCTAAGCCGTTAATCATGCTTTTGACTGCGTATACGATTTTTATGATTCCCTTTATCTTGATAGGATTTTTGATCGTTTATATTTTTACTTTTAAACCCGCGGAGAGTAGTAACCTTTATTTTATTGACTTGCTCGGCGCGGGATTTGGCGCAATAGCATTTTTCCCGCTCATTAATAATCTGGAAGTTTTCCGCTCGATTGTGCTTGTAACGCTCGTTGTCTTTATGCTAGGCGTTTTTATTTCGGATCGGCTCGGGCGGGTATTTAAGGTATTGATAGCTATTTTGTTAATAGCCGCGTTTAGCCAAGTTAAAGAGATACAGAATTATCAAGTTGATTTAAAAAAAGGATGGGAATATATTCCCGGGCACTTTGATGCTAATCAATATAAACAGCTTTACTCCAAATGGCATCCTTTGGGCCGGACAAATATTTATGAAATCATTGATGCAGAGAAAAGAAATGAATTGTTGTTTCAAAGCCCCGGAACATTTGAGGTTAATCTTGAGCCTAACCCTAGTTTTTCATATATTTCTTCAAATTTTCTGGCCGGAACGCCTATTTATAAGTTTTCAAAAGAAGGTTTGGCGGAATTTAATTCAAAGGTGGAATTGTTTAAGATTGCTTTTGAAGCGCCTTATTCTTTATTGGAAAAGCCAAGGGTAGTTGTTATCGGAGCTGGCGGCGGGCGTGATATTTTTATAGCTAATACTCATCAAGCCAAGGAAGTCATCGGAGCTGAAATCAATCCGGGAATAGTAAAGGCAATGTCAAAGAATGGAGCGCTTTATGAATATTCTGGCGGGGTGTATTCTTGGAATAATACCAAGGTGTACAACCTTGACGGCAGGCATTTAGTTAAGAAATTAAAGGCCAATTCAACTGATTTGATTGTGTTAAACGGCGTTGATACTTTCGCGGGACTATCCTCCGGTGCTTACGCTTATGCGGAAAGTTATCTTTATACTAAAGATGCAGTTAAAGATTATCTTCGGATATTAAGTAATGACGGGATTCTTAATTTCAACCGATGGTTAAACTTAATGCCGAGAGAAACTTTGCGGCTTGAAGCAATAGCCATTGAGGCGCTTAAAGATCTGGGAGTGAAAGATCCCTGGGATAATATTATTATCGGCGGATATCAAGGCTGGTCGATAGTTTTGATAAAGAAAACACCTTTTGCTGCTGAAGAGAAAGAAAAGATTGAGCAATATTTCTACGCGCATAAAACTGACTGGATTTTTCCTTCTCGGTCTTGGCGTGAAAAAAATGTTCCGGAAAATTTTTATGATGCTTACGCCGATAGCATTAATAAGGGTAAAAATAAACTATTCTTAAAAGAATATCCTTTTGATATTTCGGTTGTGACTGACGATAAGCCGTTCTTTTATAAATATTATAAATTTAATCAACTCAAAATACCGCAGGTATTGTCGCAGCATCATACCGGAACGATCGTATTCTTTACCCAGATATTAATTCTTCTGCAATCTTTGGTTTTTATCGTCATCTTTATTTTTCTACCGCTTTTTATTATAAAAAAGAAGGCTTTTCATGAGTTGCCGCAGAAGGCAAACTTGCCTTTTATTGTTTATTTTAGCGCTTTGGGATTAGGCTATATGTTTGTTGAAATCTCAATGATGCAAAGGTTTGTGCTTTTATTGGGGAGCCCGATACATTCCATAACGGTTGTGTTGTCGGCGCTGCTTATATCGACGGGAACAGGGAGCTTATGTTTGGGAAAATTGCAGAAATATATTAAGAACGACAGCCGATACTTAACTATTAACTTTATCTTATTTCTTCTTTATTTATCGGGGCTTCTTTTCTTGGGAGTAAGAATTTATGACAATTTTATGGGTGCGGACTTTATCATAAGAGCATTTCTAACGTGTTTAACTTTGTTCCCGTTAGGGTTTTTCTTGGGGGCATTCTTCCCGATGGGTTTGAAAACTTTAGGCGGAAAATTTGATGAATGTATTCCCTGGGCGTGGGGTATTAACTCCGGATTTAGCGTCCTGGGCTCAATTCTTTCAATTACAATTGCGCAGTTTCAAGGATTTAGTTTTATTCTTAAACTTTCGTTAGTTATTTATTTGGTTGCGCTTTTGTCGTTTATCTTGATGGAGAGCAAAATTCGCAGGGTTATTTCTGCTCGAGAAAATTAATGTGAATAAGACGGCCCGGAGTTTCTTTAGGTAAATTCTTTATAAGATTAAGAACCTCGTCTTTTGCAGCGGACTGTGTTTTGTTGCCTGCCAAATTCGTCAATTCTACTTTAGAAAACTTATCGAAATTGTAAGCTGAAATTGCTTCGCCCGTAATTGTTAATATTTCTTTTTCGGTGTCGGCCGAAGGCTTAAAAGCGCTGCGGGTATATTTATACTGAATACGGTAAACAATCTGTTTAGCCAGGAATTCTTCCATGGTGACGTCATGAAAATCCAGATGTCTTCCTTCCGAGTCGTTAATAATTGTTTTGCTTCCGCTGGGATAATCGATAATTGCCCTTTTGGTATATTCCTCATAAAAGGACGGATCCTGATAAGCACGAAGCAAATCTTTAAAGTAAAGTGTAGTCTTAATTTCGACACCTTGTTTAATGTCCGCAACAACAAGCGAAACAAATAGCGGAGGATTTTTGCTGTCGGCAAAACTGCGATAAACTGAAGTTAAGATATATTGCTGTTCTTGGCGGTATTTCTCCTGATATCCGGTTGTATAGCCGTAAGATTTTTCATATGTTTTAACCGGGCCGATATCGTATTTGATGTTAAAGCTATTATTTTCGTATTTGCCCTCGAGAAAGTTTATTGCAATAGTTTCTTTTGCCTCGGAAGAAGAGCTAGGATTATCGTTGGTTGCGGTTAAATTAATAAAACTTTCTTCTCTGGGATTATAAATCCACAAGGTTTGGCCGACGGTCTTTATCTTTACTTTAATTTTGTATTCATCGGTTAGGATTTGAATAAGCTTTTCTTCATCCGATGAATGTTGGGTTGGCACCTCCGGCTTGGCGCAGCTAACATTAATGAATATTGCTGAGCAAATAACAAATAATTTTAAAATAGCCGGTATTTTCATTTGGATACTTATGCTTTTCTATTTGCCGGCTGGATGCCGTGTTTATCAAATATTGCTTTGATTTCGTCGTACTCGAGATCGTCTTTCTTTAAAAGCTCTTGAGCGAATTCATCCAAGACATCTTTCTTATTTTTTAATATCCCGTCAACTTCTCTAACGCAGTTTTGCAAAATATCCTGTACGTCATTATCTAACATTTCTTTGGTTTTTTCTGAAATAGCCGGCATGCCAAAATTATTATTCATTGACTCAAAATCTCCGATAAGCCCGGATTTGCCCATTCCTAAATTCCAAACCATGTTTTTGGCAACTGTCATGGCGCGGTGAAAATCAGATGAAGGCCCGCCACCGACGCCTTGGGTTGTTATTCCGAACTTTAATTTCTCGGCGACATATGAAGCGATCGAGACTTTAATATCGGCCAAAAGCTCGTTTTGATCAGGCGCGTATTGTTCTTCTGCCGGCCTTCGGTAAACCATGCCCAAAGAGCCTTTTCTTGGAATAATTGTGGCTTTGATAATGTCGTCGGTCGGATGAAGCATGTATCCGATAATAGCATGACCGGCTTCGTGATAAGCGGTCCACATTTTTTCTTTATCGTTTAAGGTTATGTTTGATTTCATTCCGAAAATAACCCGGTCATAGGCCTCAGATAAATCTTTCATGTTTAAAGTGTCGCGTTTATCACGGGCCGCAATAAGGCTGCCTTCGCGAAGCATACTTTCGATATCAGCCGGAGAAAACCACAAGCATTTCTTAGCCAGCACAGTTGAATCCATATTATCGGCAACTTTAAATTTCTTTAAGTAAAAATCAAAAAGTTCTTTGCGTTCGCTTAAATTTGGTCGGGTAATATAAAGTTTACGGTCAAACCGTCCGGAGCGCAGAACCGCCGAATCTAATTCATTTTCGTTTACGTTAGTCGCAGCCAATACAACTATATTATTTTCAGTTTGCCTAAGCCCGTCCATCTCAGTAAGGAATTGATTTATGCATGCATTGTGGCTGGTGGCTCCGCCGAAACCTTGTTCTTGTTGTCTAGGCCGGGCAAAGGAATCAATTTCGTCGATAAAAATAATACAGCCTCCCTCGAGCTTGGCCAAAGTCCGAGCTTGTTTAAAGAGACTGCGCATTTGCGCTGCGCCTTGCCCGACAAACATCCCGACAAAATCGCTTCCAACCGCCGGTAAAAAGGGAAGACCGCATTCTGAGGCGATGGCCTTGGCTAAATATGTTTTTCCGCATCCCGGCGGTCCGATCAGAAGAGTTCCTTTAATAACTTTTCCGCCGATTGCTTTAATCAAATGCCGGTCTTTTAAAAGTTTTACGATTTCCCAAGCCTCTTTTTTTGCGCCTTCCATCCCGATAACTTCGTCCCATTTTGTATTGACTTTAGCAGCGTCAATCTTGGTTTGAAACATCTTAGCAAATCCGCCTTGAAGAAAATAAAATTGTAATCCAAGCATTATCGGCATCGAAACCATCTGTGTTATAACTAAAACAACCATGAAAAGGGCCATATTTCCAGCTATTTGCTTTTTACTGAAAGATTCCAAAGACATAAAGCTGGTGATGCTGTAGCGGATAAAGAATGTCGAAGCAGTAATAACGGCTATAAGAACAATGAATAGCAATATTTTAAGCCAATAAATTCTAATAAAAACTGTCCATCTAAAGTTTATAGGTCTAAAAGAAGGTTCTTGTTTGACACCGCAAGCCATATTATATTATCCTTTCTTCTTAAGAAGGGTTTTTCCTTTTTTTCTGATTTAAATTACCACAGTTGCCTTCAAAAGTATAGCATAATATCGTCAAGATTCACTATCGTTTGGTATAATCCTTGACTTAACTTACTTATTATGATATTTTGTCGAGTATTAATAAATAGCTTAAAGCGCTATGAATTGAAAGTAAGGAGAAAAACATGAGCAAAATCTCGCATATTAAAGCTAGACAGATAATTGATTCCAGAGGAAATCCGACAGTCGAAGTTGACTGTATTTTAGATTCGGGAGTAATGGGACGCGCCGCTGTTCCATCCGGGGCATCTACTGGCGAACATGAAGCAATCGAGCTTCGCGACAATGATAAATCAAAATATTTAGGTAAAGGCGTAACCAAGGCAGTTGAGAATGTTAATACCACGATTGCCTCAAGCATTATCGGAAAAGAAGCTGATTTTATCGCGGTTGATAAAATTACTTTAGGCCTAGACGGCACTGAAAACAAATCAAAATTAGGCGCAAACGCGATTTTGGGGGTTTCGATGGCTGTTGCTAAAGCGGCGGCTGCAGAGAAAAAAGTTTCCTTATTCAAATATTTAGGCGGAAATGACGCAAAAATCCTGCCTGTTCCTTTAATGAACATTTTAAACGGCGGTTCACATGCCGACAATAATCTTGATATCCAGGAATTTATGATTGCACCAATCGGCGCTCCGACCTTTTCGGAGGCTATCCGTATGGCCTGCGAAGTTTTCCATAATTTGAAGGCTATTTTGAAAAAAGATAATTTGTCGACCTCAATTGGGGATGAAGGTGGATTTGCCCCGAATTTAAAGAGCAACGAAGAAGCGGTTAAGTATATTTTGCTTGCAATCGAAAAAGCCGGATACAAACCGGATAAGGATGTTTTTATCGCGCTTGATGTGGCTTCATCCGAGCTTTTTGAGGACGGAAAATATTTATATGGCGGAGAGAAAGTAAAAGCTTCTGATTTAATTAGCGTTTATGCGAGCATGTTAAAACAATATCCTTTGATTTCAATTGAAGACGGATTAGCCGAAGATGATTGGTCAGGCTGGAAAGAAATGACCGCGAAAATCGGCGATAATGTCCAATTGGTCGGAGATGATTTATTCGTTACCAATGTCAAAAGATTGCAAAGAGGTATTAATGAACAGATTGCCAATTCGATCCTTATTAAGGTAAATCAAATCGGTAGCTTATCGGAAACTTTAGATTGTATTAATTTGGCTAAGAAAAATAAATATACCTCAATCATTTCACACCGCAGCGGTGAGACGGAAGATACAACAATCGCGCATATTGCGGTTGCAACCGGTGTTGGTCAGATTAAGACGGGTTCTTTGTCGCGAACTGACAGATTGTGCAAATATAACGAGCTTATCCGAATTGAGGAAGAATTGAAAGATAATGCAGTTTACGGCGGCTCGCTCTGGGGCAAAATTTACTAAAGAGCGAGACATTCCGAGCGCAGTCGAGGAACTACCTTACTTGTGTGGGGAAAGATTTTTTAAGATTGAACTGTCATTCCTGCGAATGCAGGAATCTATTAAGTAAATGAAAAAGTTTATCATTATTAATATTGTTGTTATCGTTCTTTTGATAGTTTTTTTGCCGCCGTTTGCGCGGATTCAGGATATGAAAAAGCAGCTTAATGATTATGAAGCCGATATTAAGCTGTTAAAAAAGCAAAATGTGCAGTTGAAAAACGAGCTTCATCTTCTGAAGACTGATCCGGTTTATTTGGAGAAGGTCGCGCGCGAAAAGATGGGTGTGGCAAAAGAAAACGAAGTTATTTATAAAATAAAGTAGAATTTTAATTTCAGTGTTCTTTTTAATTAGCGACTAGTTCCTAAGGAAGTTTTAGGGCGGGGTTGGAGGAATGATTGGAAAATCATTCCGGAAATCCCGCGTGTATAAGACTTCCTGGGGAAGTCTTATATACGCGGGGTGGAGCAGTCTGGTAGCTCGTCAGGCTCATAACCTGAAGGTCGCACGTTCAAATCGTGTCCCCGCAATTAAATTCAACGGCCCAGCCCGCAAGGCTGGGCCTTCTTGTTGAATTTGGGGTCCTTGAGTTACCTTAAGTTAGGAAGGCTCAAGGGCAACCAGGAAAAATATCGCCCAGCCAAAAGCTGGGCTTTTTTATTTGGTTGCAGTGCTTGAGCTTCCATCATTTTAGAAAAGCTCAAGTGCCGCAATAGCCTCGAGTTGGAACGAGAGGCGTAAAAAGCCCAAGGGCAACCAGGAAAAATATCACCCAGCCTTAAAAAGGCTGGGTTTTTGTTTGGGATTTATTATGAGGGCGGAAAGAACGTATGCGAAGCATGCGTTCCAAGCGATTCTTTCTCAAATGTTTTTGAAGAGAATCGATTCCACGCAGTCGTCGAAGACGACAAGTGAAATCGTGTCCCCGCAAACAATGTAACATTAAAGGCATAAATGATTTATATTATTTGAATCGTTTGTTGTTTTATCACGAGAGGTTATATGATAAAAGCAATGAGGTAATGCGCCTTAAGGGGATTCATATAAAAAGATCTACGAATCAGTCTTCAAAATATATGTTTTCTCAAAGTTGTTGTGTTATAATTATAAAAAAGAGTACGAAAAACAAAAGATAGGAAGGGAAATATGACAAAAAGACATGTTATTAGCATTATTCTTATTAGCTCCGTTCTTACAGCAGTTGCATCATTGACTCTATCAACATTTTTTAAAAGTTCTGAAGCCCAAGCCCAAAGTTGCTTAGCGGTACAAACCCCTATAGTACGCACGTTGAATTCTAGTACTGTAACCAGCAACAACAATGGAACCTGGGCTACTCTTGATCTAGGCACGCATACATTTTGTATCTTATCCTATGTCGCATTTAACCATACTGATGATGATGAAGCGGCTTGTCAAATCGTTTACACGGGTGGTAGTTGGACACTCCAAGCGCGGGAAAGTAATGATGATGACACGAGGGCTCAGTGTCAGGCAATGTGTTTTAATTAGAAGCAAGCGGACGGGTAACCATCGGACTATAAAATCCAAGAAACT
>JAKLDK010000029.1 GCA_022703565.1 Candidatus Omnitrophota bacterium
AATATCATGCTCCATCTTAAGGCCCTTAGGAAATTTATAAAAATCAACCCGCGCGCCATTTCTACGCCAATCTTTTATCAATGCTTGGGTCAATCCTTCGTCAACAGCCATATCAAGCTCGTCGGTCATCACAATTAATTTCCCTGTCAGCGGTTTATTTTTCTTAGCTCCCCGCATAACCGCAAGCCCCAAAAGTAAAATATTTATCAATCCCCGTGAAGAAAAATGATGATACATTGAAAAGGGGCAATTACGCTTATCTTTTTTAATTGGATCCCACCAAAAGAATCTATTCGGTAAGAACGAAAATATATTAATCAGAGGGACTACTGAAAAAGGGAGAAAATACCAGCCAAAGCTCGGAACCAAAATAACCGCAGCATGAAGATCATCTCTAAATTGCGCGTTAAAAGAAGCCATAACGCCGCCCATCGATAGGCCCAAAACAGTAACTTTATCGCCTAACCCGCGCGCAATATCAACGGAAGAATCGCAGACTTCAGTTAGTTCCTCTAATGTAAGCTTTCCTATTTCTTTTGTATAACGGTCTTTTATCCCATGATGAGGAACCCTGGGCACATAAACATTGTAGCCTTGATCAAAGAATTGTTGGCTAAGAATGCTGTATTGACGGGGGCAATTAGTAAAACCATGGTAACAGACAACGACCTGCTCAACTTTCTTCCCATGTGTTAAGAATATTGTCCGCCCGTAATCTTCCGCCTCCCCCTCCTTTGCCATTTTTTCTTTTATCCGGCGGACACTTTCTTCATAAGAGATAGACGGATTGGTAAATGAGCGAATTGACTTGGTCTCAACAGGCTTAAAAATAAAGCCAAGGAATGAAACCAAAATAATTAGGAGAATAACGTAAATTGTTATCATATTTTATCGGGTTATCAACAGTAATGATTTTAGCATAAAGAATGCGGCATTTAGAATAATTCCTTAACTATTCTGACAAACGGACCAAGGTTGCATTCTTACGAGCCTTGCGCAGAGAATATCTCATCAAATTTAAACCAAGAATAAGATATATGACCGATAAGCCAAACCCCTTAAGAAGCAAATTAGAAAAACCCGCCGGGAAACCCATCTCAGTACGAAAATACTCCAAAAAATATGTTATCGGCAAAAGTTGCGCGAACAAATAAAGAACCTTAGGCAAAGTCTCAACCGGATAATAAATTCCGCAAATCATCATAAAAAGATACGCAAACATCCAGGCAGTAATTTCCGCCTTCTGGCCAAAGATTAGGATTAAGAATGTAACCAATATTCCTAAGAGCAAACTGCTCACAAACATCCCGAATAAAAATATTATCGTCGTTCCCATGGGAGGGAATTTAAACCCGAACAAAAATACCGCCGACAAAGCCAAAATTATTAAAACGATTACTCCGCGTACTATACCAGTTATCCAGGAACCAAAAATACTTTCCGAAACGCCTACCGGAGTTAAAAAAGTATGTTTAACGCTTTTCGACCAAACTTCATACAATAGACTATAAGCAACATCTAATTGTGTTACCTGCAAAACTCCGGCAGCTATTGCGCCGGTCATAATAAAATTCCAAGCCCCTCCGCCCAAGGCTAGAAAATCTCCCATAAGCCCAATTGAAATCAAGCTCACAATCGGCCAGAAAACAAGCTCAACAAAGGCAAAAACATTCCTAAGCGCAAACAAAGTGTTCCGGAAGGTAAAAGCATATACGCGGTTAAACCAAAGATATGTTTCTTTTAATAAGTCTTTTGCTAAACATTCATTCTTGCTGTATTTAACCGATTTTATTTCAGAATCATTATTATCAAAAGATTGAATAAAATCTTTTTTATCGGCAATTCCCCGCCGGCTAAGGTCGATGAACACTTCTTCTAGATCTTTTCTTCCTAAATCTATTTTTAACTCATCCGGAGTCGCTAGTTTTATCAACTCTCCTTTGTTAATGAAAGCGATTCTGTTGCACATCTCTTCCGCTTCCGGCATATTATGCGTTGTGAATAAAACCGTCATCTGCGTCTTGGCTATAATATTTCTTATTATTCCTCGGGTTTTCGCGGCCACATCCGGATCAAGCCCGATTGTCGGCTCATCTAAAAAAAGTATCTTCGGTTCATTTATGAGCGCCTTGGCTAATGATAATCTTTGTTTGGTGCCACTCGAAAGCTCATCAAAACGGACATTCTTGACAGCATTTAAATAAAATGATTCGATAAGTTCATTCACCCGCTCTTTTAATGCTTTTCCTCTAAGCCCGTAAAGCCTCCCATAGAACAAAAGGTTATCCTCAACCGTTAAGCTCCAGGGAAAATTGGGATGGCCGGACGACATATTTAGAAACGTCCGCAAATAATTATAGTTACAAGCTTTTGATTTTACGCCCAGAATATTAACTTCGCCTGAATCAGGAAGAAGTAAAGTGGAAAGAATATTAAGCAAGGTAGTTTTTCCAGCGCCATTAGGCCCCAGAATCCCTAAGACTTCGCCTTTTTTTACGTCAAGAGAAATACCGTTAAGCGCCCTTATTTTTTCATGCCGGCTTGTTTGGCCAGTAAATGTTTTTGTTAAATTTCGGATACTGATTGCAATCGGCATGAATTTCATTCTTCCTGTGGAAAATTATTACGGTTTTAAAACCACCTTTAAAGATTCTTTTCCTTCGACGACAATATTAAAACCCTCTTGTATTTGCTTTAAAGGCAATTTATGCGTAATAGTATCTTTGACATTAATGGTTTTATTTGAAATAAGGACCAAGGCCTCTTCTAAATCACAAGGCGCCGCACCATAAGAAGAAAGCACGGTTAATTCATTTCTCCAAAAATCAGGAATCGGAAGCGGAATATCTTTATTCGGAATAGCAAAAAGAAGTATTATTCCTTTTTTATCGATTGATTTGAACGCTTGTTCTACTGCCGAAAAAGCCCCTGTACAAATAATGACCCGGTCAGCTTTAACGTCGATTTCTTTTCTGGCATCAATAACTTCATCCGCGCCGAATTCTTTAGCTTGCTCTAAACGATATTTGTTTATATCAGTTGCGATAACCTTTGCCCCCTTTAACTTGGCTAGCTGAATATTTAATATCCCTGAAATTCCGCAGCCTAAAATCAAAACTGTTTGCTCGCGCTTGATATGCATAAGCCTGAGCGCTCTTACCGTGCAAGCCAAAGGCTCAATCATTGTCCCTTCTTCATAAGAAACATTATCCGGCAAAACATAAACTCCCCGCTCGACATTAATCTTCGGAATACGGATATATTCGCTATACCCGCCGGGGTCATAATTTCCCTGATGCAAAGTATCGCAAGCTGTATGATTTCCGGCCACACAATATTTGCAAGTATTGCAAGGGACATGGTGGCTGACGAAAACCCTTTGCCCGACTTTATATTTCTTCACCCTTGACTCGACAATTTCACCTGTAATTTCATGGCCTAAAATACGCGGCGCTTTTTTGATGCGGTACCATTCCATAACATCAGTCCCGCAAATACCGCTCGCGTGGACTTTAACTAAGATTTCACCGGCAGCAATCTTTGGAATTGGCATTTCTTCGATACGAATATCATGATTGTTATAGTATTTTGCGACTAACATTTTTAATTATTTCTTTTTTTCTTTAGTTTTGATTAAAATCTCATTTGCTTCTTTAACTGAAACATTTTGATGCACAATTGCCTGTAAGGCTTTCGCCATCCCGACAGGATTTGGGCTTTGCCAGACATTCCGCCCTAAATTAAGCCCAACTGCCCCCTTTTGCATTCCGTCGTGAACAAATTCCAAAACCTCTAATTCAGTTTCACATTTCGGCCCGCCCGCCATAATAACCGGAACAGGGCAACCCTGGATAACTTTTTCAAAATCTTTTTCACACCAATATGTTTTAACAACCCTTGCGCCTAATTCCGCGGCGATGCGGCAGCAAAGTCCTAAATAACGCGCTTCGCGCTTTTCCATTTCTTTTCCGACGGCAGTAACGGCCATAACCGGAATTCCATAATTTTCACATTGATTAACCAAAGTCGCTAAATTCTTTAATGTTTCTTTTTCATACTCACTGCCGATAAAAACAGATATCCCAACAGCCGCAACATTAAGCCGAATAATTTCTTCAATTGAGGTAGTCAGTTCTTCATTAGCTAAGTCTTTCCCGACCATACTTGTACAGCCCGAAGCCCGAAGCACAATGGGCTTACTATTAGTCGGATCAATGGCTGAGCGCAAAACTCCTCGGGTGCAAAACAAAGCATCCACATAAGGCAACAGTGGTTTTATAGTTTCACCCGGGCGTTCTAACCCTTTTGTCGGCCCTTGGAAATAACCATGATCTATCGGCATAAAGAAACATTTACCGTTTGGCATAAGCTGGCTTAACCTGTTTTTCATTCCCCAATCCATTTGTTTCCTCCTTTTAAAAATCAAACTTATACAAAGTTTAAATTTATTTTCTAACGATTAAATAACCTTTATTAATTAACCAATGATGAAAATTATAAGTGGTATGCCGGCAATTTGTTTTGCATTCCTGACGAATCTTTTCGTAACCAACGTTTCCTTCTTTTTCTTGATCTAGTTGAATTTGCAGCGGGCACTTTACGTCTTTGCAGTATTCCCGGCGCTTATATTCGCTGTAACCTTCGATAGGCATATCTTCCTCTTATTTTCCGTCGATAGTTCTTGATTGTAATACGGCAGGCATTATACAGTTTTTTAAATTATTTGACAACCATCTTTTGTCATTACTGGCTTATCCGGGAATCTCATAAAAAGATCCCTGCCTACGCAGGGATGGCTTAGACAAGAAAATATTAATGGTAGGTTAGAACGTTTATGCGCTGAATTAAGCTTTAGAAAAACTTTAAAACGTTATTTTAGCCCTGTTCTTTCATCAAACAAAACTTGTGATATCTTTCCGCCTATCTTGGTAAACGCATAGCCGCTGGCGAAAATAAATATACCGGCTTGCATATGAATCCAGTCCTGATTTACGATATCAATAAAAATTATAACTACGGCTAATAAAACAGAAATTATTCCAACATAACGGCAAAAACTACTCAACCTTTGCAAAATATTAACATTTTTATCTTTCATATCGCCTCTCTTTTTTATAATGTAGTTTTTATGGAGATTCTAAACTTTTTACAATCTTATATTAGTAGCTTTTTGAGCGGTTTTCTAGTCGATTTGCATATTTTTTCATCTGAAGAACCTAGCGCGATTACCGCCATCAATTCATTTTCTTTCTTTAACCGCAAAACTGCATTTACCTTTTCTTTCTTATTTAATATTTCGCCTAACCAGCAACCTGATAAACCTTGACACTGAATAGACAAAAGCATGTTTTGGATACAGGCCCCGACAGCTAAAAGGTCTTTTACATGGCTGTAAGAATCTTTCTTATTTAAAAATACACAGATTAATACCGGTGCAGAAATAATTATTTCAAAATCAACTGTAAGGCGTGCTAATTCCTCTTTTAAAAGACTATCGGTTACAACTTTAAAGCGCCAAGGCTGATTATTTAATCCCGACGGAGCCCAGCGCCCGGCTTCTAGAATCTTTTTGATTTGAGCCTTAGAAGGCCTTTTTGATGCATATTTTCGGACACTTCTTCTTTCTTTAATTATCTTTAAAATTAATTCAATTTTTCTCATAGTTGCTGCATTTTCACACAAAACAAAATTGCAGTCAATAATATAAATATGCTGACTCTTGATATTTCCAAATGTTATAATAAAGCAAATGAAAAAATTATTTTTGGCCGCATTTATCTTCTGCACATATACTATTATCTTTTCAATTTATGAAATTGATCCTCTTTGCCATCCTGATTCCATCCGATACTTAAATTTTGCTAATTTCCTGCAAAATCATAATTTTATCGAAGGTGATTTAAGCGGACAACAGGGGCTACTATTTACCCCGCTGTTTCTTCCCATCGCACATAATTTATTAAATTTCTTATTTAAAACACCTTTTACCTTTAATGGTTATATCCTGCAAATGTTAAGCCTCCTCGGCATTCTGATAATGATTTTTAAATTAACCGAAATAACCGCCGACAAAAAAACCGCTATTTTTGCCTTAACCCTACTTTTGATTGATATGCCATTTGTTATGCGCTCCAGGATAATTTTAACCGAGTATCCTTTTGTTTTCTTTAACCTAGCAATTATCTTTCTTTATATAAAGCCCAAAACACTTGATTTTAAAACAGGATTATTCGTTTTTATTCTGGGATTTATCACAACAAGCGTCCGCACTCAGGCAATAGTTATATTTATCCTCTTAATAATCTATGCCGCCTGTTTTGATAAGAAGCTCTTACGATTTGTTTTATTTATTCTTGCCGGTAGTTTAGCTTATGGGATATTACACCTATCTTTATTTAATCACTTAAATTCTCTATATCCCAATCTCTTAACCTTAAACGAAGATTTGAGCTTAAGAATATTCATCCTCGGAGATAAAGCATTCGATTATTCTTATACAATAGCCGGAATACAAGCCCTAGCGCTACCATTCGCCGAAGTTTTATCAACAATGAATTTTATTTCTTATTTGAGAACAATCGGCGAGAATCTCAATTCTTACAGAGAAGTTGGCCTACAAAATAATTTGCCGCAAATATTGCTTATTCTTATCTTTTGCTGGTCAGCTTTTAAAGCTAAAATTAGACATAAATCACTTTTTATATTCATTGTTCTCGGCAACTTGGCAATGCTGACACTCGGGCTTGTGCCGGAATATAATTTCTTACGTTATAATTCCCTCGCCTACCCATTGGCAATCATTATAATTGCCGCATTTTTCTCAAAACAAACAGTTAATCTCCGGACAAATTATGTCTTTTTCATTTTAATATCATTTTATAGCTTGTACCTTATTACTAACACTTACAACAATTACAAATTCTTCGGATTGATAAAAAACAATTCCGAGATTGTTTCGAATCGGGTGAGCTGCGCCATATCCAAAGCTATTCAGGCAAGTGTCGGCAAGAAACAAAATATTTTATGCGTAAAAACATATTATTATGGAACAGTATACCGTTCTGGAAATAACCCTAAATACTTTAATCAATATTGGAGCAAAGAAGAAATTATCGACTACATCAGTAAGGTAAAATCTGCGGCTATTCTGGCAACTAATGAGGAGATTGCCTTTTTGGAGAAAAAAGTAGCGGATTGGAACGCAATCGGAATTAAAGTACTGTCCTTCCCTTAGCCCCGCAACAACAATAATCAATATTGTCGTTTTACGTTAGGTATTCTTTAAAAAAGTCCTCTTAAGAGAATCTTTAAGCCGGCCGCGTTCATTTTCCCGGACAAGAACGCTTAAAACCAAACGAGGCGCAATCAAAAGAAGCATTAATATTTCTTTAAAAGAAAAGAATTTTACCACAAAAATATTTTTCCAAAGTATTTGAATAAACTTAGACGGAGTAAAGAACGAAAACTTTATTTTCCGGACAATTCTTTTTAAATCCGAATGGCTGTAGGTATCAGAATATAGCTCTCCTTTATCGGTAATATGATAACCTGGGGTTTTCTCGGCCAATTCCCGCAAAGGTGAAAATTTTTCAATCCTCAATTTTGTACAGGTTATTGTATCCGCCCCGATTTCCCGGGCAAACTTACCGATATAAAGCATTTCTTCCTCGGTTTCACCAATATTGCCGTAAATAAAATAACAATGATAAAATATCGGGTATTTACGCAGGACAGAAAAAGCCTTCCTAATAGTTTCTTGATTAAAACCTTTATCCAATTGTTTTAAAATCCAATCATGCGGCGATTCGACGCCAATTAATAAAGTCTTAAAACCTGCTTTTACCATCTTACTTAATAATTCCGGATATTTGGCAATGTCTATCCGCGCCTGGGCAATAAAACGCTTTTTTATCTTCCTTTTAATAATCTCATCGCAAATAGCCTCAGCTCTTTTGGGCTCAGAAAAGAAATTATCGTCATTAAATAAAATTACGTTGGCCTTTAACCCTTCAATTTCCCGGATAACTGATTCAACGCTGCGTGAAACATAATTGCGCTTTTGCCCCAAAGGATTTAAACTGAAGGTACAAAACTTACAATTAAAAGGACAACCGCGCGAACTTAAAATAGAATCAAAAGTTATACCCGGCATTTTTATCCCATTTAATGAAAAACTATATTCATTGCGCCGCAAAGAATTATCCGGAAATTTAATATTCTCGATGCCCGGTAACGGCCGGTTTTTATTATTAAACACGATTCCGTTCTCTCGATAAGAAATACCAAGAATATCTTTTAACAGAACAGCTTTAAAAATCTCCTGGATAGTTTCTTCCCCCTCGCCGCGGACAATTATATTGATATTCGGGCACAGAGTAAAAAGCTCTTCGACTCTTTCGGTTGCTTTATACCCGCCGACAACAATAGTTACATCTTTAGGAATACGATTAATGAGCTGGCAGATTTCTTCAAACTGCCGATCCCAGCCAATTGCGATACAAACGATATCAATTCCCCCCGATGTTATAAAAGAAAGTAATTTATCAACGCTACAAATTTCTTTTTCATAACGCATATCCAGAAGTGTTATTTTGTCAACTAACCCCTTAGCGCTTGTCGCAACATACTCCAAGCCCAAAGGAGGAAAAAGCATCATCGTATTTTTAGTATTAGTCTCTATATACGGATTTAAAAATAAGGCGTGATTATATTTTATGATTTTCTCTCTTTTCTTCCTTGCTGAGCATTAAGCTCACAGAAATTAGGAAGCTTCTTTTATCGCAGGATAAAATTTGTTAAGAACATACGCGACACATGTCGTCAAAAGGTGTGTAATAACTACTTGCAAGAATTGATTAGTTTATCGGCTTCTTGTTTCATTTCTTTCGGCATATTACTGCCAAATTGTTCAAAATATTTCTTAATTTCTTCAGCTTCATTTTTCCATTCGGACATATTAACTGAAAATAGCTTATTCAATCTTTCTTCAGAAATATCTAAACCGCTTAAATCCAAATCTTCTTTATTGGGAATTAACCCTATCGGCGTCTCTTTTGCTTCGACTTCATTATTAGCACGTTCAATAATCCATTTTAAAACACGGATATTGTCCCCGAATCCCGGCCAGATAAATTTACCGTTATCATCGGTTCTAAACCAATTTACCGAATATATCTTCGGCGGCTGAGTAAGTTTCTTCCCGATATTTAGCCAATGCCCAAAATAATCGCCCATATTATACCCACAAAACGGCAACATCGCCATTGGGTCTCGTCGTAAAACACCAACCTGATGGAGTGCGGCGGCGGTTGTTTCTGACCCCGTTCTGGCGCCTAAAAATACCCCATGCTGCCAGTTAAAAGCCTCCGACACAAGAGGAATTAACTGTGTCCTGCGGCCGCCAAAAATTATCGCTGAAATCGGCACGCCCCTAGGATTATCATATTCCGGAGACAGCATCGACGAGTTATAAATTGAGACTGTAAAACGGGAATTCGGTTGCGCAGCTTTTGTCCCTGAATCTTTATTCCATGGATTACCTTGCCAGTCAATCATGTTCTTGGGCGGATTACCGTCGAGGCCTTCCCACCACGGCTCATTATTGTCAACATCTAAAGCCGTATTCGTAAAAAGCGTCGGATAAAACTTATCATTTCTTAAAGTACTAAGCATATTGGGGTTAGTCTTAAGCGAAGTCCCCGGGGCAACTCCGAATAATCCGGCCTCAGGATTAATCGCGTATAATCTTCCGTCGGGACCGATATTAAGCCAGGCAATATCATCGCCCAGCATCCAAACCTTATAGCCAGGTAAAATCGATTTTAACATCGCCAAATTAGTTTTTCCGCAAGCTGAAGGCATTGCGGCGGTAATATAAGTTGTCCGTCCTTGCGGATCTTTAATCCCTAAAATAACCATGTGCTCCGCGAGCCAACCTTGCTGATATCCCAACCAAGAGGCGATACGAAGAGCAAAACATTTTTTACCTAATAAAGCATTTCCGCCGTAACCGGAACCGATACTCCAAACCAATTGCTCTTGGGGGAAATGCATAATAAATCTTTTATTCGGGTCAAAATCACCGACGGAATGAAGCCCGCGGACAAAATCGGTTTTATCGCCGATCTTTTTGATAACATCACTGCTCATACGAGTCATGATGCGCATGCTGACCGCAACATAAGAAATATCAGTCAGCTGAATACAGGCCTTGGCATAAGGAGATTCGGGGTGACCCATCATATAAGGAAGAACATACATTGTCCTTCCGCGCATACACCCGTCGTAAAGCTTAGTCATTTTTTCTTTTGCTTCTTTAGGGTCCATCCAATTATTGTTCGTACCAACCACTTCTTTATTCGGATGGCATATGAAAGTTAGATGTTCCGCGCGAGCAACATCAGTGGGATGGCTGCGGTGGTAATAACTATTAGGCCAGTTTTTGTGGTTTAACTCCTGAAAAACAGGTTGTTCGCCAATACGCTCTTCCTTCATTCCGATTTCAATTAATTTATGCGCTTCTTTCTCGGAACCGTCGCACCAATAAATTTTCTTTGGCTTAGTTAAATTAGCTTGTTCTTCAACCCATTTTTCCAACGCTGTGGCCATATACTTTTTCTCTCCTCATATCAAATATTAACTATCTTGATTATGGGCTATATAGTACTTTATGATTTTTTAATTTGCAAGGATTTTATTTAAACTTATCGCCTAAATAAATAGCCGCCAGTCCGTCGACAAATTCGGCCGGACACCATTAATTGCCCTGTTCAAAAACAGTTAAAGTAAATTCCAATGGAACATAACCCATGCTCCCCTGCACTTCGCGTAAATTACCTAATTTTAAACGTCCGGCATCAAAACCATCCTTTAGAATTTCATCATAAACAACTTTCGCCCTTGACTGTGCCAAGAAATCCATCGCCACTTTATCCGGTGGAGCATCTTCAATAAGGCGGCGCTTTATTTCTTGATTCATTTTCTCATTATCATAATTGCCTTTTTTGTCCTTAAAAGACTTGGTCAGCTTCCACAAATCTCTTATCCCGAATCGTCGCTGATATAAAGTTTGCAAAACCCATTCATCTTGTTTCACGCTTTCCACGCTTAAAGCAGTATAATCTTTCTCAAAAATGTCCGTCTTTATCGCCTTCCAATCAATTTCCGGGTCAAAACTACCGTTTACTTCCAAAATAAGCTTAGGCCTTTCTTTTAATCCTTTAACCAATTGCAATATTTTTTCTTTTTCTTCCGGCGACAACTCTGTTTTCCCGGGAGAAAAACGCACATACCCTAATTCCTCCGTACCGCTATCCGCTCCTAAGATAGAACCCAGGACAGAAAACGGTTTTGTCACCAGTTTAACAAAAAAGTTGCGAAACACCTGCCAAATCAAATGCGTATATTTGAATTCCGGGTCACTCATATCGCCCTTAGCCGGAAGCGAAATATTAATCCTTCCTTGCGGGTCTTCGAGTAAAGCAATCGCTAATCCAAACGGCAAATTAAGCGCATCCTTGCTTTCCACTTTTTTGCCAAATTCAAACTTCTGGATTAATATTTTATGCGAAGCTGTTAATTTCTCGTCACTAATACGATAGGACGCTTTAAAATTAAATTGCCCGTCCGCCAAATCACGCCCAGTATATTTTCCGACATAAGGCTTCAAAGCCGTAAGCGCATATTGATCCAAATTAAAATTCAAATCAATTTCCAAAGGCGTTTTTAAAGGCTTCATTTGCGCCTGTAATTCCAGGCTTCCTTTATCGTCTAACTTAGCCTTGAAAGTAAAATCTGTTTGCGCTTCTGCATCGGTCGAGATTCCTTTGATCGCGACATCAATATCGCTTAGCGCCGTTTTGAAATTTGGCGTGATAGACTTATCATCAACCTCTACCTTGCCTTTGGTCAAACGAATTTCGTCAATAACAACATTCGGCAAGCTTAATGGTTTTTCTGTCTTTACGTCGGCGGGGCTTTCCTTTGTTACATCAGTTTTTTCGGGAGAAGATACTTTTGTTGCCTCTGTTGCCGGAGGAATTAATCCCAGCAAATCAATTTTTCCGTCTTCTTTTAAAGTAGCATGCACCAAAAGCCCGTCTAATTTAACAGACTCTACTCGATAAATTTTCTTTAATAAACTTAAGAAGCTAACATTAACACTTAAGCGATCAAAACCAACAAGTTTATTTTTCCCATTATCTGTTATTTGAAAATTCTTTAATGTTAACCGCCAGAGAAACGGATTAAATTGCGCCGAACTTAACCGTACCGGATGTTTCAGAACTTTCTTGCCAACAATATTGACAGTCAGCGGCACAACAAGAGGAATAATAACCCAGGAAAGCAATAAATAAAAAATAAAAATATTCCGCGCAATCATAGCTATAACATTAAATATTTTTTGTATTATTTTCATTTTGATTACTCCTATTAATGTTTTAATCAAACAAAACTTAAATGCGCCCGAGCCGAATTGAACGGCCACGTATGGCTCCGGAGGCCACTGCGCTATCCGTTACGCTACGGGCGCAAATTGCTATCCTGATCAAAATATCATAATTTATAAAAAAGCATTCTAGCATTAAAACAAAAAAGTAGTCAAATAATATAAAACACTCAACTGCTGATTATTCCTTTCTTATTAATTAAATCTTTTTCAAAAGCCTTAATTCGAGTTAATAATTATAACCGCACCTTTCAAAGGAGCTAATTTTTCTTCACTGCCCCAAGTACTGTGGACAGGTTCAGGGCTTACAAACTTTCGGACACGGACATCGTCATAATCAGTATAACTACCATAATGATTTTGCAAAGCAACTTCTCCGGCTGAAGAATAAGTTGCGTCCGTAACGCTTCTCATCAGCGTTCCGTTACGGTAATATTTAATATCGTTTCCGATAGCTGTAACAGAGAATTTATACCAGGTAAGAGTCGAGGGGACATCGCCATCTACTCCAGCACCAGCAATAAAATTCCACCCTGAATAAGGCGGCATTAACAATGACTGCCCGTTGCCAGCCCGCGCGTCGCTTCTGGCCTTGTATCCGGTGTTTCCGGCATAATTCCCGCGGAAGGCCTGTTCGCTTATCGCATTGGCCGACAAATAATATTTTCCATCAAAAGCATTATTACCAAACCCGCTATATGTTGCCGAAGAACCTAAAGACGTATGCCCATAAGGGCTAGTTGTACTTCCGCCTCCGCAGCGAACAAATCCACCAGCCTGAATTTCAGGATAAACACCGGAGGTTTTATCCCTTGACCATTTAGCCAAAGTACCGCTAAAATCATCAAAGAATAAGAAAGTATTCGAACCATTACTTGCTGTCGAAGCATTAGGGTTTCCGTAATAAACATAAATTGTCGCATTACTGCCCAAATCATCCGCCACCTCAACCCAGAATGTCGCACTCGTACCGCTCGTATATTCTTCCATCCAATAATCCAGAGTCGTTTTATTATTATTACCCGTAAATCGGATATCGTCGAAATCATCCTGGCAATTACTTCCGCAATAAACATCCACTCCGCTATCTGAACCAGCGCCTTTGTGAACAACAACCTTAACTTGATAATTTGTTCCTGCGCTAATAGACCCGGTGGATGGCGTAATCAAATGCGACTTGCGGAATTTCCAAGCCCGGTCAAACCATGCCGCGTGAGCTTCAGAGGCACAAAAGACACTTATGCCCCCGGCCATAAGCATGGTTAACACTGCAATCCAAATTGTCTTTTTTATGTGTCTCATCTAATTTTTATTACTCTCATAAACAAAAAGACCGAGCTCTGCTTTTTTAACAGCATAGCTTCGGCCTATTTTGATTGCTTTAATTTGCCCTTCTTTAATCCGCTTAAATACAACAATGCGGCTTAACCCTAAATGTTTTGCAACTTCAGGAACCGACATATATTGGAAGGCGCTAAGAACCGCCTTCTCTTCTTTTCTCCCCAAAACTTCTTCTTTAGCTATTGCATAATGACGCCCGACTTTTCTGGCATTAATCTGGCCTTTCTTAATTTTCTTAAAAACAGCAATACGGCTTATGCCAAGAATACCCGCCAATTCCGGGACAGAAACATATTCCTTCCCAACAACCATTTCATGGCAAAGCTCTTGAGCCTTGCCTTTAACAATTAAAGATTTATCAATTACATAATGACGCCCAACTTTTTTCGCTTCTAAAGAACATGTTTTTATCTGATTAAAAATTGTTCCGCGGCTGACCCCTAAAACCTGCGCCGCTTCCATAACCGAAATGTATTCTTTGAAGTCTTTTTTACTTTGCGCAAATGAAGGAAATTGTGCTTCTAAGGAATATTTATCAATGGCATAACTACGCCCAATCTTTACCGCCTTGATCTGCCCCTTCTTAATACGTTTAAATACCGCGACCGGGCTGATACCAAGTAATTTGGCTAGTTCTGCAGTTGAAATATAATTTGTTTTTAAAGAAGTCATGTTTTAAGAAACGCTCGTTAACCAATTAAACAATTGTTAACCTTATTGACACATAAAACGGCTAACTATAGTTAACCTTGCATTTATCATATCACAACTGGTGGCATAAACAATATTTGATTGGAATTTTAATTAGTTATTTTTGAGGATTTTTAAAGGCCTATTAAGATAATTATTACTGCGGTATTTGTTTTTACAAAAATGTCACTTTGCAAAAAAAACATTCATATCTACAACTAAAGTTTTACTATCAAATTGGGCTTGCTCTTGAGCTAAGCCACCATCAACAAAATACGCTCTAGCAAAAGCCTCTCCTTCCCGCACTTTATAAACATACCGGACCGGAATATCCCGGTACATGTGCCTATCAAAAAATATAATCTCCAAACCCTTTTCCTGCGCCATCTCCCGTAAAACACAAGTTACAATATGCCTGATATCTGAAGCAAAGGAAGTTGAAGGAACATTAAATTCATCGTACCTGCCTTTTACTAAATGAGAATCGGGCATTATAAAATATATTCTATTGTATAAATTAGAATCAGCTTTATGCATCGCTCCTTTTATATATTTATATTCAGCTGCGCTGGGCACAGAACGGTAGAAATATATGTTGCTAAAGGCCTTATATCCTCCCCACAAGCATAAAAATATCAGAAGAAAAGTTAATACTCTCTCTCGGAATTTGCCAGGCACAATAATATCTACCCATAAGCGCAGGCAAAGAACAGCAAGAATTAACGCTATTGCCCCGACGGAAACAAGGCAGCGGTAAAATGCCGCATTCTTTAAAGAGACTAGGTTTGGAAGAAAACTTAAGACAAAAATCCCTGCCGCAATAATACACTGATAAAGAATTTCTTTTTTACCCCGCCAACAGAATGCCACGTCCGCAGGGGCGGAGATGAATGTACTTCTGGGAGGTATTTCGCCTAAGCTCGATGTCCCTGCAGGGGATATTGAGGATATAGTGGTACCGCAGGCGTTAGCCTGTTGGTCTCCACTCATTAATTTCTTCTTAAAGAAATATTTGTATAAATAAATTGCGAAACTGAATAGAAGGAATCCCGCAATTACAAGCGCAAATAACCGGCTGGGGAATATGTTCCAAAAATTAAAAACATTAACCAAAGGCTCTTTCAATAACCATAATAATTTATCAGCATAATCAGTAGACAATTGATACGGGCTATAATCGCCTAAATTTTCTTTAAAAAAGAACGGCCTAGCCAAAAGAATATACCCGGCATAAAGAAAATATGCAGCGACACCCGCCATAATAAATATGTTTATCCGTTTTTTATTGCCGTTAAAATTCGCCAAGAAGATAACCATCGTTAAAAACCAATAAAAAGCCGCAACTGACTGATGAATCATCAGCGCCAATATTATAAGGATTACAGAAGAAATAAAACTTCTCCCCGATTTGTCCTTAAAAGATATTTTGTTATCTGGAATTCTGTCAAGCAGCAAACAAGCCCCGCTTACCCACAAAACCGAGAGCAGACAAGGGCCAGCCGCAGCTATAGAAACAATACTTTGGAAAGGCGGCAAAGTAAAAACTGCTAAGGATATTAGAAGCGCGTGCTCTTGCCTTTTAAACAGTTTGTTTAAAAACATCATGCCAATAAAACAACAAAGGGCTAAAATAACAACATTAGTTAGCCGATATACAGCTAAATCAAAGAAAGAATCAATACCCCAATTTAACCAGGTCAATATTAACCCCGCTACCGGGCGGCCAATCAATAGCGAATAATTAGCAAAGGTGTGCCTTTCCCATGAACCGGGAACCATTTGCCAAAAGGTATAATCATCATGATGAGCATATAAAACAAATACCGCCGGGCTATAACAAACCAAAAGGAACACAAGGATTAGGTTAAAATACAAAATATTTCTTCTGTTTATCATATAATTATTATCAAGCATACCGGCCTATTTTCAAACGGAAAACCATATTATTTTCTGTGACAGACAAAAGCAGTATTCTTAATAACTTCTTTATCTCAACACTCAAAACTTGCGTTATCCTTCAATTGTTGCCTATAAATTACGCCAAGAATTCGTTTTAAATAATATTTGTGAATATTCTGTTTGTTTGTTACAATATGAAACTTGTGCTCATTCATAATTAGAAATAAACGAGATCTATTAACTTAATTTATCCCAAATTTTTTATTAGAAAATGTAATTTGGATTAGGATGCCGCTTTTCTCGAATAGGGCTTTAATAGTAGCGGCCGATTTTGCGGCACATTTTCTTTCAGTAAATCTGTTTAGGAAAATGTTCCTAATGCAAAATCTCGGTTTATTTACATTTCTTTCTCGATCTTCGATTAAGAGAAATTGATTTATCCGCTGGCTTACGCCTGCCGTTTTCTTTTTCTCAATTCTTTGGTTCTTTTACTCTTTATCCCGGTCGAAGGGTTGATTTAGAATGGTTTTTAAATTATCAAATTATAACGGAGGTATTTTATGGAGAAAACTAAGGCTCAATCAACCCACCACGTAACAGCCAAAGCAGACCGCATTCCAATTTTTCAAAAAGCAATTGACATTGCAAAAGAACTTTTAAAAAGAAATAACTTAAAAGGTTCTAACCTTGGAGCACTCGTATTGGTTGGCGGTCCA
>JAKLDK010000003.1 GCA_022703565.1 Candidatus Omnitrophota bacterium
TATGACAAAAAAGAAATGTTAGAGTCAATTTCTTTTCATGAATATCTGGAAGTATTACGGGGTGAAGATCATTTGCAAGCCAATCGCGATACTAAAGCAATTGATGAGTTTTGCGATTCCTTAACAAAAGTTCAACAATTTATCTTTGAACTTGCTATTGAGGCAGTTTTTGAAGATACTCCAGAAATAGTTGTTGTCCCTGAAAGCAATTTAGATTCATTCTTCCTTAACCTCTCGGCAAGACGGTCTTATGAATATAGTAGATATTCAAACAAAACCGAGAAAAGATCCACTCACGAACTCTTTCCGGGAGTTGAAATCTTAAGCCTGCATCCTTCGTGGAATTCTGATGATTTAACGGGAGAGGCTTATTGGTCAGAAGGTAATCAAGAAAATATGCCAACGATTTATCCTTCTTCGGGTCAAAAGACAGTTGTAGATATGGAGGTAGCAAGAGAAAATGTTTTTGTTGTTTTCGAGATTGAGGAAATGGAACACCGCAATGTTATATTTTTAAGGATTAAAAAAGAAGGCAAGCAGTATCTCGTAATTACCGACGAAGGTCGCTATGAGATAACCAGAAGTTCTACCGGATTGTTAAATTGGATAGAACAGAATGGTTATGAAATTATAGAAGGGCACAATTATATCCTAGGTGGAAAGCACAATACTTTTGGGTGGCAGGGTATTGGAGAAGAGGAAGCAATCATTATAGATGAAAGAGGACAGCTCAAGACGGCAAGAAAACCAAAAGAAGATGAAGCTGATAGTACTGATAACATAGAAGATGATGTTGATAATGATGATAATTCTCTAGACGCCGATAAAGACAAAGGAAATGATAATGTTGATCAAGATAATTTGAGAATTAAGAATTTGGGGATTACATTGTCGTTCCTTCCTAACAGGTCAAATGTTTTTATCGGCCCAAGAGGATATGGATTTCATAATAACGGAAGATTTACTGTCCATTTCTGGGGTGAAGATAAAACAAAGGTTCAAGTGCCGGAAGAATATGCGAAAGACAAGAAGGAAGCTTTTGTAGGAATTACGGTAAGAGTTATCGAGAATCTTATTTACGAATATGGCCTGCAAGCTTCAGGGCGGATGATAACCGAAGAAGATTTTAACAGAATTTTAAAAGCTGTTTCTTCCAGCGCTTTATACGGGTATTTAGCTAAACGGTTTATTTATTATGATCAGGAAGATTTAATAAACGAAATATTTTATGAACATGATAGGCAAAGGCAGCAAATCGATTGGAATGCTTATTGTGAGTTGTGGAAGAAAGTTTTGGCGGTATTTATTTCACCTGAAGTTATAAAAAATATTGAGGGGACAAGTAAATCAGCCTGGAAACCTGTAAATGAGATAAGAGGTTTATATTATGGATTTAGTTTGGCGGTGCGGATGCTTAGAAATTATGACCATTATTTTGCGGATTTCTTTACGTATTGGTTTAAGAGAATTAATAAATCAGGTGAGCTAAATAAAGTAGCGGCTAATTTTATTAAAGAAGCCAATTTTGCTTTTAATCCCGGGTATGGTTTTTACGACGGAATTGGCGACCATGATACGCATGCTTGTATACATTGGTATTTCCCGCAGTTCAGCAGATTTCCATTTATTTATTTGCAAAATAAAATTAGCCTTTTAAGAGTTGTGGGCGGATATGGACATAACCGGCACGAATTATGCAGTTATATATGCAGGGAAGGTTGGGAGCATTTAGTGGTATCAGAATTCTTTGTTGGCAAGAATGATAGAGGATATGGGCGTGAAATGGTTTTTGCTAGCGTTCAAAAATTGGTCGAGAAATATGGAATGGCGATTTTTACCAAGGTTGCTTTGCAGGCGGAAGAAGATACAGAGGAAGTATTTAAGTTTATTGGAGATAACAGCTACTTGTTTGAGGATGAAAATGATTTTTCTACTGAAATTGATAATTCAAAGATAAATTATATTACGGCTATTTTAAAAGCAGTTCGGGCTGATGACAACAAAAGCCTTGACGGCATAATCAAATTATTAAAAAGTGAATATCTAGATTTGCTAATTGCAATGCTGGGAAAACGCGGTACTGAAACATTTTTCGCTTATCTAGTGGAAAAACCAGAAAACAAGAAATTGTTGACTGAAATTGTTGATTTCTTGTTCGGTGAAGTAATAACAAGAGATTCGGCTTTAGCTTTAGGTGTGATAAGAAATAAGACAAAAGATCAAGATTTGCGCAAAAGAATCGAGGATGATGCCGTAGCCCTGCTAAAGACAAAAGGATTAAAGACAGAAGCTTATATTTTATCGGCAGATATAATCCGATTTATAGGTTTTGAACATAGTATAAGTCTTTGGCGAGACAACGCTAAAGCAGAGTCGGCAAATGAAGAAGAAACAAAGAGGTCTCTTTCTACTCTTTATCAATTGATTAACCTTAATGGTCTTGATTCCAACGCTTATTTAGCTCTTGCCCGGGCAATCGGACGATTTGGCGCTGTAGATTGGGAAGAGGGTTATGTTAATGCCAATACATTAGCTTGTGTTGAACGAGTTATTAAAATGCGGGGCTTGAATCCAATTGCATATATTGCCGCAATCGAGGCTGCTAAGGCAATTATTTCTACTAATCCACAGCTTGTCGGGACAAAAGAGATAAGGCTTATTATTGAGTATTTAAAGAGAGAAGAACTAAATTCCGGAATATTGGCGGCAATAGTAGCTTTAATTGCAGAAATTAGAAAGCATAATTCAGTTCATTTTAATCAGATGTTAATCGATTTATTGGCTCAAGCGCTTATTCAAAAGAAGATTGTGGCCTGCGGGCAAGATGATGAAATCTTAAAAAGAAATTTTTTAGGTGATTATATTAATGGAGTATATAGCTCGTTTGTTAATGAAGTGATAGAGAGCGATGAAACAGTTATTAAGGGAAATTTAGTTGTTATTTTAAATGTTATTGCTATGGCTAGAAATGATCTTTATGAAGCGATCTATAACAAATTAGAATTATTTTTAAGAAGTATGATGCCGGCTAATATTGTTTTATTGATGAGAGAAGAACAAGAATCCGGGATGATGATTAAGCTGATGGCAGATTTTTCCTCCAATAAAAAACTCGATGAGTATAAAGCAATACTAAATAATAGCGAAGAAATACAAAGCATAATTAATTTAATAGAAAATCTTAAGAAAGCTTTCATTTCTTCTCTGTCAATTAATATGTATGGGAGAATAACCGGCGGATGGGACGGCATCGAGAATATCCTGGGAATGGTAACAACTTATCCGTATGTTGTGTCATTCCTGATAAATAAAATCGTAATTACGATGCGTTTTATCAGCCAAGGCTTAGGGGAAGATACAGGATTTAGGGCGATGGCTAATGTCGAAGAGAGATTGCCGGGATTACGGGCCAAATTATTAGAAGTCTTAGACATTTATAGTTTGCCGCTCTTGCATAAAAGAAGATTAATAAAAGCACTTCCTTTGGGGACAAGAGACCAATTAAATGACTTGAGAGAACAGGCAGTACAGCTTGTAACAGCTATTGTTGGAGGTGATTCCCGGGCGGGATTAGTGGGTGAAATCAGAGATAGAATCCATAATAGGCCGTCTCCGCAAGATCTTATAATTTTAAAGCATTACAGGGAATTTGTTGAATCAGACGGAAAAGAACGTACTGGCTTGGAACGTTTGGGATATTCGATAGCCGAATCTGATGTGATTACTGATCAGTTTATAAAGCAGCGAATTCTGAGGTCTTGTGACCAGTTAATAGTAACTCTCGAGGAAGTTTATGGTGAAGGCAGTATTAATTCTATAACGCAAATATTTGAGGCTTGGAGCGGAAGCGTTAATCCTCCGGAATTATTATCCGAGAAGATACGGGATACTATTGAGAATTGTAAGTTTGGGTTAGAAGAGCTGGAAAGTTTTATCGGCGCAAGATTAGCTTTAAATGAATATTTGATGAGCGAAACAGGAGAAAAAAGATATCAAAGCATAAAGTTAGATAACAGGCTTGAGCTACTTTTCTATCGGACATTTAATGAGATTTTCTCGGACGAAGTAAGCATCTCAGCATATTCTTACTCGGACAAGATTCGATTCTTAAGATTGCTATTAATGAATACTGCTGCTAACGGATATCAGACGCAAATGTTAAAAAGCATAGAAGGAGAATTGCAAACTTTAGAAAACGAAGCCAATCCTTTAAGGCTGTATTCAATATTAACCAGAATCGAACGAGTAATAAAAGAAGCTTCATCTGAATCAATTGACGATTACCAGGCATTTGCGGAAGGAATTGCAAAAGATACAAGAATAGAAGGCGATAATTATTTCTGGGTTGAAACATTCTCATCTAACATCTTCAGGTCGGATACGATTTATCTTTTATCCTTATTCTTAAAGGAAATCAAAGAATGGGTTATGGAAGAAGCGAATGTGTCCGGTTGGCAAATTGTTGCCCCCGGTAAAATGGAAGGAAAGTTGCGGTATATAAAGAATGTAAATCAATTGAGCCGGGTAAAAGAAGATGAAATTATTGTAATTGAATCAATGCCGGATGTGCCTGTCGTTACAAATGTCGCCGGAATTATAACTTTAAAAGAAGACACCCTTCTTAGCCATCCAGCAATAAGGGCCAGAAAAAATAGCATTCCATTCTTTGTTTGTTCTAATCTGGAAGTTTTAGAAAAGTATTTTGGAAAATGTGTTTCAATTAGTTTAACCGAAGGGCAAATGCCAAAGATTCGAGTTGCGAAAGAACAAGTTGTCCAGCTAGAAAAGAAAAATGGAAATGGTAATTCTGTCAAACTTCCGGAAGTTAACCTTGATTCCGTCCGGATATTGTTACCGGATGAATATGAAAAAGATACGGTAGGAAATAAAGCTTTCTTACTTGAAGCATTAAACAAGTTGTTGCCGGAAAACATTTCTACCACAAAAAGTATTACGCTAAGTTTCGCTTTCTTTGAATATATATTGAGTCTTCCGCAGAATGCGCAAGTTAAGAAAGAAATAAACGGTTTATTGCGGCAGGCAAGAATAAAAGGAGAGAAAAATCAAAGGAAGAAATTATTTAAGCTTAGAAAATTATTCTTAATGCTGGTTATTCCGGATGAAACTATTAAGGATATCAGCGATTCAATTATTGCCAATGTCGGAACAGGGCTTGTTTTCGTAAGATCGACAAGTAACGCGGAAGACTTAAAAGATTATGCCGGTGCCGGATTGTATGATTCGTTCCCGGCAATCGATCCGCAAGATTTAATTTCTTTAAGTTTCCATATTAAGCGTGTCTGGGCGTCGATTTGGACAGATAGGGCATTTTATGACAGAGAAGAAAATCATGTTGACCATAAAAAGGTGCGAATGGCTGTTTTGATTCAAGAAATGATTCCGTCGAGTTTTAGCTTTGTAGTTCATACTGAGAATCCGGCAAATGGAAGCGCTGATGAAATGATTATTGAAATAGTCCAGGGATTAGGCGAAGCTTTGGTAAGTGGAGCTGGTATTTACCAAGGCCTGGCACACCGGTATAGCTATAACAAGAAGACAAAAGAAATAAAGCGTCTAAGTTATGCTAATAAAAATAAGAGGCTAATTCTTGCCGGAGGTGATGTTATTAGAAAAGGAATAAATTATGCGGAAGATATTTTTACAATAAATGCTGAATTATCTGTGGGGATTGTAAGGGTTATAGCCGAAGTCGCCCAAACAATTGAACAAAAATCTAATCAGGCCAGAGACATTGAAGGTTGCATTGTTCTTAAGGATATAAATAATCCGAGTGTATATTTTGTTCAGGATCGAGCGCAGCAAAAAGAGAATGGTAATGGCAACGGACAAATAGCCAATAATGCTAATGAAATAAGAAATGATGAATCTGATTCATCGGCTGAATCATATCCGGCGACACTCCCGGTAGATAATAAAAAAGAACGCAACGCATTGCCGCAAGAGAAATCCTTGATAGAGCAATCATTTGGCTTAAGCCAAGATGCTTTGGCGGAATTCAAGGTTATTACTGTTATTAATCCTAATCAAAGGATTGCGGTTCGAGTTGTTCGTAGGGATGTCAAGGCCTATTTATATGTTAACCCGAATTTGCTACGCGCACCGCCGGAAGTATTAAGGGTTATTTTTGAAGGCCATGAATTATTCCACATCTTATATCCTAACGAATCCGAAGAACAAATCCAAAAACGTACAATTAAGTTTCTAATTGATAATAATTTATTAGAAGGACATATCAAATATTTAAAACAAAATGATATTGGGCTGGTAGCACAACCGAAGTGGTTGGCTCTGCTTGAAGGCGAATACCGTGGCGGTAACCCTTTAACAATGGGAGAGGAAGATATTTCCGCCAGCCCAAGAAATTATGAGGAAAACTTGCAGGAAAGAATTTTGTCTAATTATTATTTGTCTTGGTCTTCACTTCTAATGTTTTTGACCGGTTTTATTGTTTTATTCTTTGGGCATGCAAATGAGGAACTTTTTCAAAAGAAAATATATTATGCGCCTGAAATTATAGTTAGTCATGCGACTAGTTTTGCCAGCAGTTTTGCCATCGCGTGGTTATTTAATTTATGTTTTACGATAATGCTTCAGAAAGTGCATAAGTTCAAGACCAGTAAGCTTGTTGTGGCAAGTATTATTTCTGGATTAATAGGAGTTATATATACAACCTTACCTGAAACTATTATTCATTGGGGAGTACAGGACAAACAGGATATTTATGCTGGGATTTGTGGTGTAATTTTGTGGCTAATATTGAATGCTTTAAACGTGGTATTTGGAGTAAAGACGATAAAAAATAAAAATACGGAATTTGATTTTGGGCTGGAAGCTGAGTGTGAATCAGCTGGGATTGAAGGCGAGTACCGTGGCGGTAACCCTTCAACAATGGGAGAGGAAGATATTTCCGCCAGCCCAATTATAAATTCAGACGATAATTTATTAGCTGAAAAACCAAAGGCTACGGAGGTAAAGAGTCCGACGGAAGGATTTAAAGCGCCATTGGATAATAAGTCTCCGGAAGAAATTGTTGCCGAACAGCGTCCTGTAGAAGATGAAGATATTGCTCAAGTTGATTTTGAATATTACACGAAAGTCGGGCTTCTGGCGATTAGTTTGTACAATAAAGAAATTGCCCTATCTGATGTTTCCGCTGATTTAAGAAAAGATGTCAAAACCCTTTGGGATTTGATGGAGGCTAACCGCAACAAGCATCCGGAATATGAAATGGAATATGGCCGGAACCGCGAACAGTCAGCGTTAATTTTGGGATATTATTTGATGAGTATGATTAAAGCCTTAGAAGTAGCCAAAAAGAATAAAAAAGTGCGAGTAGCTTTATCGGCGAGCTTGGGCTCGGGAAAAACTATTTCTGCCGGAGCTTTAGCCCGTTATATGTATGAGAAGTACAAAAGTGAGAATATATTAATGATAATGCCGAATGATAAAGTCGCCGATGCTTTTGGCAAGGACAGGTTTATTTTTGGCGATGCTCCTCTAATTGAAATCGATGGTAGAAATGCGGATAAGCAAATGAGTCTGCCAGGGATTAAAATTGTTTCCTTTAGGGCGTTTCTGGAATTGGCGCGCTATCATCCGGAAATTGTGAAGAGCTCGTTCGGCATTATCGGCGAAATTGATTCTTTCTTGCGCGAGAACCCGCTTATTACCGGCCCGGCCCGCGACGGTGAGAAGGTTTTAGAGATTGCCGGAGAAGTCGCAAATAAGATTAGAAAAGGCGCGAGGCTTAAGACGTTGCCGGTTATTGAGCAGATGGCTTATGAGGTTGGACGGCGCAATGAAAGAATGCTCGTCCAAAGGGAAGCAATATTTGATTTGATTGACGGAATCATCGGCGATAACCGCGAAAACATTGTTTATGATAGAAATCGTGGAGCGCAATTTAGGAAAGTAAGGCTGGATAGTGAGGCTTTATCTCCATACGAGAAATTCGAAATCGGAATAAGAGAATTAATCGCGGCCAAAATATTAATGCTGGAAAACGAAAAAGAGAATGAACGTATTGCCAATATCGTCTTGGATATTATTTGGAAAAGGTGGTCGCCGGAATTTGTTATCCAAAATGGTAAAAAGATTGCGCTATTATGCCGCAAGCAAAGCTATGTTCAGCCGGATACGATCCCCGGAGATTATATAACCGCTCAAATGCTCGTAATTGAAGCGGCCCGACGCATGAATAAACCGGTTGACCGGGCAGAATTTTTAAATGCCAGCCAGTTTAAGAGCGAAAATCCGACTCATGCGACCGATGCCTTAAGATTGTTGAAAGGTATTGTATCCGACGGCGGTTCGGCCAAGTCGGAAAAGTTACAGTTAGCTCAATTGAATTTCCAGGTTAAAGAAATAGTCCCGGAAGATGATTTAACAAAATTAGGCAAATTAGTCTTAGTTGAAGGTAAAAATACCGTTGAGATTTTGCAGGATGAATTGGCTTCAGATGATTTTAGGGCCGGTGGATTGACTTTGGTTTCAGTAAGGCGGGCGCAATATGAAGAAATAATTAAAGGAATCACACCGGACGGATATTTTGTAGATGCTAATGGCAAAAGAAGAAGAATAATCTTTGTCGGCGAGAAGGAACCGGGCAAGGTTAATAAAGAGCAATTGAAAATAGCGGAAGAACATATCTGTGATATCCAAAAAGATGGTTCAGCGGAAGAATTGGTTATAGTTTATTTAGGTTTATCGGCTGGGTCGAATATTGTTGAGAGGTTAAAAGATGCCAAAACACTTCCTTTAATAAATATTTTAAGAATTGGATCGATGGAACGGGCTGAGGTTAGCCAATTATTCGGCCGCGGCGACATTGCACTAATAAATAACGGCCGATTGAAGGTAAATTGCGCTAAGTCGGTTATTGATATTGCAACCGATTCAAAGATTGCTTCGGCAGAAATAGAACGCGGCCGTGAGGCCTTGAATTTACCTGATGAAGATTCCATTTATGCTCAAAGAATTGTTTTTGAGGCGATTATGGACGGAATTCAAGCCTCGGCACAAATCGGAAAAGTCCTGCAAGTTTCCCGGCATTTAGGAAAAGAAGCAGAAGAACGATTGGAACAGGATATCCGTGATTATTTAAGAGAATTGGATGATGTTAGGGCCGTAAATGCTTTCGAGCTTGAGTTAGAAAAAGATGAAATAGATATTCCTCTTTATTCCGGCGACGGAGTTAAAACTTATAAAAGAGAGTATCCCGACGGAAGGCTACAACCGGTATTTTTAAGCCAACGTGTCGACCAAGCTTTAGATTATAAAACCAATGAAAGAACAACTACCGCGATTACAGCAAGGCTTATATACAAGCCTGAGCCGGAAGATCCAAATCAATTGACTTTTGTTAACGGTTATATTTTGTCGAATGTACAAATAGAAGACTTAAATTTAACCCAAGGCGATAATATTCAAGAACAAGGAATATTAATGCCGGTTTATGATAGTAAACAAGTTGGCCAGATAAAGGCGGTATATTTTGAGGGTGAAATACACGCCGTGTTGGATGAAAAAATGTTTGTTAAGAAATTTGTTGATGAGTCTTTTGATACGAGCTTGTTTATCAGGCATCAGTGGTATTCAATAGAAGTTGACCGGTATAAGCCGGAAAATTTAGAACCCCGGCCGGCTGGTTATTTATTAGAAGGCCCGATGGAAGTATTTGTCCAGTTGGGAATTAAATTTAATGAAGATGATTTGGCTAGAAATGAATATGGCAAGTTGGTTGTCCGTAAACTTGTTTCGCTTGCCGAATATAAGTCTTTAGTTGAGTTTCCGTCGCAACGAGCCGAAGAGGGCATATTTAACGACGGTATTCTGGCTAACTTCCAGAATTACTTAAATGCTTCTATTATCGAAAAAGATCAATGTGAACCAATAACTGATGAAGATATTCAGGAATTTACCCAGGCGATAGAGGGTATTAAAAGAAATTTAAGAAAAGTAATTCTAGGCAATAAAGCGAAGTTGATGGCCAGTTTAATCCGATTATTTAGCCACGAATATTTTGTCTTTACTACATTGGCTAAGTACAGAAAACTATTGGATGTGTTGGCTCCGATAGCTAAACTAAAAAGTCCGACGGATAGAGATAAAATGGATAAAGTATTAATCCGGGCTGTCAGATTGGCAATAGACGAAGGAATGAAGAAAGAGGATGTTGCTAAATTTTATTCTGATATGCAAAGGATTATCGATTTAGAGCCGGTTTTGTTAAGTGATGCGATTGAATTGGCATTAAAAGAATACGAACTATTTATTGAATTAAATAACCGCCCGCAAATGCTAAAAGAATTGTCGCCTATTATTGAGGAAGGAGTTTTGAAAGATAGCAGTAAGCTGGAATTATTAATTAAAAACGCGATTGATATTGTTACAAAAGAAGAAACTATTCTTAGGCGAGAGAACCAAGCGGCCTTACAAGAAGCTTATGAGCATGTTCTTAGGATTGAAAAGGTATTATTAGCCAAGCGGCCGAAAAAAGAAGAAGAATTGGCAAAATGGGTTGATGACTTGGAATCCATTCGTCAAACAAGAATGATTATTTCTGATATGAAGAATAAAGACAATAGCCGGGTTAATTATTATTTCAATTCGTTAAGCAGCCGGGATATAAACCGCAAATTAGCAGAATTTATGAGTTATGTTATTGGAGAAAAGAATTTGGCACGTGCCAAAGGATTGTCAAAAGCGCAAAAATTGCATATCCAAAAAGCAATTGATTATTTTGACCGTCATAAGATTGCCCGAAACAAAGCGCTTTTAATCAGAGTAATGCACGAATTGCGCGGAAGGTTTACGGCAGCCCACGGCGGAAGGTTCAAGAACCTGAAGAATTTCTTTGGCGGCCGCGATGTAAATATCTTTGATTTCTTAAGGCAAATTCTACAAGAAGAATTGGCTAAACGATTGCAAAATCGCCAAAGGATGTTCTTAAAATATACGATAATCCATGAGTCGCAAGGCTTAATTAAAATTGCCGCGCATGAAACACACGTCGAAGATTTAAAGAACTGGGAAAGCAACTTCAAGAGAGTTGAGAATAATGATGAAGGATTAGAAGCCGCAGTATTGACCGCGAGAGAAGCCTTGGCACATATTGCAATAGAGCCCAAAGATGAGTTTGGAATAAGCGATGATGATTTTATTAATCTTAATAGCGGGCTTGTGTATGGCGCAGAAGGTAATTACAAAGCAATATTTAGAGACGGGGTTTGGTCAAAGGTCGAGAATAACAGATTCCATTATGAATTGCCGCAGAAACATGACGATATTGAAGTTATTGCTGACGGGAAAATTGATTCTGAAGGGCTGGTAACTGAAAGATTAACCGTCACAGGCTCAAGGGCGATATTGCAAAACGAAGAATCGTCAAAAGGAATTTTAAGAACGGATAATCATGCGGCAGTTTTAAAGGATATCGAGGTGATTAACTCTGCAAAGGATATTATCCGTGTAAGAAATGTTTACCGGGGAGATTTGAACAATATTTTAAGGCATTTAAAAGGTAGTGCAGCGGCGGATGAGCCGGAAATGATTGAAAATCTCGCGGATGAGACTGCCCGTAATTCTTTAGATGAATCAATGTTTGCATCTAACGGCCGTATTAAACCGGATTTAAAGGAAATTATTATCAATCAAGCCGAACGCAATATTGTTTCAATCCCTGACAGGAATATATTTGGAGAAATTACTCATTCTGTCCGTGAGGTTGTTTTGGTACCGATATTATCAGCTTGGGGTGGAGTTTATTCGACGATAAACATTAATATTGTTCCATTTAATATTTTAAGAAACGATAAATCTGGATTGTTTAATGAAGAAGCCGGTAAAACAAAACACATAATTTCAGCCGAATTGGATAAATTGTTATCCGGCATCAGTGATTATTTAAAGTATCTTTTTGATTTGTTAGCTAAGTTTATGAAATTGCTTTCTAACGCGATAGAGATGATGATTGAGGTTGCAAAGATGTTTAAGCTCGATCCGCCAATAATGGTATTCGTTATTCAAGAAGTTATCGCTCAAGCAAATCGTAATAAAATAATTTATATCCGAGAAGAATTGATGCCGGTTCTGGCCAAGGATTTGAATATGTTTGGACAAGAGGTAACTGAGGTTAACACAAAGCCAATTGGTTCGGTCGTTGCCATATCGACTTCAACAAATGGAGCACCGACGGATGGAACTTGGCGGAACTATTATGAAGGTAAATTAAGAAATCCGGATAACGCTTTATATGGGCAAATATTCGAGCAGTTAGTAAATAACTTTGTTAATGCCAAAGCTGATTCTGATTGGGCGGTATTTGCTGCAAGCGAGAGAAAGAATCCTGATTCTGTTTGGAATGGAGTGTTTACTGAAGTTGATAGGAGATTAACAAAATCTAATGTTGGCAATAGCGGCGCAATTCCACCCAAGGACGATGCCCATATTAATGCCGGCGCAATACCTCCGTCAGCCAAATTAACGATAACAAATGATTTAGTTTTTGTTCAAGTTTATCCGATATATCCCATAGCAATATTAAATAACTTTAATCCAAATGATGATGAAAGAAATAGGCGTTCGTCGGTTGTCGCGATAAAAACTGAAGTAAACGGCGCGCCTTTAGATGGAACGTGGAAAACCTATTATGAAGGGTATTTAAATAATCCGGATAAGGCTTTATATGGACAGATATTTGAAAGTTTGGTGAATAACTTTATTAACGCCGCACCGCAATCTGACTGGGCAGTATTTGCGGGAGAAGAAAGACAAAAGGCAAGTTCCGTTTGGCAAGTTGTATTTAGTGAGGTTGATAAGAGATTGATGGCCGACTCAATTAAAGGATATTTTAAATATCTAGATGAAGCTGCTCTCGCTAATCCATCTGCGGAAGTATTGCCTTTGTCTGATAGTTTTCAATTGATTGAATTAACCGCAATGGGAAAGTTTACCGTCGATGTATCTAATATCGGGATTTTTAACCTGCCGGCCATTGCTAATTCGGCACCTGTTCCAGCCTTAGTATTTTCACCTCTTAAATATCATCCGCTTGAGGAAGTAGCAAAATAGGGACAGACACCAATTATTTTAATGTAGTCTCTTCATGTTTTTTGATATAATCAAAAAGCTATGACTAAAAAAATATTATTCTTTGTTTTATTTTTTGCGATTCTTTTGCAAAATGTTTTTGCTCAAGGGATAAAAGTTGATATGTCCCGTTATAAAGAAGTTTGGGTTGAACGTGACCCGATAAAAGGAATTAATCCTTGGGAGGCATTCTGGCTTAAGAAGAATAAAAAGAGGAGGATTACGCAATTTCCTCGCAACAATCCTTTATTCATTGAGTCGGCTGAGGCAGAAATAATAAAAAGTTATTACCTTGAGCAAGGATTGCAGGTGATGAGAGTGGATTCCTGGTCATATAAACAGCGTTATGGCGAACAAAAAGAGACTTGCCCAAAAGATGATTGCCCTGCCGGATACACTTTATTTTTACTTATTCCTCGCACGCAACTTAATAAGGCCCAACAATTAGGATTTAAAGAATTCAATATTCTTGAGCGCAATTTCTAAATATTGATATAAGCACTGCTTCGGGGGGCATTTTCCATAAAGATTCGCAAGTCTTCAAATTCTTATCCTTAAACCTTAAACTGATAATCGGTGTCTGTCCCTATTTTTAGGTTCTTAAGAATTGTTTGTCTAAGAATTCTTCTTTAACTTCCACAATAATTGGACGGCCGTGCGGGCAGGTAAAGGGATCAACGCAATTTAAGAGTTGTTTTTTGTGATAATTGGCAGCATCCGCGTTTACAATATCACCGGCCTTTATCGACGCGCGGCAGGCCCGACGGGCTAAAGCGTCAATATTGTTTTTGTCAATAACCTCACCGCTAAAGATATTACGTACAGCACGCTCGACATCGCTAAAAATTCGTGGATGCGTGTGTATGGCGATTGTTTCCTGGTCCCATTGATTGTTTTCAAACCCGAATTTATCTAAAATGTTTTGTAATTCCTCATAGGCAATTAATTCTTGCGCGGTTAATTTGATTAAGACTGGGCTCAGGAGCCTTTGGACCTCGACGCTATTTTTAGAAATCTGCCGAATGATTGTCTCGTAACCAATCCGTTCTGCCGCTGCATGCTGGTCAACGACAAGTAAAGAGCGTTCTGATTCAAATAAAAGATATTTATTTGAGAATTGCCCGATATAATTTGCGGCTGCTAATTTCTTCTCTAATGTTGTTTCTTGGCCCGGGAACTTTATGTCGCTTGGTAGATAATATTTATTTTCTGTAACAGCTGTCTGTGCTTTTTGGGGCGAAGCGATATTCCCGCGGGTAAAAAATGTTTTCGCGTTATCAAAAATATGTTCTAGGCTTTCTTGAATTTCATTCGAGCCTCTGGCTGGCTTAATAGTGTTTTGAATGCTATTAGGCGGTAACGGGAAGATGCTTTCTTTGGTGCTGCCTTTTTGCATCAATGTTTGCTCACAAAATTGTTTTAAAATAAAACAAAGCTCCTGCTCGTCTTTCATTTTTATTTCTTTTTTCGTCGGATGGATATTAACGTCGATATCTTCCGGCGGCATATCAATAAGCACGACAAAGAAACCGAAAGTGTTATCCGGCATAATTAAGCGGAAACATTGGTTTAGGTGAAAGGAGATGTTTTTGTTAAAAACCGGGCGGTTGTTCACAAAGAGGTATTGCAAATCGCGCCGGGCGCGGGAAATATTAATATCGCCGGCGAATAATTTGATGCGGATATTCCTCTGTGGTAAATCCTGCGACGATTCCAAAATATATTTGCTTTCTAAATGCAAGGCCTCCGCAATTCTTTCTTTATGGCTTAAGGTGGACTTAAGGTCAATTAAGTTTTTATCTTGATGCGACAGTAAAAAACGTTTGTCGGGATAAAGAAGAGTGTAGGGAATAAAAATGTTTAAGACTTGCTGAATTTCCGCCGAGTTTGATTTTAAGAATTTACGTCGGGCCGGGGTATTAAAGAAAAGCTCATTGATTCTAATTTCGGTGCCGTGTTCTTTGAAAGCCGAGGGGCGGAAATTAATTTTATCGCCGCCTCTTAAGTGTATTTCATAGGCGGAGTCTTCTGATTTTGTTTTGCTGGTTAAAACAACATCCGATATTGCGGCAATCGAATAAAGCGCCTCTCCGCGGAAGCCTAATGACTTAATCGCAAAAAGGTCTTCAATGGATGAGATTTTGCTGGTCGTATGCCTTAAAAATATCTTTTCTAAATCGTCCTGTTCAATTCCGGTTCCGTTATCTTTAATAATAATCTCTTTTTTACCGGCATCTTTTAGGGAAACTTCGATTGATGAAGCCTCGGCATCCAAAGAGTTTTCCATAAGTTCTTTAACGACGGAGGCCGGCCTTTCGACCACCTCGCCAGCGGCAATCTTGCTGATAACTTCTGGCGCTAATATTCTTACGTTACCCATATTAGATTAGTTCTCTTCTTTAATTATTTCTTTTAATTCTTGGATTTTATTTAGGGCATCAAGAGGCGTCAAATTATTTATATCCATTGCCTCAAGCGCTGATTTAATTTGTCCGCTTAAATTATCTTTGGCTTTGTTTTGCGCAAAGAAGGTTATTTGTTTTTCTTTGGACTCGCCTTGTAAATTATCTTTCAGGTCATTGTTAAGCTCGAGCTGAGTTAAAATATTTTTAGCCCGGGTAATTACATTTTTGGGTATGCCGGCCAATTTTGCGACATAAATACCGTAACTGTCATCTGACCCGCCGGGAATGATTTTGTGTAAGAATATAATTTCATCTTTCCATTCTTTGACGGAAACATTGTAATTTTTAACTTGTTTAAATTGATTGGCAAGCGCGGTTAATTCGTGAAAGTGCGTTGCGAAAAGTGTCCGGGCTTTTGTGTGGCATAAGTGTTCAGCTAAGGCCCAGGCCAAACTTAGCCCGTCGAAGGTTGATGTCCCGCGCCCGATTTCATCTAATATAACAAGGCTGCGCCCGGTTAAATTATTTAAGATGTCCGCGGTTTCATTCATTTCGACCATAAAAGTGCTTTGGTCTTTTGTAATATCATCGTGCGCGCCGATACGGGTAAATATTTTATCCACCAACCCGATTGTGGTGCTTTTCGCCGGAATAAAACTTCCACTCTGGGCGAGCATAACTAAAATTGCCGTTTGGCGGATAAAAGTTGATTTACCCGACATATTCGGCCCGGTCAAAATGATTAACTGGTTTTCTTCGCTATCAAGCAAAGTGTCATTGCTGATGAAATTATCAGTAATAGTTTTTTCCACAACCGGATGCCGGCCGTCTTTAATGTCAATTAGAGTGCTTTCGTTAACTTCCGGGCAGATATAGCCGTTTTCTTGGGCGGTAAGCGCCAGTGAAAATAAAACGTCAATTGTGGATAAGCTCTCGCAAAGCTCATGCAACTTTGATGAATTATTCAATATTTCAGATTGGATTTCTCTAATCAACTTATCTTCCAGCGCCAACGCTTTGTCTTGGGCGGTAAGTATTTTATCTTCATATTCTTTTAATTCTTGGGTAATAAACCGCTCGCCGTTGACGAGGGTTTGTTTGCGGATATAATCGCTCGGGACCATTTTCAAATTGGTATTAGTTATTTCAAGGTAATAACCAAAAACTTGGTTATATCCGACTTTTAAAGAATTGATTCCGCTTCGTTTTATTTCCCGCGCTTGGAAATCCTTTAGCCATTCCCGTCCATTTTCCTGGATTGTTTTAAGCCCGTCTAATTCCTTGTTAAAGCCGGTTTTAATGACTTTGCCTTCGTGATTGTTCAATGGCATTTCTTCGTTAATTGCATTATTAAGGAGGTTTCGTAATTCGGGAATATCATGAATGGAAAGAAGAGGATTTTTAAGCATAAAATTCTTAAGCAAGTTAACAAATGCCGGAATAATTACCAGGGTATTTCGAATAGCCAACAAATCTTTGGCTTGAGTGTACCCGCAGCTGAGCCGGGCGATATTTTTTTCAATATCCGGAATTTGTTTTAAAAGCTTTCTCAATTCTCCGGTGACGAGGGAATCTGAAATTAATAATTTAATTGCATCCTGCCTTTGCTTAATGGGCTCAATTGATTTTAATGGGTTATAAAAAATAGAGCGTAACTTTCTTTTTCCCAGTGCGCATAAACAATTATCGAGCGTGTTAATTAAGGAATCAATCTCGAGGCCTTTATGCGCCGCCGGTGAAATATAAACATAGTTGTCGTCGGTAAAGAGCGAAACTTTATCCATATGCTTTAACGGCTGCTTATTCATTTGTTTTAAATATTCTAATAGCGCGCCGGTTGAAGAAATGCTTTGCGGCAAAGCCTCGATTCCGAAAGAATTTAGATTGTGAATCTTAAAATGTTCGCACAATGATTTCTTGGCTATATCGCTATTAAAACACCAGTCTTCAAACGGGCTAAGAGTTATGTTCTTAGGGCGCAAGAGAGGATGATTGAATATTTTTCTGATTACATCCTCATGTCCTATTGGAAAAATGCATTCGGATACTGATAGCCGGGTTATAACATCGACGATATCTTTTTGCCTTAGCGGGATTTGATTTGTTAGAATCCTTCCGGTATTGGCATCGGTAAAGGAAAATCCCAAGACAGAGCCGTTTGGGCTTAAGGAAAGAAGAATGCGGGAGTTAATGCTGTCCTCGTCGATAAATGTGCCGCTGGTAATAATCCTAAGGATATCGCGTTTGACAATTCCTTTGGCTAAGGCCGGGTCTTCCATCTGTTCGCAGATAGCAACTTTTTTCCCTTGGCTGATTAGCCGGGTAATGTAATTCTCCGCCGCATGAAAAGGAAAGCCGCACATCGGAATCTTGCCCGATGGGTCTTTACCCCGGGAGGTCAAAACCAAATCAAGAAGGGATGACGCGTCTTTGGCATCATCGAAAAACATTTCGTAGAAATCACCTAAGCGGAAAAGCAAGATACAGTCTTTATGCTTATCTTTTATCGAGTGATACTGTTTTAGCATGGGTGTGGGGGCATCCATAGGACGTAGTTATAGCATAAAAGGATAAAAGAGGCAAGGGAGCAGCAATAAAATAGGGGCAGACATCATTTGTTGAATAAATAAAAGAGAAAAAATAAGAAATCAAGGATACTCGGGACACGTCTTGATTGGCTTCATGGAACATGTCCCATTGCCTGCCAGAGATTCTATAAAGAAAACGTTTTCTCAAAAACGCCAGAGCCTATGTGTTATCTTTATATTGTATTTTATACTTTAACTATAATAAGGCCACGGTACGAAGATCTTTTAATCCTAAGGGAGGTTATTATGAATATCGTAATAGATAGAGGATATTGGGGAAAATTATTGATATTATTCTTTGTTTCTTCTTTATTTATATGTCCTGCCGATTCTGCTGCCAAGACATTTGAATTATCGAAAAAAAAGGTGCTTTCTAAAGAAGAAGCCGTAATTAGAGAAGAATGCGGAAAAGTTATAACCGGGGTTGATAAGTTTGGGCAAACTCGGCCGATGATAATGACGTCTGAACACGAAAAAGGGTATTGCAAAAACTATGTTTTTTTTGATCCGAATGAAGGCCTGCCTGACCAACAAGCGGTTGCTAGCCAAGGAGAAAAAGATGGCGCTTCGACCCAGGCAGATTATTTTGATATTGTCGCTCGGTTCTCACCGGTTTGGTATCATGATACGGATGATTCTGATTATTCTGCGGAACATTTAATAAACTTTGATTTTGACGGAGATTGGAATGGGCTTAACAATTGGGAGAATGAGCCGAACTATCCCCATTACGCAACTATTTACTATTCTGTTGTTGAAACAGCAACGCATTATTTTATTATTTATGTTGATTTTCATCCCCGCGATTGGGCGAATACCTGTACTTTTGGAGATTGCCATGAAAATGATTTAGAAGGAGTTCAAGTGGTTGTCCGAAAAAATGATGGCCCTTATTTGGGGGCAATTGAGTATATCTCAACACAATCGCACGGGGACTTGTTGTTTTATTCCACCAATTCTTTTCCTCGGGAAATAAACGATCAAAGTTTTACCATGCGGCCAAAAATTTATGTCGAGGCAAAAGGGCATGGCGTACGTGTTGATGAAAGTAAAACTGGGCACTCAATGCCTTATGAATACCAGGGAAATTTCCCCGGAGGAGATGGAATGGTTTATCGCTACAAAGGGTCCTCGGACTTTATTCCTCAGAATGAAGGAAACGATCGTGATGTCAGCTATGCATTACTTCCAATAGAAGACGCTTTTTGGTCAAGGCGTTCGGGTGTAAATGATACTTTTACCAGCCATTTCGCGTATAACGGAGCCAGAGGTTATAGTTTTGAGCAGCCGATTTCCGGTGCTTTTAAAGGAGATACCTATGGTAATGATAAGGCTAATCCGCCTTGGGCTTGGAACGATTCCGGATATGGCAATAAAGGCGATTGGGCGATAGATCCGGCTTATTCATTTTATCTGAAAGCAAATCCAGCCCAACCATTTGCTTTGGATTATATCAATAATTTTTATTTGGCAGAATTAAACGAAAAAGGCGAGCTATTTTCAGTCGGCTATGGTAATTCCTCGACGTATTTCCCCTATATTCTATCAATGGGGGCAACCGGAAGTAATCCGCAATGTGAAGATAATAATTACAATAAGTGGTGTGTTGATGGCGGCAATCATTTTCCTGAAAACATGATCGGTTGTTATGAAATTGCTGACGATTATGGCAGCCAGGATTGCTTTTTTGGTTCGCCAGAGCATACCAATTATATTGATTATAAATGGAACAAAGAAGAATTTCCTTATAGCCGGGAGCAGATTTATGAAATTGTTATTAGGACAATGACAAATAAGAATATTTGTTCCGGGTACCCGGGATTTGAAGATGATGACGGTTGGGAATACGGAGAGAATAATATTTTAACGCTGGTGCTTGACGGGAATAATAATTTCCGACGATACCAGTGCGAAACAGGCGGAGATCACGGGCCTTTTGTCCTACAGGTTTTCTTTGATGCAAATGGCCTGCTGGATTTTATTAAAGTTCTGGCCGGAGACCATGAAGACGAAGGGGCATTTGAAATCGTCGGAGTTGATGTGCAATTGCGTGGGTTATGTTCGGATGGGACAGTTTTTGAAGAATGCAATGAAAATGGTAAATATTGTAATAATATGCTGAATTTAATTGACGATTGCGAAAGATGCGGATGCCCGGCTGGAAAATATTGTTCAGTGGCAACAGGTGCGTGTTTAAAGCCAGTTGGGGGTCCAAAGTATGAATTTTACGAACAGGCTGGGGGTTCAGGTATTTAATTAAAGATAATAAAGAGATCTAAAGAGAAATTTGTCATGCGGATGTGAATTAATTGATAGCTTGTTTTTTGATGTTTAGCCTTGGACTGCTTGGCAATATGCTTTTACAAATGTTATACTTTCTCCTGGTGTGTTTTAAATCCGGCACTCTTATAAAAAAAGGGGGTACGTAAATGAGAAGTTTTAAAATAATTGTTTCTATCCTTTTGCTTGTTGTTTTTGCTACGACATTCCGTGTCCTAAGTTCCTATGCCAAAGAAAAAAGCTTGATGATTGAGGCCATAATTGAGCTGGCTTTAAGCGACCTTAAAAAAGGCAACAAGGCTGACGCTATTCATGAATTCAGCAAAGCGCTTATGGTTGATCCGGAAAACAAAACTGCTAAAAAATATTTAAAACAATTAGGCTTGGACGAAGGGCTTTACTCGCCGGTGCAAACGGATATTAATAAGGTTTTAGCTTTAAACGAAAAACAAAAATTAAATGAGCAGAAAATAAGCGAACTTATCAATGAAAATCAGGCGATAAAAGATGAAGCCGCGCAATTGAACGAAGAAAAAGAAAAACTGATGCAAGAGAATATGCTGCGTTCGCAATACATCAGTTCTCTCGAGGAGGAAGTGGCGGCATTAAAAGGGGTTGAGCCGCTAGATAAGAATTTAGCCTATCAAAAGTTTGTAAACAACGCGGCTGATTTTGAGCTTGATAATAGGGAAGCCCAAGATAAATATTACAAGGCATTAAAAAGGTCAATGGAATATGAAGACAAGTTGTTTGTAATGCTTAAGAAATATAATGAGCTTAAAGATAATTATAAAAATAATTATGAACATCAGGACAAGTTGATTAAAGTTTTAGAAGATTATTTGAGCCTGCGTGAAAATTCAATGGCGGATATTAAAGACGCTTTAGTTGTTAAAGAAATTGATTTGGTCAAAAATGTTAATGCCTTGATTATTCAGGTTGAGGAATTAGATGAAATGCTTGATTCCATTGTTAGCCTAGGTGATTCGGCAGAAAAACAGTTTATTGAGCAATATAAAAACGATGTTATTTTTCTGAAAAGTGAACTTTTAGTTTTGCAGTCCGAAGCAAAGCTTTTAAGCCAGAAAGATATTAGCCCGAATGATTTAGAAGCTTTTAATCATAAAATTAATGCGGCGGAAGAAAAGCTCTCAAATCTAATTGTTAAAAAAGATAAAGTGATTGCTACCAATTAGTTAGGAAACTCCGACTAGACAAGGGACATAAACCGTAAAAAATATTAGTTCGTGCCCCAAATTCCGCGGAATAGTTTAAAGTTTAATGTAAAAAGTTTAAACTAAAAACTCTTTGATCTTTAAACGTTAAACTTTCAACTGTAAACTTCTTTTTAAGCCATTCCGCCTTTATTTTTATATCTTCAATATAAACTATTGACAAAAAAAGAGTTAGAGAGTTATAATAGCACTTCAGAAAAAGGAGATTGCTATGAACAAACTTTCTAAAGAAGAATTGTTAAAAAATCCTAAGGTTGTTGAAGAAATCAATCGCCACAAATGGTTTAAGAGTGAAAAAGCCGGACGTGACATTGGTTTTGAAGCAGCTTGCGAAGACTGGATCAAGAACTTTTCTCAGAATTGGTTAAACAAGAATTGTTCTGATAAAAAGCCAGCCGGAGCATGTTGCACCGGAACAACTGCTAAGAAAAGAAGCGCAAAAGCTTATCTATAATTTATAAGCTAAATATCTTAAAGCGTTTTGTTTCAATGGTTTAAGACAATTTACATAATAAGCATTAATGATTTAAAAGGGACGGTTATGTCCTTTCAAAGATATATAAAGGCTAAAGAGTAAAATACTGCTCTTTAGCCTTTTTTTGTAGGGGGACAGGATAGGGGGCACGATAGTATCGTGACCCAAAATGACAAATTGAAAGCGGTTGCTTAATATCTTTAAATATATATTGATTAATAAGTTACGTGTTTTATACTTTACAGTAGTGATATAATATCGCCATAAACGGAGGAGAAAGATGAAAAAAGTAATCTTAATTAGTTTCGCAGTCCTAACCTTTATTTGTATATTTTCTTCCTTAAGCTTTGCTCAAACTGATGTTCTGCAACTGCAAACCTATTATCCTTCGCCTTACGGCCAGTACAAACAAATCGAGTCTGATAAGTTAAAAATGAAATCGGTAGATACTTTGCCTTCTTCCTGTGAGAGCGGGGAAATTGTGTTGCAGGCAAGTGCGAGTTCTCCGGATATTTTACAATATTGTTATGGCTATGATGATTATAATGGCGGAGTTATTGGCTATGAAACATATTGGGCCCCAATAGGTCTTTGGGATCAAAAAATAAGGTGTGGCTATCAGACGTTCAATACGAACTACTTGTCTTTAAACGACAATCCTGCATGTGTTGACTACGATGGTCATAATGTTCCGCGAAAAGTTGGTATCGGAACAGCGGACCCACAAGCAGCGCTTACTCTAGGATCGTTGTCAAATCATAATGACGGAAGTTTTCTAGCGATGGGAGAACTAGATGAAGGAATTCGTTGGGACGGAGATATTATGAGCGGGCCAGCAACGGCTATGTTATGGTATCCTTCGCAAAGCGCTTTAAGAATTGGGACTTTTGATAATTGGCGTGGTAGCATGATCGAAAAATTTTCAACCTTGATTGGTGCCGGATTAGCCCGACCGGCTTTAGGAATGACAGCTGTTGGAACATGCAACGTTGAAACAGCCTATAATTGGGAAAACTGGGACAGGGCTGATCCTATCTTTGTTGTTGGAAATGGGAGCATAAATTCAATTGGAGCATGCGTAAACACTCCGAGTAACGCACTTACAATCCTTAAAAACGGAAACATAGGAATTGGTGCGGAAATAGCTCCAGACAATATATTAGATATAAAATCAGCTGATAGCAATATTGATGTATATACGGTAAACGCTACACCTACGATTGCATCGGATATTAATTTAATAAGGACAAGAAATGAGACTGCATCTCCAGGGACTGCAGAGAACGATAGATTGGGAGGAATAAGTTTTCAAGGGAAGGTTAGTACAAACTTTCGTTCCGCAGCTTTGATAAGTGCTGAAGTAGATGCTGCTATTGGTAGTGGCGTAGATGAGATGCCGGGAAGGTTGATTTTTAAGACTACGTTTGATGGCGAAGCCGCGCCTCGGGAAAGAATGAGAATTAATAATGCAGGGCTTGTTACAATAGGCGTATTAAATTCTGCCCAAGGGGATATTCTAGTTAATGGAACTGCCTCAGTAATCGGGACAAATACGGTGCCTGGTATTTTACATGTGGTTAACCAAGTACCAACAGGGAGCGTGAGCATGGCTTTATCTCCCGGGAAAAATGTTTCAGCAAATTGTACTGCAGCTGAGTTGGGAACAATTACTTTCACAAACGGGCATTTTTATGGCTGTACTGAAGTCGGTACGCCTTGGAAGCCACTTGATAACTAATGAGATAAATAGGGATGGGTGCTTGAGTGCATTTGGATTTGCTTTCGATTTAGGTGCCCGTAATTCTTAAATATTATGAAAAAAACAGGCTTTACTTTAATGGAGATTTTGCTGGTTGTGATTGTTGTTTCTATTCTCGCCGGATTTATTCTTCCCAATTATACTAAAACTATAAAGATTAACCGCGAAAGAGCGGCGGCAGACAGTTTATCGCTGGTTGTTGAGAGGATTATGGCGTATAAGTCACAGTATAATATGTATCCTAATGCTGCTGCAATATTTTCAGGGCGCAATGATTCAACATCTTTTCGTAGTTACGAAATTGAAGAAGCTCTTAATTTTTATCCTTTTTATGTTGAAGACTTAATGGTCTTTTGTTGTTCAGCTAATCCCAATAATATTCATCCAAACGGCTGTAGCCCTAGCCTGCCGGTTCCTACTCCGGCAGCGCCAAAATATACTTGCGTTGCTGATGATTATAAATATGGATATCAACTTTACGTCACCTTTGATGATGAAAACAATATTATGCGTAAACCATTTTGTAACGGAACCTGCCCTTCCTGCGAAGCTTCCGGCTGTCCTTGGGAGCCATAAAGTTATTTATGCTTAAAGGCAAATTCAAAAATAAATTAGCAGTTGAGTTATTCCTATTGTTTTTTGCTGTGGCGGCTAATGCTCAGGTAGAAAATGGAATTAACTATTCTGACGCCGAAACAATAAAGAAAGAAATTTTGCTTGAACAAAGCAAAGCTAGGATTGAAGAGTTTTACGGTGTCCCATATGATTTGTCTTTTATGCCGGAAGAATATGACCCGTCCGAGCTTATCATTGCTGTTAATGATATTTTGCTTAAACTAGATATTGATATTGCCGGAGTAGCGGTCTTAGGTGAAGGGCTGGCTTTTGATTTTGTTAGGATAGCCAAAACCTCAAAAGTCAATAAAGACGGTAAACTGGCCGAAGAGAAGTTTGTTTTACTTATCAGTTCCGATTTAGCCGAGAATCCAAACGGGATTATAAATATTATAAAAGAAGAAAAAGCTCCGACAGAAGCAGAAGTAAGGCAAAATGAAGTTAATCAGATACGGCGGGATACTGTCCGGTCGGTATTAGGCGACAAATATTTATCGGAAGAAGAGAAGAAAAAAATAACGGCGCAAATGGCGCAAAAATCAGCCGATTTTTTAGAAGGCTTTAAAGAAACCTTGGAAAAGGGAATTAATTTCGGCGATAAAAAGGTAAAAATAAAGATTTATGATTATTACAAGACTTACGGAGAGATGTTCGCGCGGGAAGATGTTTTGCTCGAGCGTGATTCAATAGAAGCAGTTAAAAAAGATGAGAAACAAAAAGAACAACAGCAAAAAGAATTCTTCTCCAATGGCAAAGTTAAAACAATAGTAAATTATAAAAATGGTAAAAAGAATGGCTTAAGTGTTGAGTATTATGATAATGGAAATAAGAAGAAAGAGGAAAAATATAAAGATAACGAACTTGACGGCAAGGTTTTTGAATATTATCCGACAGGAAAGGTAAAGAGTGTTTCGAACTATATAGCTGGCAAGTTAGAAGGTTTAATCCAGGAATATTATGAAGATGGCGCAGTTTCTAAAACGATGTTTTATTCAAACAATCAGCTTGGTGGGCAGTATAAGAGTTATTATAAAAACGGCGTTGTTTCCACGGAAGTCCAGTATAAAAATGGACAGCGGGACGGAGCTTATAAGGAATATTTTGAGGATGGAAAAACAAAGTATTTAGAAGAATATAAAAATGGCGTTGTTGACGGTATTGCCCGGGAATATTATCCGAACGGACAATTGCAGTATGAAAATTCTTATGCTGGAGGAGCTTTGGACGGAGAATCTAAATATTATTACGAGAATGGCGTTATTAAATACTTAACAACCTACCGGGGCGGAAAACTTAATGGAGTAGCCAAAGATTATTCTCAAATAGGTGAAGAATGGGCAGAATATTATTACGAAAACGATGTTTTAATTTCAAATAAAAAAAATAATTAATTTATCAAATTTGCCTATATAATAACGTAATGAGAAAAGATAAACAAGCAATGCCTAAAGAAATAAAAATTGGCCGCGGGGGTTTCACTTTCCTAGAGATTGTTATAGTAATGATTATTCTTGGAGTTTTAACCTCACTAGCTATTCCGCGTTATCAAGTAATGATTGAGAAATCGCGCACAGTCGAAGGGATAAAAGTTTTATCCGATATTCATCGTGCCCAGGAAAGGTATAGTTACCTGGCAAATGGGGTTTATTCGACTAATGTTGATGATTTAAATTTGTCATTCTCGCCTTTGGCTTATTTTGAAAATCCAGCAGTCAATAGCGCGGGCGGTACTGTCTTAAATCCACCCAATTTCCTGGGTTCTATAACCCGTAAAGGTGATTTGTATACTCTTTATATTACTGCAAAGAGTATTTTTTCATGCAAAAAAGGCGAGGGCGTTGAGGTCGAATATTGCACTATTTTGGGTTTTAGGAAATTTAAAGATTTTGTCGAAGATGAGGGCGAAATTCCGTACATTCCGCAAAATGAAGGGGGAGAAAACCCTTAGGTATAAACTTTCCATTAAAAAGGAGAAGATTGTGAGAAGAGATTATAAAAGACGGTTACTTCTGCACACTAATAAGTTTCAGAAATTGATTATTTGGCCGATTATTGCCGCCTGTTTTGTGGCTGGGGCAATGACTTTCTTTTGCTTGGAATATTATTTGGCGTCAATAACCAATACCGGGATAATTATTTTTAATTATGATGTCACAGCTTTTGAATGGGCGATACCAACGCTTCTTTTAAGCGTAGCTTTTATATTAATTTTTATTATTTATTGGGTTTTTTATATTTCGAGCAAGATTGTTGGCCCCTTTGACAGGATTACCCGCGAACTAGACGAGGTTTTAGCCGGCAAAAGAAAAGGCCCGCTAGGAGCTCGGCAGGGCGATACGATGTTTGAAGAATTGCTCAAAAGGGTCAATACTCTACTCGAGCGAATCAAATAGTTGTTTCGTCTACAAGGGAAAAATACGCCGAATAAAAATATATCTTTTGAAGGCCAGCTGAGGAGCGAACTAATATAAATGTTTGGGGTAATTGTCCAGGTTTTTCTCCTTTCAAACCTAATTTCCGCTTTTTTGTATTTTCTATTTTTCCGTTATTCGTCAATAATCTGGTCGTTTAATCCTGTTGTAAATCTTAAGGATTTTATGCCTGTTATTCAAGCCGCGATAATCCAGGGCCAATCCGGAATTGAAACGCAGTTGTTGTACATTATGATGTTCTTAAACATGGGCTTTTCGGTATTTCTATATGCCTTTGTGCTAAAAGTAAAGAATGAAAATGTCAAAAAGATTTTATTCTTATCGGCTTTTGTCGTGGTGGCTTTATATTTCTTAAAGATAGGTTTTGTGCTTCCGCCGTCGAGAGTGGAGGAAATGTTTTCCAGGATAATGCTAACCTTTTTAATGTTAGTATTATCAATAATTTTATTTTTAAATAAAAGGCGTTGGATAACCGAGATCTTTTTTGCGGTGGTGTTATTTCTTGTGTGTTTTATTCCTTACCAAGGTTATTCTTTGCGGGACTTAACTTTTATTCTTACCCCCGCACTTAGAATTATAAACGGTTATAGCCTCAACGAATCTTATTTTGAGTACAATTACTTTTTGTCTCTTTTAGGGGCATTATGGATAAAACTAAATTTATCGATTTATTTCTTTCCTATCCTAGGGCAAAGCGCTTACTATGCTTTTTTGCTTGGGCTTTATTTTTTCGCGAAAAAGTATTTTTTGGATAAGCGCCTGGCGCCGCTTTTAGTTTTAGCTTTAATTGTTTTTAAGATGTATGGAATCCATCTTTCTAACACGGGAACTTTTCAATGTACTCCTTTGCGGCTTGATATGTGGTTTCTGTTGGTTTTATTCGCCTATTGGAAAGGATTAAAGCATTGGTCTCTGGGGATTATCTTAGGGTTGCTTATTATGTTTCATTTTACCTTCGGAATTATATATTCAGTTACGTATCTTATTCTCCTTGGCATCTTATTCTTTATCGATATTTACGGCCGGCAAATCAGTTTGTGGCAGAGGGTAAAAAAGCATTGGTTACTTTATAATAAGAATATAATTATTATATTTTTTTCTTTCTTGATTTATAAAATATTTCTTTCTCCTAATGCGGCTGAGGCGGCTTTTTCATATCAAAAATACAATCTCGGGTTTTTACGAATTTCTATTAATTCCTTCTATTGGTATTTCCCGGGTATTTTCAGCTCAGTTATTATTCTTCTTTTAAGAAATAGGCCTGCCCGAGAAGAAAACATTACAACAGATGAGCAACCCAGATTATCGACAAAATATTTTCATGTGGGTATTTTTCTTGTCCTTTTGGCAATCGGTAATTCAATTTATTTCTTTGGAAGAAGTTACGAGGGAAGTATTCAGGCGATTGCCGGTTCGCTATTTTTTGTTTTATATTTATTCCTTGACCTAGTGCAATTCGAATTGAACAAGAATCAAAAATCTATAGTGTATAAAGTTATTGTCCCCAGTTTAGCGGTATGTTTTATTTTAATCCTTAGCTACTTTTATGCGGGAAGAATAATAGATCGGCTAAAATATCAAAAAACATTTATTGCTAAAGGGCGCTCTTCTTTTGCCGAGTATTATCGAAATCCCATCGACCTTCATATCGAGGAGGTTAAAAGAATAACGCGCGGGAGCGAGAAAATAACGTTTATAAGTAAAAATGATTTCTTTTATTATTATGACGGCGGATATGTTCCCCAAGGATTCAATTGTTTTACTTATAGTTTTCTTCTTAAAAAAGATGCTATAGCTTTCTGGGAATCGCAAATAAATAATGGCTATTATTTGGTTATTCCGGTTAATGAATTCCAATTCTTTATTGAGGTGCTTTTGGGGATAAATCATGACAATGTTACTACGCGCACGCCTAATTTTATCGTGATTTATAATCCGGAAAAAGTATTTTAAGACCGGTTGCTTTTAAAGGCCATAGCATGGTTATATTACCTATAGATGTCATGTTTGGTCTAGTTTCCACGATATGTTCCAGTGAAGCCTTTCACTTGCCGTGAAACCTGAGAAGTGTATAAAAGCTCATAATCTTGCCTAATGTTTAACCCAGATTCTTCATTAGAAAGTATAATTTGGATTGAACCACCGCTTTTCTCAGGCAGGGCATTAATGGTAGCGGCCGATTTTGCCGGAACACTTTATTCCAGTAATTGTATTCGTACAAATGTCTCTAATGCAAAATCCGGTTTAAATATCGCAAATTAAAATCAAACAAAAAGATGAAAGTTTTTATCGATTAAAGTATACTAATGGCAATATTAATTATTTTTGAAAGGGGTTATTAATGAAGCCCGAGATAAAAAATTCCGGAATCCTTTCGCATACTTGTCTTTCTTTGAATCAGGAGGCGGTATTATCCGAAGAATCTCTAGGGGAGAAACTTAAAATAGTTATTGATAGTTTGCCCTCGCAAGGGGTAAGCCTTTCTGAGATTCGAGACCTTTTCGGGCAGGATGGGCTTATGCTACTTACGGTTTTTCTGACAATTCCTTTTATGATTCCTGTTTCGATTCCCGGGGTTAGTACAGTGTTTGGCGCTGCTATTTTGCTTATTGGCATTAGCCGTCTTTTGGGACGCAATTTATGGCTGCCTAAGCGCTTTGAAGAGCGTATATTACCGGCGGATAAATTACGTGCAGGGCTTACTCAGGGCCTAAAAATATTTCATCAATTAGAACGGTTAACTTGTCCTCGTCGTTTTAAGAATTTTACCTCCGATGGGTTAATTGGGGCAATAAATAATTGCGCTCTTATTATGGGCGCGGTTCTTCTTATGGCGCCGTTCGGATTCGTTCCTTTTAGTAATACCTTGCCCGGGCTGGCATTGCTGCTTTTGGCAATTGGATTGTTGCAGCGTGACGGAGTATTTATACTGCTCGGGTATTGCGTTAATGTTGTAACAGTATTTTATTTTTTATTTCTCATCGCCGGCGGTACTGTAATAATCCAGAAGATATTGCATTATTTTACGGGAGTAGCGACTTAGCCTTTTTCTGGCATTATCTTTTATTGTGTTGCGAGGGACAGCTTATCCCCACCAATTTCTATCTAAGCTGCGGTATTGAATCGCTTCCGCAATATGTTCCGGCAAAATATCCTCTGAGCCTAATAAATCAGCGATAGTGCGCGCAACTTTTATAATTTTATCATGTGCCCGGGCGGAAATTCCCAAATCATCAATGGCTTGTTTCAAAAGATTCTTGCTTTCTTCGGGAAGAGGGCAGAATTTTATGATTTGTTTATGGCTCATAAAGCTGTTGGCATGAATGCCTGTATCAGCGAATCTTTGATGTTGAATTGTGCGGGCTTTTATTGTCCTTTGTTTTATTTCCTGGGAAGATTCTGATTTTGAACTTAATAGCATTTCATTGGTATTAACTGAAGAAACTTCAATGTGCAAATCAATTCTATCCAAAAGAGGTCCGGAAATTCTTGAAATATATTTCTGAATTTGATTTTGCGAGCAGGAACATTTTCTTTTTCGGTCGCCAAACCACCCGCACGGGCAGGGGTTCATCGCGCAAACGAGCATAAAATTGGCCGGAAATCTTAACGTCCTAGCCGCCCGGGCGATTGTGACATAATGGTCTTCCAAAGGTTGCCTTAAGGCTTCGAGGACAGTGCGGTTAAATTCCGGGAATTCATCTAAGAATAAAACTCCATTATGGCTTAGTGTAACTTCTCCCGGCCTAGGGTATGAACCGCCTCCGACAATTGCCGCGGCTGATGTGGTGTGATGCGGAGAACGAAAAGGCCTTTGTTTTATTATTCCGTTTGTTTGATCAATCAAACCCACAACCGAATGGATTTTTGTTGTTTCTAATATTTCTTCAAAATTCATATCCGGCAGAATCGCAGAAAGCCGTTTAGCGAGCATGCTTTTTCCGCTTCCGGGCGGCCCGATTAAAAGGATATTATGTGACCCGGCGCAAGCGATTTCCAAAGCCCTTTTAGCCAAAGCCTGGCCTTTAACGTCGGAAAAATCCAAATCGCTTGGCAGGGAGGAGGAAAGATGAGTTGCCTTTAAACATTCCTGCGGATTTATCGAATCAATGTTTTGCAAAAGAAAAACTGCTTCATTTAAATCTTTTACGGAATATATTTTACTGTACTGGGTAATCAGCGCTTCTTTTAAATTCGGGAATGGTACGGCAACTTTGTAATTAGCATTATCTTTAATCGTTGTGACGATCGGCAGAATTCCTTTTGTCGGTTGCAAGCTTCCGTCTAAAGAAAGCTCGCCGATAAAAATAAAATCAGGCATATTCTTTTGTGGAATTTGTCCGCTGGCGGCTAAAATGCCTAGGGCTATAGCTAAGTCAAAAGAAGGGCCTTCTTTTTTGACATCAGCCGGAGAGAGATTAATCGTAATCCTGCCCAACGGATATTTATATCCACTGTTTTTAATCGCGGAACGGACGCGTTCTTTACTTTCCTTGATCGCATTATCCGGCAAACCCACGATAATTGTTGAGGGCAGGCCGTTTGATACATCAACTTCAATTGTAACCGGATAAGAATCCAAGCCGGTTATTCCGAAACTGTAGTTTTTGGATAGCATATAAATATTAATATTAATATTTTGTAAGAGGATAACTATGAGTAGAATTGTCTTAGGGGAAATCGAGTGATTTGAGCATCTTAAAAGACCTTGCTTTTTTAATGCTCAATATTATAATGTAAAATAACATATTTTTATAAACAAGTCAATATAAGCGGATTTTATGGAGCAAACAATATTTTTTAATTTCGGTGATATTTTTAAGAACAAAATATTTTTAATTACCATTTCTGTGTGGGCGATAACTCAGGGAATTAAGGTTTTTATAGGTATTATCGAAGAAAAAAGATTTAATTTCCGTTGGTTTATTGGAACAGGCGGAATGCCTTCTTCTCACGCGGCCGGTGTTACAGCGTTAGCTGTATCTTGTGGTATGCAAACAGGTTTTAAGTCTCCAATATTCGCGGTTGCCGCTATTTTTGCTTTGATTACTATGTTTGATGCGCAGGGAGTAAGGCGGGCAACCGGACAACAAGCGGCAACTTTAAATAAAATTATTGACGATATGTATCATCACCGTTTTGGGGCGGAAAGGTTAATTGAGCTAATTGGACATACTCCTTTAGAGGTTATTATGGGTTTTCTTCTGGGAGTATTTCTATCTATTTGTTTATATTTAAAATGGTAGGGCATTAAATTCCTTAAGGAGGGAAGTGACGTGAGAAAGAAATATATAGTTTTTATCTCTGTTTTGGCGGCTTTATTAGCGGGTTGGTTTTTGATGTCAAAAGAAAACAGAGAAGAAGTAGCTACGATTGCCGGCGATCAAATCATAAAACGGGAAGTTTCAGCCAAAGAAATTCCGGTTGAGAAAATGTATGAGAATGCCGAAGAATTATTGCAGGAAAGAAAACTGCAGGAAGCTAAAGATGAGTATCAGAAAATAATTACCAAGCATCCGGATTATGACAAAATAGAAGAAGTTCAGAAGAAATTAGAAGGCATAAATATGGAAATAATTCTTTCTAACGCTCCTTCAAAATATAATGTAATTCATCAGGTGCAAGGCGGGGATACCTTAGGCAAGATTGCCCTAAAATATGGCACGACGGTAAGGTTGATTAAAAGAAAAAATAATTTGAAAAGTGATATTATCCGGGTAGGGCAAAAGTTAACGGTGTGGACAGGAAAGTTTAATATCTTTGTTGACAAATCGCAGAATATCTTGCTTCTTAAAATAGGCGACGAAATAGTTAAGGTATATAATGTTTCAACCGGCGAGAATAATAGCACTCCGGTCGGGGAGTTTAAAATTGATTCGAGGCTAGAGAATCCCGTTTGGTTTAACAAAGGCGCAGTTGTTCCTCCCGAGAGCCCAGAAAATGTCTTAGGCAGCCGTTGGTTGGGATTTGATACTATGCCAGGCTATGGAATTCATGGTACGACCGACCCCGATTCTATCGGTACACAAGCGACCGCGGGATGTGTTCGCTTACGTAACAGCGAAGTCGAGGAGCTATTTGACTTGATTCCCGTCGGTACAAAAGTGGCTGTGGTGGACTAAAAATATGGCATTCTTAGATTTTGAAAAACCGATTTATGAATTGGAAGCAAAGATCAACGAGCTAAAGGAATACGGCTCGGAAGAAGGGGTTAGTATCGCTCCTGAGGTAAAAAAGTTAGAGCAAAAATTGGAGAAAATAAAGGAAGATGTTTATTCTAACCTTAATACCTGGCAAAGAGTTCAATTGGCCCGGCATCCGGACCGGCCTTATACTTTAGATTATATCCGAATGATGATGACTGATTTTATTGAATTGCACGGCGATAGGCAATTTGCGGATGATTGGGCGATTGTCGGCGGCTTGGCAATGTTGGATAAACAAAAAGTTATGGTTATAGGCCATCAAAAAGGACGGGATGTTAAAGAAAATATCCGTCGGAATTTTGGTTGCGCGCATCCGGAAGGTTATAAGAAAGCGATGCGCTTGATGCGTTTAGCGGAGAAGTTTAAAGTGCCGGTTGTAATATTTATTGATACCCCTGGGGCTTATCCGGGGCTTGGTGCGGAAGAACGTGGCCAGGCCCAGGCCATTGCCGAGAATTTACGTGATATGGCGCGAATAGCAACGCCGATCGTTTGTACGGTTATTGGCGAAGGAGGAAGCGGTGGAGCACTAGGTGTTGGAGTAGGGGATGTGGTTATGATATTAGAACATGCGTATTATTCGGTAATTTCTCCGGAAGGATGTGCTTCAATATTATGGCGCAGTAGTGCTAAGGCTTCTGAGGCCGCAGAAGTATTAAAAATTCACGGCGAGAAATTGATTAAGTTCGGAATTGTTGATGAGATTGTTAAAGAGCCTCTGGGTGGAGCGCACAATGACCCCGTTGTAGTAACCAATAATTTAAAGATTGCAATTATGCGGCATCTCCAAGAACTATCTGCGATGAAAACAGAAGATTTAATTGAAAAGCGTTACGAAAGATTCCGCAAAATCGGCGAGTGGAGCACAACCGATTAAGCGCTTTTATGAATAAAAACATTTTAGAATATTCTCTTAAAGAGCTTACGCATATTATCGAACAAAGCAGTTTCCCTTCCTTCCGTGCCAAACAAATATTTGATTGGATTTATAAAAAAGGCGTTTCTTCTTTTGCCCAAATGAGAAATATTCCGGAAGAATTAAAAAGCTTTCTGGATAAAGAATACGCAATTTATTTTCCTAACGTCGATTCAAATCAAGTTTCAGCGGATGGCACAACTAAATATCTTTTTAGCCTGTCGGATAAGGAGAAAATAGAAACGGTTGTAATTCCGACGAAAAAGAGGGCGACGGTTTGTGTTTCGACACAGGTTGGCTGCAAATATTCCTGTAGGTTTTGTGCCAGCGGGCTTAAAGGTTTTAAAAGAAATTTATCAACTGCTGAAATTGTCGGGCAAGTGCTTTATTTGAAGAAAATATTAAAAGAAGAAATTACCCATATTGTTTTTATGGGAGTAGGCGAGCCTTTTGATAATTATGATAATTTAATTAAAGCGATTAGGATAATTAATAGCAAAGAAGGTCTTAACATTGCGGCACGCCGGATAACCATATCAACCTGCGGTTTGTCGGATAAAATAATGAAGTTTTCGCAAGAAAAAATACAAGTTGAGCTGGCGGTATCATTGCATAGCGCTAATAATGAAATCCGAAGCAAATTAATGCCGGTAAACAATATCTTTCCTTTAAAAGATTTGATTAAAACTTGTTTTGATTATGTCGAGGAAACAAACCGGCAGATAACATTTGAATACTTATTGATAAAAGATTTAACCTGCACAGAAAAAGGCGCGATTGAATTAGCGCAATTGCTAAAAGGCCTTTTAGCAAAAGTTAATTTGATTGTTTATAATGAGGTCAAAGAGCTTAATTATAAATCTCCCTCTTTGCCGGAGGTGCAATCATTTCAGGATAAATTAACAATTCTAGGAGTTCATCATGTATTGCGTACTCCTCGCGGACGGGATATCTCAGCTGCGTGCGGACAACTTAGGATTAGGAACAATTAATCTGTAAAGCACAAGTATTGGTTTTTTGGCGCACTTATCCGATAAAATTTAACAAAAGTGAATTATCCACCAGTTAATTGGTATAATATTTTTATTAATATCCATATTAAAAGGTGAACATGCGAATTGGTTTGGTTGGGCTAGGCTCGGAACAATTAGGAATTAGCCTTTTATCGGCAATAGCGAAAAGTTATGGCCACGAAGTATTTTTAAGTTTTTCTGCCGGGTTATTTAATGACCGATATAATTTAAGAATAACTCCCTTAGGACGCATATTTGATGATTCAGATTCGGTAGTTCAAGATGTTTTAAACAATAATCCGGACATTGTTTGTTTTTCCCCTTTGACTAGTACTTATCAGTGGATGATTTCTGTCGCGCAAAGGCTTAAAAGTGTTAACCCGGATATTAAAATTGTATTTGGCGGAGTTCACTCCTCGGCCGTGCCCATAAAGGTTATTGCAAAAGATTGTGTCGATTATGTTTGCGTCGGGGAAGGCGACAGTGTTTTCCCGTTGATACTGGATGAGCTTTCTAACAAAGAAAATAATATAGCAATCCCAAATACTTACCATAAAAGTATTGACGGAAAAATAATTAACCCAGGCGGAAACATTTTTACTGAAGATTTAAATTCGCTTCCAATGTTCGACAAGCCTTTATGGGAAGAGTTTATTAATTTTAACGAAATGTATTTTACGATGGCGTCCCGCGGATGCCCTTTTAAGTGCAGTTATTGTTTTAACAGTTATTTTGCGAAACTTTATGGGGATTCTCCGGAGAAACATATACGTTATCGTAGCAGCGACCATGTTTTATATGAGTTAAGTTTAGCAAAAAGAAGGTATAACCCTAAATTTGTCGAGTTTGAAGATGATGTTTTTACTGTTAACAAAAGCTGGCTAATAAAGTTATTATCGCGCTATAAGACTGAAATTAATATTCCCTTCCAATGCCTAGTCCATCCCACTTTTATCGACGATGAAATCGGGAAGATATTATCTGATGCCGGATGTGTTTATGTCCAGATGGGGATACAAAGCTTGGATGAAGAGTATAAAAGAACTGTTCTTAAAAGGAATGAGAGTAATAAAAAAGTTGAGAATGCGCTTAAAATATTCAACAAATATAAAATAAAGGTAAAGGTTGATCATATGCTGGCTTTGCCGGGAGAACAAATTATAGCACAGGAAAAGGCTTTAAATTTATACAAAGAGCACAAGCCGTACCGGGTACAAACATTTTGGACAAATTATTTTCCCGGGACGGAATTGGTTCACCAGGCTTTGGAAAAAGGGGATTTAACTTTAGAAGAAGTAGGCGCCATTAATGATGGACTCTCGGGTGAGTTTTATCGTGCTCTAGGCAAGCCGATGAGGAGTAAAATGCTAAAGACTTACTTGTCTTATGAGTTGGCTTTTAAGTTAACCTCGATTTTACCGGAGTTTCTAATGCGGAAATTGTCAGCCAAAGCGTTTACTTTTCTACCCGCGGGGATCATTTCTTTTACTATTTTTGTTATTGATGCCTTAAGCGGAATTATGAGTAGAAATCCAGATCATATTATGTATGCTAAACATATTGCCGTACATTTACTTAGGTTTGTTTTTAAAAAAGCGGGGCTTAAGCCGGTAAAATTATCTAAAATCAAAGAAGATATTGAATTTAAAATCGATTTAGTGGGGAAGGGGCGCCTGAAGCGAGAAAAAACTGATGAAAACGAAACTTTAGCCCAACAAGGAGAGTATGCTAAACAAAATTAAGAATATTTTTGATTATATTGTAAAAGATGAAGCCTTAAGCTTGATAATCGTATTTATTTTGATGGTATTTTCGCGGGTAAATATTTTTGTGAATAATTTTGTGATGGATGATATGGATTTTATCGTCAGTTGGCCTTTAATCCAGGATCTTGCGAATTGGCCGAGCTTTTTTATAAATTATATTCCTCCGGCGGGGCAAGAAGGCATATATTCGCCGTTAAAAACTCTTGTTCATGCTATATTTTATAATTTATTTGGTTTAAATCCTTTGGGTTATCATATTGTTTCTCTTTTGATTCATGGTTCTGGAATTTACTTTGTTTACAAAATAATTGATAGGCTTACCGGCAATAAAACAATAGGATTTGTTAGCACAGTAATCTTTGCTGTACATCCGGTTCAGGTTGAGGCGATAACATATATGACGGCGAGTGTAGATATGGTTGGAATAGTGTTTTTGTTTGGTGCTTTTTATTTCTTAATGTTATCAGTGGATGAAGCTGGGCGAAAAAACGTTGTTTACTATATGGTTTCAATGTTTTTGGGGGTTTTAGCAGTGTTTACTCATGAGCTGGCGATATCAATTCCATTGTTATTTTTGTGGTATCTGTTTTGTTATTCTAAAGATTCTTATAAAAAGATTTTCTTAAGAACATTGCCATTCTTAGCGATTGTCCTCATTTATGTTTTGTGCAAAATCTTGGCCTTGGGCGGTATTACTCGCGGGGAATATGTCGGCGGAAGTTTTTATTTGACGATGTTAATCGCTATAAAGGCATTATTTAAATATATTGTGATTTGTTTTTTCCCGTTCGTATTAACGCACAATCACATAATTTCTTCCGGGATTTCATCTTTTGGCCAGGATGATTTTGATAAATATAAGGTTATGGCACAATCAATATTTGATTTGAATACTTTTATCCCGTTTTTAATGTTGCTATCGCTTGTTGCCCTTGCCGTTATTTATTACCGCAAGAATCGCCTGATTAGCTTTGCGATAGGATGGTATTTTTTGGCTCTTTTGCCGGTATCAAATATTATTCCCAGCGGAGTTTTATTTGGCGAAAGGTATTTGTATCCGGGATTATTGGGTTTTGCTTTGATGGTAGGAGTTCTGTTTGATTATGCTTATAACAAAAATAAAATTTATGCGATAAGCTTGATTGTCTTGCTGATTACAACAGGATTTTATGTTGTGCGGACATTAATCAGGAATGCTGATTGGAAAAACGAAATAGCTTTAATGGAATCGGCAGTTAAGGCTAATCCCCAGAGCGCGTTAATGCGAAATGACTTAGGGCTTATTTATACAAAGAATAGTCGCAACGAAGACGCCTTAAAAAGCTTTAAAGAGGCTTTGTTTCGTCGGAGCGATGACCCTGTGACTTATTTCTCAATGGCGGAAAGCTATATTCAGCTCAAACAATATAAGAATGCGATTGATTCTCTTGAGGCTGCAATTAAATACAATCCGGAATATGCCGAAGCTTATTATAATTTAGCCAGTATTTATGCTGTATGGAAAATGAATGACAAAGCGCTTGAAAACTTAAATAAAGCGCTGATTTTTTATGAAAAGAGCGGCAAAAAAAACGAGGGTGAAAAACTCAAAAAAGCATTTTTTAGCTATTATAAGGATTTAAATGGCGATTGATTTATCGGTTGTAATTCCAGTTTATAATGCAAGAAAGATACTGAGGCAGAATGCCGGGCGGATTATTTCTGCCCTAGAAAAAGAAAGAATTGATTACGAAATTATTTTTTGTGATGACAAAAGCCGGGATGATTCAAAAGAAATACTCGAAGGCTTAGCGCAGAAAACCCCTTGTATTAAATATCTTCTAAACGAGGAGAATCAAGGGCTGGGCGGGTGTTTAACCCGTTTGTTTGCGGAAGCCCAGGGCGAGAATATTATTTATTGTGATTGCGATTTGCCTTTTGGCGAAGGGGTTTTTAAGCAGTTGTTAGACGCGTCTTGTAATTACGATATTGTTGTTGCTTCGCGGTATAAGGGAGAAAGAAATAAGACGAGGCTTTACCGTAAAATATTCAGCCGTTTGTATTTTTTCTTTTGCTGGATATTGTTTTCTTTGGATGTGCGGGATATCGGCTCAGGGAGCGTTTTAATTAAAAGGAATATTATCCCTAAGTTGAATTTACATGCAAAGGGCTTTGATATTCATGCCGAGATGTATGTTAAGGCAATATCTTTAGGTTTTAAGATTAATGAAATTCCGGTTAAGTCTTATGAAGTCGGAGAAGGCAGTTTTTCTGTCCTTAAACATGGCTTAAACATTGTCATCGGAACAATGAGATTCTGGCTTAAGAAATAAGGGAAGAATAAAAAATGGGTGATAATTTGTTCTTGAAAATTGTTGATAATAGGAAATTAGCGCTAATTGTCATATTGTTTTTTACCGCCCTTGTTTATATTAATACCTTTGTAAATGAATTTGTAATGGATGATATTTCGTTTATTCAAGACTGGCCTTTGATCCAAGATGCCAATAATTTTCCGCAGTTTTTCGGCCCCGACAATCAACCGCCGACGGAGAAGGGTGTTTATTCTCCCTTAAAGACATTAGTTCACTTCCTTAATTATCAATTATTTAGACAAAATCCTTTTGGTTATCATCTGATTGCTCTGCTAATTCATGCCTTAGGAGTAAGCGTTGTTTATTTTTTAAGTCTTTTACTATCACGGAATAAATTAGCAGCATTTTTGGCTGGTATTTTATTCGCTGTCCATCCGGTTAATACTGAGGCGATTACATTTTTAACTGCCAGTGTTGATTCTTTGGGGGTTGTGCTTTTGTTTGTTTCCTATCTGTTTTATATTAATAGCCGAGAAGAAATCATAAATTATTTGTTGGCGATTTTATTCGCAGCCGCAGCAGTTTTTACGCATGAACTTGTGATTATATTGCCGGCCCTATTCTTGCTTCATGAGATTTGTTTCGGAGGGAAAAAGGTGTGGAAACTGGTTTTGGCTCGAGTCAGCCCATTTTTCGTAATATCAGTTGTGTATATTGTTTTAAAAAGAATAATTTTGGGGACTGTAACGCGCGGCGATTATCTCTTTGGTAGTTTTTATTTGACGATGCTGGTTATAATCAAGGCTTTTGCAAAGTATATAATTACTCTGTTCTTTCCATTTAAATTAGCGGTTAACCAAGAAATATCGCCGGGAATTTATTCCGTCGATTGGCAATATTTTGATAAGTATAAAGTGTTAGGGCAGTCAATTATTGATTGGCAGACAGCGGTTTCTCTCGTATTGATTTTGCTGATAATTATTATCGCGGTAAAAAACTTTAAAGCTGACCGAATAAAGTTTTTTTGTATAATGTGGTTTTTTATTAGCCTTATTCCTGTTTCCAATATTGTGCCCAGTGAATGTTATTTTGCTTTGCGGTATTTATATTTGGCTGGTTTTGGGGCATTTTTGCTTGTTGCTATTTATATCACAAGGTATTTTGAGGATGATAAGGTTAAGTACAGCAATAAGAAAAGGCTTGTTTATGTTTTAGTTGCAATATTAGGATTTTTAATAATTCGGTCTGTATTAAGAAATAGCGACTGGAGTAATGAGTTAGCTTTTGCCGAAAATGAAGCAAGGGAATTTCCCGGCAGTGCCCAGGCGAATAAGAATTTAGGCGCAATCCTTTTGTCCTATGGCCGGATCGATGATGCGTTAAATTATCTTAAGAGGTCTATTGCGATAGCTCCTTATGCGGATACTTATTTTGTTCTGGCACAGGCTTATGCTGAGGGTAGAAATAAGGAAATGGAACGTGTGTATCTTCACAAGGCAATTGAATTGGATAGTACTTTCGCGGAAGCTTATTACAATTTGGGAGTGCTTTATTTCAAAGAAGGCGACAACTTGAAAGCCAAGGAATATTTAGCGATTGCCAGCAGTCTACTCGAGAATCAAAATAACAAACAATTTCTAGAAGCGACGAAGGGCTTGTTAAACAAAGTATTGAGTGACGGGAAATGATTAAATCAATTAGGTTAAATAAGAAAGTCCTGCTGTTAATCGTCCTTTTAATTACCGCGCTTTCTTACGTAAATATAATTGAAAATGATTTTATTCACGACGATTATAATTTTGTGGTTGATTGGCCGCTAATTAGAAATGTTGCCAATTTTCCCCAGTTTTTTGGTCCGCAGAACCAACCGCCCGGAGAAGAAGGGGTTTACTCGCCCTTAAAAACATTAATTCACTCGATTAATTATAATCTTTTTGGCTTAAATCCTTTAGGGCACCATTTGTTTTCAATAATAGTACACCTCTTGGGGACATTCTTTGCTTATAAAATTGCTAAAAAGATATCTGGTAGCTTTAATATCGCGATATTATGCGCGTTATTTTTCGGATTGCATCCGGTTCACGTTGAAGCTATTGCCTCAATTACCGGAAGTGTTGATACTTTGGGAGCCGTATTCGCGCTTATTTCATTTTACTATTATTTGAAAACGAAAGCACAGAAGAGAGCCAGATTAAATTATACGGTTTCATTTATATGTGCAGTTATTGCAATCTTTACGCACGAGCTTTTAATAATTCTTCCTTTGTTCATCCTTCTTTATGAAATATGTTTTTGTCCAACGGAGATTAAGAAGAATAGAACATTTGTATTGCTGTTATTTTTAATAAGCTTGTTTTATGCTTTTCTTAAGCAGGTTATTCTCGGGGCAGTCGCCCGCGGAGGTTATGTTTACGATAGTATTTATCTAACGGCATTAATTGTTGTTAAAGCTTTAGCGAAATATGTCCTGATCCTTCTATTTCCGTTTAAACTTTCTTTAAATCATGAAATTTCCAAGGGTATTTATTCTGTTGATTGGCAAGATTTTGATAAAACGTCGGTCCTTTCACAATCAATGTTTGATGTCCAGGTTATTCTTTCGATTGTATTAATTGCCTTTATGGGATATTGGCTTATTAAGAATTACAAGAAAGAGCCGCTTATTAGTTTTTGTATCGGATGGTTCTTTGTTAGCCTGCTTCCGGTTATGAACATAATACCCTCGGGGAGTTTTTTCGCCGAACGCTATTTATACCCCGGGTCTTTTGCATTTTGTTTGGCTTTGGCGTATTTATTCGAGAAACTAAAAAAGCAATTTGCGGATAAAGTTATTTATTCGAAGGGATTAAATGTCTTGCTCATTGTTGTAATTTGTTTTTATTTTGCTAAAACGGTTATTAGAAATACTAATTGGCGAGATATGCATAGCTTTTTACTTGCCGAGGTCCGAGCGAATCCGAATAATGCTCTTATGCGAAGGGACCTGGCTCTCGCATATAAAGAGGCGGGAAGATTTGATGAGGCCATAAGCCATTTTAATGATGCTATTTTAATCAGGCCTTATGATGAAGAATTATTGTTTTTAATCGCCGATACTTATGCCCAGCAAAAGAACTTTAATAAAGCTATTCACTCTTATTTAAAATCGATTGAGATTAATCAGAAGTTTGCTGATAGTTATTTAAATTTAGCGGGTATTTATTTTTATTTGGGGAAATATACTGATGGCAGGATTTATTTTGATAAGGGAATTGAATTATTGCAAAAAAAAGGCCGCTTTAAGGAGGCAGAAGAAATAAAAAAAGGTTTTGAGAAATATTTATCTGAGAACCAGGGCGGCTATTAAGATGCTCTTACGATTCAAAAAATAGGTTTTTGTAGAGGCAAATGATGATTCTAGATATGCCGAAGGAGGGAGTCGAACCCTCATGTCCGTTAAGACAACGGTTTTTGAGACCGCCGCGTCTGCCATTCCGCCACTTCGGCAAATCAATAAAGAAATAAGTGGAGCTGACGAGGATCGAACTCGTGGCCTCCTGAATGCCATTCAGGCGCTCTCCCAGCTGAGCTACAGCCCCTTTTTACCTTAGTGTAAATATTTAGAACAAAAAGGGTGCTTGTACTTGTTTCGATGAAATAGAAGAGAAACAAGTGCAGCCCCTAAACAAAATGTAAAAGGGATAGTTGTTTATCATTCTAAAAAAAAAGAGGAAATAAACACGACCCCTTTATCCCATAATGTAAAGAACTTGATGAAAAGGGAGCAAGTACTTACTACATCTAAGCATGTTGAGGTAAGTAAGTGCAGCCCCTAAACAGCAATGTAAAAGGGATAGTTGTTTATCATTCTAAAAAGAAAGAGGAAATAAATACGACCCCTTATATGTTTAATAAAAAGAACAATGTGTTTCCAAATGAATGACAATATAGCATTCGCTTCTTTCCTTGTCAATAAATCCTATTCCCGCAAGAAACTTTCATTGTAAACTTTGGAGTATCCAGAGGTTGACAATGAATGCCGGATAAATTATTATATTTATTAATAAAAAAGGAGCTTTATGCGGGATGAAATCGTCTCTTTATTAAAATCGAGCCAAGGGTATTTATCTGGGGAAGAAATCAGCACCAAGTTTAACATCAGCCGTGCAGCTATCTGGAAGCATATTGAAGAGTTGAGAAAAGAAGGTTATTCTATTGAAGGTTCGAGCCACTTGGGGTATAGAATTAAAAACTCACCGGATAAATTGTTCCCTTGGGAAGTCAAAAAGGGATTGAAAACAAAAATCTTTGGGCAGAAGATTCAGCATTTTGAAACAGTTGAGTCTACGATGAATATTGCTTTTTCAAGCGGGCTTAAAGGTGAAAGCGAAGGCTTCATTGTTTGTGCTGAGACCCAGACAGCGGGTAAAGGCCGGATGGGGCGTAAATGGGTTTCGCCAAAAGGCAAGGGCGTTTATTTCTCGATTCTTTTAAAGCCGTGTTTGCCTATTAATGAGTTGCCCAAATTGACTCTACTTGCGGCAGTTAGTGTTTGCGAAGCCATCAATAGTATTATCGCGCCTCTTAAAAGTAATATCAAATGGCCGAATGATATCCTTGTCGGGAAAAGAAAGCTTGCCGGGATTTTAACTGAGCTAAATGCGGAAATGGACCGGGCAAACTTTATTGTTATTGGAATTGGAATTAATGTGAACTCTTCACTCAATATGTTACCTGCGGGGAGTACGTCTATGAAGATTGAGGTGAAGAAAGAATTCTCTAGAATTTTAGTTTTGCAGGAGGTTCTGTATCGCTTGGAGGATTGGTATATTAAAGTAAATAAAGAGGGATTTGACGGTTTGATTAAAGAATGGAAAACTTTGAATTCAACTATTGGAAAAACAATAGCATTCTCGGACAATAATAAGGTTTTTAAGGCCAAGGCGATTGATATTGATGAATTCGGAAGGCTGGTTCTGAAAACCAACAACGGAAGAATTATAAAAAAAATATCCGGTGATGTAATACAAAATTAGAATATGCTAGAGTGTAATTATAATTTTATAAAAAAAGAATTGATTGAATTGGAAGGCAAGAATTTGCTGCGTTATTTACGCTTAGGCGAAGGGCCGCAAGGCGCGCATATTGTTCTCGACGGCAAAAAGGTGGTTAACTTTTGCTCAAATAATTATTTAGGCTTGGCGAATGACAAAAGAATCGTTAGCGCGGCAATAAAATCTTTGCGAAAAGAAGGCTTAGGAAGCGGGGCCTCGCGTTTGGTTTGCGGGAATATGCAGGCGCATGAGAAGCTTGAGAAAAGGATTGCTAAGTTTAAGAAGGCCGAGAAGGCCTTGGTTTTTAATTCCGGCTATGCGGCTAATGTGGGAATTATTTCTGCGCTTTTTGGAAAAGGCGATATTATTTTTAGCGACAGGCTTAACCATGCCTCAATTGTCGACGGTATTATCTTAAGCCGCTCTGAGTTTAAGCGATATCCGCATAATGACATGAAAGCGCTAGAAGGTTTGTTGCAGTCTTTTGAAGGATACAAGAAGAAAGTTATTATTACTGATAGTGTTTTTAGTATGGATGGCGATATTGCGCCTTTAAAAGAAATCGTTACTTTGGCTAATCAATATAAGTGTATGGTTATGATTGATGAGGCGCATGCTTTTGGTGTCATGGGTGAAAGTGGCCGAGGGTTGGCTGAATATCTTGGCGTTGAGGATGAAATTGATATACAAATGGGTACGTTTTCAAAAGCCGCCGGATGTTTCGGCGCCTATGTTTGCGGATCTAAGGAATTGATTAATTATTTACTTAATAAGTCGCGGAGTTTTATTTATTCCACGTCTCTTCCGCCCATGATCGCAGCTGCTTCTTTAGCAGCCGTTGATATTATTGAGAGAAATAAGAGTTTAAGGCGTGAATTATGGGAGAAAACCAAATATGCGTTAAGGGAGATAAATAATCTTGGGTTTAATACTTTATCCAGCCAGACGCCTATAATCCCAATCGTCGTAGAGCGGGAAGACTTAGCGATAAAGTTTTCTAAAAAGCTTCTGGAGGGGGGAATATTTGTTGCGGCAATACGCCCGCCGACGGTGCCTAAGAATAGTGCTCGTTTAAGAGTGTCGATAATAGCTTCGCATACTAAAAAAGACATAAATTATTTACTAGACAATTTAGAACGAATCGGAAAGGACTTATGCCTAATCTAATATCAAAGTCAGGAATTGTTTGGAATTATGAAGTTGAGGGAAAGGGTAAGCCTATTGTGTTTATTCATGGCTGGGGCGTGGATCATCGAATATGGCGCCAACAAATTAAACATTTTGTGCAAGAGTTTCAGGTGATAGCCTTTGATTTGCCCGGCCATGGGAACACCACTTGGCAGCCGGTAAATCTTTCGATTGTGGTTGAAGATATTGATTTTTTATTAAAGACTTTGAATGTGCAGAAAGCCATTATTGTTGGCAGCTCGCTGGGTGGTTTGGTGGGGCTAAAATATTATTCATTGTTTCCCGGAAAAGTTGAAAAAATGATTTTTGTCGGTTCAATGCCCAAATTTTCACAATCGAAAGATTACCCCTTTGGACTAGATGTTGATAAAATCAGGAAGCTTGACACACAGCTTGATTCAAGCTATCCGTCGATAATTAACATATTCTTCCGGTCGCTCTTTACAAATGAAGAGCGTGCTTCCCGGCGCTTTAAATGGTTGCAGCGTTTTAGAAGGACGGAAGGATTTGCCGATAAGAAAGCCTTGTCGCATTATTTGTCAATTTTAGAGAATGAAGATTTAAGGAATAATTTGAAAGTTGTTTCTGCCCCGGTGCAGTTTATAAATGGGCGGGAAGACACAATCTGTTGCTGTAATACGGTTGAATATTTAAAAACATTACTGCCGCAAGCCCGGTATGATTTCTTTGAGAAGTGCGGGCATTTTCCTTTTTTGAGTAAACCGTATGAATTTAATGCGTTATTGGAAAGCTTTATTAAGGAAGAAAGTAAGAAATGATTTTGAGCCTGAGCGATAATATTATTCAAAAAAGATTTAATCGAGCCTCCGGCAGTTACGATAAATGCTGTGCTTTCCATTCTGTTGCTGCCGACGGAATCATTAAGAAAATCGACAGAAGAAATAATTACGGGCGTATTTTGGAGGTTGGGCACGGTACGGGATTGCTTACAGAGAAACTATCTAAAATTATTAGGTCTCAGAATATTTACGCAATTGATTTCTCGGATGGAATGGCGAAAATCCTGAGGGATAAGAAAATCAATTGTAACATTATTCAGGCTGATTGCCAGAAGCTTCCTTTCGAGGACTCGTATTTTGATTTAATTGTTTCAAATTTTACTTATCAATGGGTTCCAAATTTAAGCGTGGCTTTTAAAGAAGCAAATCGTGTTCTTAAGAAAAACGGACAGGTAATTATTAATATGTTTGGGCGTAATACATTTAAAGAATTGTTTTATGCCCTTACGCAAGTTGGCATGGCTAATGAATTTATATTAAGGTTAAGGACGTACGAAGAGATAAAAACGATAATTAACAAAGAAGATTTTGGCAAGGTAAACATTTGCGTAGAAGAGAAGAAGGTTTATTATCCATCAGCGCAAGAGATGCTGCGTTGGATAAAGAATATCGGCGCAAACGGGTTAAAGCGTGATTTCTATTTTGGGAGGCAATTATGGCAAAAGTTTTGTGAAAGGTATGAGGCCTTATATCACGAAGAAGCAGGTATTTATGCGACTTTTGAAGTGATTTCAATTGAGGCGAAGAAATGAAAAAAGGGATATTTATAACAGCGACGGACACGGGAGCCGGAAAGACATTAGTTAGCGCAGTCTTAGGGCTTATCTTGCAAAGAAAAGGATTGAAGGTTGGATACCTTAAGCCGGTACAATGTGCCGGCAATGACGCAACTTTTGTTAAGAATTTATTAAAGCTCGATGATGATATAACTGTTATCAACCCGTATTATCTTAAAGAGCCATTATCACCACACTTGGCACTGCGCCGGGCGAGAAAAAAATTTGATTTTAGAAGAGTTAAGGAGTCATTCTGCAAATTATCGGAGAAATATGATTTGGTGATTGTTGAAGGTGCCGGCGGATTAATGGCGCCAATTAGAGAAGGTTATTTTGTTGCTGATTTAATAAAAGATTTAGGGCTAGAGGTTGTAATTGTTGCCCGTAAGGGGCTGGGGACAATAAATCACACAACCTTGACGCTAAAGCAAGCCGAAGAATATGGATTGAAAATAAGCGGCCTAATTTTTAATAGCACACATTGTAGCTCAACCGGCATTGCCCAGAAGACTAACCCAAAAGAAATACAGAGGATAAATAAAACAAAGGTTTTAGGAATATTGCCTTATTTCCGAGTAAGAAAATATGATGAAATTGTTAAAAAAGTTGAGGATTCATTAGATTTAAAAGCAATGTTGAGTGACTCTGAATGCGAAAACACAAAGGCGCTTGAAAGTTTAGATAAAAAACATCTTTGGCATCCATTTACGCAGATGAAAGATTGGGCCAAAGAAGAGCCCTTGATAATTGAAAAAGGCGAAGGAAATTATTTGATTGATACCGAAGGCAAGCGGTATCTCGACGGGGTATCTAGTTTATGGGTCAATGTTCACGGACATTGCAAGAAAGAAATTAACGACGCAATCAAGAAACAATTAAATAAACTCGAGCATTCAACGCTTTTGGGCCTTTCCAATGTTCCGGCAATAAAATTGTCTAAAAAGCTTGTTGAGGTTGCGCCAAAAGGCTTAAATAAAGTTTTTTATTCCGATAGTGGTTCAACTGCTGTCGAAGTTGCGTTGAAAATAGCCTACCAGTATTGGCAGAACATTGGGGAAAATAAAAAGACACAAATTGTGCACCTGGCCAATTCATATCACGGGGATACTTTGGGCTCAGTAAGCGTCGGAGGAATTGATTTGTTTCACAAGGTTTATCGGGGACTGATATTTAAAACAATAAAGGTTGATTTTCCTGACTGCTATCGTGCGCCTAAAGGCAAGAAATACCCTGCTTATGCATTTGAATGTGTTAGAAATATTGAGAGATTATTTTCGAAAGATTCGAAGAAAATAGCGGCATTTATCGTCGAGCCGATTGTGCAGGGCGCAGCCGGAATGATTGTTTGGCCGAAAGGAATATTAAAAGAAATAGAAAGGATTTGCCGGAAAAATAATGTTCTGTTAATCGCCGATGAGGTGGCAACCGGTTTTGGCCGTACCGGAAAGATGTTTACTTGCGAACATGAGAATGTTCGTCCGGATATTATGTGTTTAGCTAAAGGACTTACCGGCGGGTATTTGCCTCTGGCGGCGACATTAACAACAGATGAAATATACAATGGATTCTTATTTGATTATAAAGAACAAAAAACATTCTTCCACGGGCATACTTACACCGGAAATCCTTTAGCTTGTACTGCGGCATTGGCGAATATTGAAGTATTTGAAAAAGAAAAAACTTTAAATCATATGCAGCCAAAGATTAAATATTTAGAAAAAAGATTAAAAGAGTTTCTCCCGTTAAAACACGTCGGGGATGTTAGAAATAAAGGATTTATGGTTGGAATAGAATTGGTTAAAGATAAGAAAACAAAAGAACCATTTCCTTGGGAAGCAAAAGTTGGAGTTAAGGTTTGTCGGGAAGCTAGGCTTTATGGCGTAATTTTACGACCCCTGGGGAATGTTATCGTGTTGATGCCACCTTTGAATATTAGTATCAAAGAAATAAATTGTTTGATAAGCGCGGTGTTGAGAGTTGTCAGGGAGCTTTATTAATATCCGCAGTCAGGAATTCCACCCGGGCCTGCACACAAAGGAGGGCTTATTACATCTACGCCGCAAGAACAACCTAGTCCATTGCTAATTGAGGCGCAGTCAACGGGCCTGCAGGGATAAGCTATATAGCTCCAGGGAACATCTGATCCCGAAGCATTCTGCCACTTAGTAAGCGGCGTTAATTTTATTTTTAATGCCGTATTAATAGTCTCTAAGTCGTCAAAGTCAATATCCTCATCACTACAGGTATTATTTATCTTGTATATTCTACTTGCGGCTTGAATAGAAATAAGGTCGGACTTGATTTTCATTATATCCTGTTTTTTCTGTAAATTACTGAAGCTGGGAATGACAAAAGCAGTAATAATTCCGATAATAAGAAGGGTAATCATTAATTCGAGCAAAGTAAAACCGTAATTATTTTCACCAGTCTTAATTTTAAATTGCATCTATTGGAATATCTCCGGTTTTATAAGTCGACGAATTGTCCTGTTTTTCATAAGCGCCCATGTCAACATAGGGTGGTGTCCCAATTCCAGTATTCGTTGTGTTTAAATCATCATACCGCGGGAGATTTTCAATATCAAGAGTAGGTTCATAATTTCCATCCGCGCAATCAATTGCTCCGGAATAGTTTCCTAAATGGTAATCGTTATTTGCCGCATTGATAAAATTAGGATTTGCATTCTTATTTCCAGTGCCGTTGTAACCACCTTCAATGTCGCTATAAGTGGCTGTCAATGTGCCGGAGCCGCTGGCAACATTTATTTCATCGCTTGTATTACCCCAGACGATGGAATTTCTTAAATAAACAGTATTTACTGGAGTAGAAGTAAGCGCGATTCCATAGTTGGTATTGTTCGCGATAGTTGAGTTTGCAATGTTTACTGTTGATCCGCCAATAACTACAATTCCTTTGTTGGAATTATGATCAACAACTAAGTTATTTATTGTGGCATTAAATCTGGCTAGCCAAATACCGCTGCCGCCATTGGGTGCGGTATTGTTTCGAATTGTGGTATTAGTTAATGTGAAGCTGTTAATTGTGCTAATATTATCAAGTGTCCAAATTCCTCCGCCGGTACTATAAGCTGTATTTGAGGCGATATTGCAGTTTGAAATAGTTGGGTTGCTATTATCAGCGATTGCAATTCCACCGCCCATTCCGGCTGATGAGTTCCCGGTAACTGTGCATCCGTTAATTGTTGGTGAAGAGCTCCAAATAAAAATTCCACCGCCCAAAGTACGGTTCCATTTGTAGTTTGATTGCCAGTAACAGTAATATTTTGAATAGAAGGAGTTCCTCCCGTCATATAAATTCCGCCGCCGAGTCCGCCATTTGCAGTATTGTTTTGACTTTGTACATTAGAAATTACAGCATTAGAATATGCAAGCTGTATTCCGCCTCCGCCATTTGCGTTATAGGAAGTATTGTTTCTGACAAGGCAGTTTCTTATCGTTGGAGATGCGTTACGAGCAGTTATTCCTCCTCCGCCAGGTCCGCCATGAGCAACTCCGTCCCAGTATCCGTTTTGAATAGTAAAACCATCGAGAATTGTATTTGTTGTCACTCCTTCAGCGAAAATTACGACACTGCTGGTATGCGTTCCGTTAATTATTGTTGTTGCTGAGCCTTGAGTGCTTCTAACTGTAATAGTTAAATTAGGAATAGAAATATCTTCATTATATGTGCCCGGGTCAGCGACCACCTTATAGTTATTTTGGGTACTGTTAATACCGGCTTGGATTGTATTATAACATCCGACGAGGTTATCCCCTTCGTCATATACTTTTACCGGGCCGGAACAAGTATAGAATTTCTTCCAGGCTTTTATAACTCCGGAACCGGAAGGAATCAACATTCTAATCCTTGTTGCTTGAGGGTGGCTAGGGTCAACCAAAACTACTCCATAGGTTGTATTGCCTTTGCTTATGCGCAAAGGAGAAGTCGGCGTTACTTCTTCGCAGGCAATAGGAGTTATTTGCCCGTTATCATAAGCTCGTAGCCCAATATCAATATCGGCAGCTTGCGAATATGCGCATGGTATTAACAGAAACATTAATATTGTTAATGCAATATAAAAAGATTTAGTTTTTATCATAAGTCTGTCCTTAGCCATAATTGACCGGCAACCGGAGAAGCTGGGTCCAATATATTAAGTTTGTTTCTATGTTTTTGCAAGAGTTAACGAATAACTAGTACGGTGATATTTTTAAAGCTTTGATCTCAGAGGCCGTACGTACGCGTATTTTAGAAGCACTTATATCATTTACGTCGACTAAAACAATTCCTCGAACAGCATTGTTTTTGTCTGCAATACGCAAAGGAGATAATAATGTTCCCAATGGCTCGGCGCAAATAGTTTTAGTTGTTGAATTCTCATAAATACGCAATCCGATATCGACGCAAGATGATTGTGTTTTATATGCATATTTAAGCCTCTGGCAACTACTCCCGCAAGATACCATATAACCAATGTGGACACCATTTGTGCTATCGAGATCAATAGAGGTGTTATAAGTAGAAGTAGACTCGATAGTTTCTGTTGGCCAATTTGGATAAAGATTAGTTGTGTATTTTAATCCATTCTTGGCATAGCTAATATGGACTTTCCCGCTTGAGTCAAGAGCTATTGAGCTAGATGCTGTTCCGGCATTAGTTGCAAGAGTTACGGGAGTATTCCATGCGCCAGAAGGAGCATTTGTTATGTATTTGATTGTAGAGATATAAGCAGTTTGCAGTACATTGTAAACAATATGTACATAACCGTTTTGGTCAATTTTGATGTCTGGTTTGTATGCTAATGCTACAGAATTATCTATTGTAATTGGAGCGTTCCATCCGGAACCATTATTTTTGATATATTTTAATCCGTTAACTCCATCATAAGCTATATGCGGAAAATTGTTTGAATCAACTGCTATGGCAGCATATTTGCCAATTGGATTAGGGTCTATTGTTGCAGGAGTACTCCAGGTGCTTCCGATTGCACTCATATATTTAAGCCAGTTTTCGTTATAATTTATATCGTTATATGAATAGCAAAAGTGTTTCTTTGAAGTTGAATCTATTACCAAAGAAGATCCCCGGACAAAATTTCTTACGTCAGACATAATATTCGTGTTAGCCCAACCGTCAATTTCTGTCTTATGAAAAGCAGGAATCGTATTATGATTTGCAATAATGTGGGAGAAATTATTTTGGTCCAAAGAATAAGACCAAAATGAGAAATCGCTTACTGGTTCTTGCAGTGGCCATTGATTGCCTGCTTTTTTCATAATGTAAAGCTTATCCGAACAACCGCTAGTATGCCATCCTGCTGCTAAACGCGGGATGTTTGAATTATCAATGGCAATGTCGACCTCGTTAATACCATAAGCGGTACAGTTATCATCCCAGGAGAGAGGAGTTATTATTTCCCAGCTGAAGGCTATACTACTGAATGATATTAAAAAGAAACAGATAAATGATAGTATAACTAATTTAATTTTATTCATAATGGGTCTTTTTATTTATAACTTAATAAGTCAAAGTATAATTTCTTAGTTATCTCATAAGCTTTTATAAGTCTGTCCTTAGCCATAATTGACCGGCAACCGGAGAAGCTGGGTCGCTGGTTCTTGTTTCAATAACTATGCCACCGCTGAATGTTTGTTTTGCACTCCAAGTATTTGCGTTTCCTACATTTAATCCTAAAGTGTAAGGGCTAACAGCAGTTCCTGCTCCGCTTCTGGTTAAAGTTGTATTAGTTGCGTTTGTTATTTCGTTGCCGATTATTCCATCAACTTCAGTAAAGGTTGAAGCTGTTAAAGATTTCCAGGCCGTTCCGTCGTATCCGAAGAAATCATTGCTTATGTATTTTATTGTACCGGCATTATTTGAAGTAGTATTGCCGATTTTTACTGCGCCAGTAACTTCAAGTTTTTCTACTGGAGTTGATAACCCAATTCCAACTCGCCCACCATTTGTTATGACAACATCGTCATTATTTGAATAGTTTAGTTTTATTTTCCCGCCGTTACCTTTGGAATCTATTTTCAAATATGTGTCAGTCGTGGTGATTGTGGAATTTGAACCATTAGAATTCAAAAGCAGAGTGGGAACACTATCTGTTGGTGCAGCGATGGTAAATTGAGCATTTGTGGCAGTGGTTGTTCCAATGCCAAAATGTCCGTTTTCTGTAATAACCATCCTGTAGGCTTCGGCGCCGGCCACACCTCCCCAGATTGAAAATGCATTATTAATTTCCAAAGGATATTGATGTGAGCGCATTTCCCAAATTGCATGGTTACTATTAACATCTTCCAGCCGTAATGAAGTAAAATCATCATTCAGGGCATTAACAATATGCATATTTGCGGCAGGAGAAGATGTGCCAATACCGATTTTGCCGATAGTGTCTACGAAAAGGCCTTCATTGTTGCCATTATTAGAAAGGAAGAATCCACTTAATTTTATATTTTCTGTGGCGGTATGGTTTCCTAGATTATCTCCGACACCTTGAGGAGCATCAGAAGTACAGTTAACTACATTACCGTCGGAAGTACACCATTTATCCGCATTTAAAGTATTAACTTGCGGGTCAACTTCTGCCAAAGCTGGGGCATCGGAAGTACAATTAACCGCACTACCGTCGGTAGTACACCATTTACCGGCAGTTGTTATATTGCCAACTTGCGGGTCAACTTCAGTTAAGCTAGGTGCAGGGGACATACAATTAATGACTTCTCCGTCAGAAGTACACCACATGTCTGCACTTAAAGTATTAACTTGTGGGTCAATTTCGGCAAAAGAAGGTGCGCTCCAGCTTAAAATGCCACTGCCGTTAGTTGATAAGAATTGGCCATTTGCGCCATCAGATGAAGGCAATGTCCAAAGGCTGTTTGCCGAGAGTGCATTGGGAGCTTTAAACCCGATATAATTGTCGTTTGCTTCATCAAAAAATTGAAATGGTTTAGAGCCAAAAAGCTTTAGTTCGCTTGTTGGAACCAAGCTGATATTACTATTAGAGAACAAGATGCTATTTGTTGAGCTTCCGATTAAAAGGAATCCACCGGTAGCATCTCCAACTCTCAGCGCGCTATTAACGTCGAGTTTAGCTGCCGGAGAAGTTGTTCCGATACCAACGTTTCCAAAAGGGCTGACAATAATGTTCCCTGAAGAAGTTGTTTTAAGGGTTAAATCACCATTAGTTTTATTAATAACTGAAACATAATCTAATTGCGGCTCAATATCAAATGTGTTTCCATTTAAATCTAAATCTAGTCCGGCTAAGTAGCTAGCGCCGCTTGGGGCTTCGGATGTACAGTTAACAGCACTTCCGTCGGTAGTACACCATTTACCGGCAGTTGTTATATCTCCTACTTGGGGGTCGATTTCACTTAAAATAGGTGCGTTTTGGTTACAATCTATTGCATTTCCGTTTTCGTCGCTTGTACACCATTTGTTAGCAACTAAACTGTCAACTTGAGGATCTGATTCAACCATTGTTGGCGCGTCAGTTGTACAATTGACAACATTACCGTCGGAAGTACACCATTTATTAGCATTTAAAGTGTTAACTTGCGGGTCAATTTCGGATAAGACGGGAGCGTTGGTCGTACAATTGACAACATTACCGTCTGAGGTACACCATCTATTCGCTGTCAGGCTGTTAACTTGCGGGTCGGTTTCGCTTGTTATTCCTTGCTGGTCTGCACGGCAAGTATAGCTTC
>JAKLDK010000030.1 GCA_022703565.1 Candidatus Omnitrophota bacterium
GCGGTATTGCATTTTGGGCAATATTGGGGTGATTGGGCGGCAATTCTAATGGTTACTGCCGTAGGTTTCGCGCTAACTCTTCTGCGCGCGTGGAGCAAGTCTACTTTAGCGAGCGTGGTAGCTCATTATACTTATAACATCGGAGTAATATTAATTCCGATAATTATGCTAGTAACGGCCAATTACGATTATTACCAATTTAAAATTCTTAAGGATAAATTGACCTTAGAGAAAAAGATTGAATTGTTAAAGAACAATATTAAAAAAGGCCCGCATTTTGCTGAAGCCTATAATGATTTAGCCAAGCTCTATGTTGAGAACAACCTGAGTTTGTATAACGCTTTAGAGCTGACGGATAAAGCTTTAGCGCTTGAGCCGGATTTTATAGATTTCTTAGAAACAAAGACATTGATACTCTCGAAAATGAATAGGATAGAAGAAGCGAATGAGATTAAAGATTATATCGAGAGCTTGAGCGAAGAAAATTATCCGGAATAAGAATGCTAATATTTATACAAATGCTCCTTTTAGTAAATAAGAACTTGACAGTGCGGGGTTAATATATAAAAATAAAACCTTACTATCCAGATGGAGAGTTGTTGAATTGAGAAATATTTATTTATTAAAAGATTTGGCTAAAAAGAGTGGTTTTTCTACTCATACTCTTAAATTCTATTTGCGCTTGGGAATAGTAAAAGAAATCGGGCGTAGCCCCGAGACTAATTTCAGGTATTTTGATGACTCGTCGTATAATCAATTAAAAAGCATTCGGGAATTACAAAAGCAAGGGCTTACTTTAAAAGAAATTCAAGAAAAATTTTATGAAAATGACACAAAAGAAAGTTAAAACCTTCGGGATAATGTTGGTTGGGATAATTTTAGCAATTTCCTTTCCAGCCTTGGCACAAGAAAATAATATGCCGGTTGAAAATGTTTTTACCGAGCCTGATTATAACTCGACTATAGATAAGGCTTTAGACAGTGTTGAAAATGTTAAGAAAGAAATAACAGAAGAGCAGGCCCCGCAAATAGACGAAGCTTATGATATTAACCCCAGCGAATCTTTGCCTGAAAAGGCCATTATTGATTTACTTGAAGCGAATAATACCGATATTAATGAAGTATTAAACAATATATCGCAAAAAACCGGCGTAACTTTTAAAAAGATGGGCATTATTAACGGTGTTGTTACAATCTATCTGAAAGATGTTAAATTAAAAGATGCTTTGAAAATTATTCTAACGGCGAATAATCTGGCATATTTTGTCGAGGGTGGGCAAATATTTATAACGGCGGAGAAAGAATATGAGGATAAGTTCGGGCATTCTTTCGAGCATGATATCAAGACGAGAATCGCGACTCTTAACGGGACAAAATTTAAAGAGATCAAGGAATCTTTAGAGCGGATAAAAAGCAATTTAGGCCAGGTGATTTTTAATGAAAAAACAAATTCTTTTATACTGATTGATTCGCCTGAGAAATTGGATGAGATGACCCGGATTATCCAGGATTTAGATATTGATTACGAGACAAAAGAATTTAAGATTGTTTATGTTGGCATTGATGAGGCGATTAACAAAATAAACGATTTCTTTTTGAATGAAAAAGTTAACTATACTTTTGACAGGGAAAACAGTCTAGTAAAAGTAAAAGATTCGCAAGAAAAAACAAGAAAAGTCGAGAAATTTATTAGCGTTATCGACCAGCCTAAAGGCGCAATCGAGCTGGAGATAAAAGTCTTGCAGGTAATACTCGACGATGAATATGTTATGGGAATAGATTGGGATGCGATTGTTTCTGATTACAAGAATATAAAGTTTGAAGGATTTGCCCACGGGCAAGCTGTGGTAGATGATGAGGAAAACCGTTTGAGCTTAGGGACTATTTCCGGCGAGGATTACAACGTTTTGTTAGATGCTTTAGACACGGTGGGAAGAATCAGAAAGCTTGAGGAAAGTTTGCGGGAAGTAAGAGTCAATAATGATATCGATATAGTTATAAATTCTGGGCAGCTAAGTTTGAACAAGCCTAATATTACCGAAGAAAATGCCTTTGATAAAAAAGAAGTTACATACCAATTAACTCCGCGTATTGAGCCGGAAGGTTTTGCGATAGAAGTGAAGCCGCGGACACAAGAAATTAAGAATGACGTTGTTGTGAGCGATAAGGATGAAAATAACAGCGCGGAGGTTATTGTTAAGGATAATTCGACGATAATTATCGGCAGCCTTTTTAGCAAAGTAATGACTAGGACCGTATATAAGTTTCCGATTCTAGGGAATCTGCCGATTTTAGGATTGGCTTTTCGTAGCCAAGGGAAAATGTTACAAAAAACAGAAGTGGTTGTTTTTATAACTCCAAGGATTAAGAAAATTGAATAAGAAAATCGCATTGTTTTTTAGGGGTAAATCTGCAGGATATTGTGTTGTAGCGTTATTATTGGCCATATTCTTATCTGGTTGCGCGACTGTTCCTAAGCCGGAACTACCGGAAACCAAAATGCCGGAAGCGCCGCTTAAGGATTTATGCGAAAAATATAACCTGGTTTGTAAATGGGATAGTTTATCGCAAGTAATCAGCTTAAAAGGATATTCCCTTTCAGCTAAAGCTTTAATTGATAGCAATATTGTTTTGGTGGATGAAAAGAAATTGTTTTTAAACGATAATATTAGAATCAAAGAAAGCGTGATTCTTGTTCCTGGGGATTTTTATAGCAAGGTCTTGGAGGTGTTAATTAAGAGTGAAACTAAAGAGACGGTTTACATTGAGAAGAAGTTGCCACCGGCTTTATTAAGAAAAGAAGACTTTATTGTAAAAAAAGTCAATCATATAATTATTGATGCGGGGCACGGCGGTAAAGATCCAGGGGCAATCGGGCGAAGCGGAGTGCAGGAAAAGGGAGTTGTCTTGGATATTGCCAAGAAATTAAAGAGTGCTTTGGAAGATAAAGGTTTTCGTGTTGTTTTGACAAGAAGCAATGACGAATTCAAAACTTTGCAGGAAAGGACTGAGATAACAAGTAAAAGCAGCGCGGACTTATTTATTAGTATCCATGCTAATGCCAGTAAGGCGAGAAGTGCCTCCGGGGTGGAAGTTTATACTTTTGGTGATATGACATATTCTGATAAGAATGAGGACCAAAGAAAGTTAAATCAAAAGCTTGTTTTCCGTAATTTAGAAATGACCAAGGATGATAATGAATTGGAAACAATAATATCGGATATGTATTATTCTAATAAACAAAGCGAGTCGGAGAAGTTAGCCCGCACTGTAATTGGAAGTATTTCAAAATTAGTCAAATCAAAATACCGCGGAGTTAAAGAAGAGAGATATTTTGTTTTGCGGAATACTTTAATTCCGGCAATATTGATTGAAGTGGGGTTTTTGTCTAACCCGCGGGAAGAGAAATTGTTAGCCCATAAGTCATATCGGCAGAAAATCGCAAATAGTATAGCCAAAGGGGTAATTGAATATGTTCACCAATAAAAGTAATTTAGCGATAGGGGTTTTTGATTCTGGTTTAGGAGGATTAACGGTAGTTAAAGAGTTAATGCGCCAATTACCGAGAGAAAATATTGTTTATTTCGGAGATACTGCCCGCGTGCCTTACGGAACAAAGTCAAAAGAAGCGATTATTCGTTTCAGCCAAGAAAATACAATGGTTTTGCTTGATCAGCGGGTCAAAATTATTGTAGTTGCGTGTAATTCTTCCTCGAGTTATGCTATTCCCCGGCTAGAGCGGACTTTTAATATCCCGATTATCGGGGTAATTGAGCCTGGAGCTAAAAGGGCAATTGAAAAAACTAAGAATGGCAGAATAGGCGTAATCGCTACATCAGCGACAATCGCGAGCGGTAAGTATGAAAATACCATTAAGAAACTAAATAAAAAGGCGAAAGTTTTTAGCCGGGCCTGCCCGTTATTTGTTCCTTTGGTTGAGCAAGGATGGATGGATAAGAAAGTAACTTTTGATGTGGCTTGCGAATATTTAAAGGATTTAAAAAAAGAAAATATTGATACGCTGGTATTGGGTTGTACTCATTATCCGTTGCTTAAAAAAATAATTCAGAAGGTCATGGGCCAAAAGGTAACGCTTATTGATTCAGCCGAGACTGTCGCGATTAAGGTAAAGTCGATATTAGAAAGAATGAATCAAGTAAAAGCTAAGAAAGAAAAGCCCACGTATAAGTTTATTGTCAGTGATAAGCCGCAGGATTTTAGGCGGGTAGCCAATACTTTTCTCGGCTATGAAATTAAGGATGTAATACTAAAATAATATGTTTGAATTATCAATAATCGGAAATATTTCATCGGCGCATTTTTTAAGGCAATATAAAGGAAAATGCAAGAATTTGCACGGCCATATTTATAAAATCAAAGTAACTATTCTGGGGAACAAGCTTGATAAAATTGGTATGGTCGCTGATTTTACTGTTTTGAAAAGAAAACTAGATAGCCTGCTTAATAAATTAGACCATTGCTGCTTAAATGAATTGCCATATTTTAAGAAATATAATCCTACCTCGGAGAATCTGGCTAAGTATGTTTTTGATAATTATAAGAAATTAATTTCTCCGCTAAAGCTCAAAGAAGTTCAAGTGTTTGAGTCCGATACCTCGAGCGTAATTTACTATGAATAAGGGAGTCGTTTTACTTTCCGGCGGGCTGGATTCAGCTACTACTCTTTATTATGCTAAAAAACAAAGGTTTAAAGTCTCCTGTTTGATTTTTAACTACGGGCAGAGGCATAAGAAAGAAATCGAACGCGCCAAGAAAATAGCCAAAAAAGCCAAATGTGATTACCGGGTTGTTAATTTCCAAATGCCATGGCTGGGATCATCGCTTTTGGATAAGAAAAAGAAATTACCCAACAGAACAGAAATAAAAAAAGGTGAAATCCCTTCAACTTATGTTCCGGCGAGAAACATTATTTTCTTGAGCTTTGCCGCATCATTTTCAGAAGTAATCGGAGCGAAAGCCATTTTTATTGGGGCTAATGTCATTGATTATTCCGGGTATCCAGATTGCAGATGTGATTTTATTAATGCTTATCAGAAGATGTTGGGTTGTGGTACAAAGGCCGGAGTAGAAGGGAATAAAATTAAAATATTAACTCCTTTAATTAAGTTAAATAAAGAAGAGATTATAAGGCTGGCTTTAAAATTAAAAGTTCCCTTAGAATTGACCTGGTCTTGTTATAAGGGAGAGAAAAAACCTTGTGGGGTATGTGATTCTTGCCGGTTGCGAAAGAGGGGATTTGAAAAAGTTGGCATTAAAGATCCGGCGGAATAATTTATCCGTTTGCCAGGATATTTGTCCTAGGGGTTGAATGACTAAAAGTTCCTGGCAAAGGATTCCGCTAGAGTGCCGATTAAATAATTATACTAAGGAAAGGAGCCATGGAGTTTGGCCCGTGGAGCTTTATGAAAGCAAGAATAAGCGAAATATTTTGTTCCATTCAGGGCGAGGGAAAGTATGTCGGTGTTAGGCAGGTTTTCTTGCGGTTTTTCGGATGCAATCTGGATTGCGTTTGGTGTGATACAAAATATGCAAAAGATTTAAAAAAAGGAAGATTCTTCGAGCTGTCAAAAAAAGAGGTATTGTCCCGGATATTGGCTATTTCCAAAGATTGTCATTCTATCAGCTTAACCGGCGGAGAGCCGTTAATATACAAGGACTTTTTGCTTGGATTATTGCCGGAAATAAAAAAGCGCAAAATAAATGTTTATTTGGAAACAAACGGTATTTTATTCCAGGAATTAAAGGAAATAATTAAGTATTGTGATTATATCTCGATGGACATTAAGCTTCCGTCATCGGCAAAAACTGGAATATTTTGGCGGGAACACAAGCGTTTCTTAAGAATAGCCAGGAAAAAAGATATCTTTGTTAAGATGGTAATCACCATCGGTACGACAAGAAAAGATGTAGTTAAGGCCGCGAAACTTATTAAAGAGGTTGATAATAAGATTATGCTAATATTGCAGCCAAATTATTTTGATAATAAGAAAGAAACTTTTAAAAAGTGCGAAGACTGTGCTCACATTGCTTCGCGATATCTAACAGATGTGCGAGTGATTCCCCAAATGCATAAAATAATGGAGGTGCGTTAATGAAAAAAAACAAAAGTTCTTCTTACGAGGATCTGCAAAATAATATTCGACAGTTAAAATTGCCGGAAATTGAAGTTTGGGTTAATAAATATCCTGAAAAAAAATATACGATTTCTTTAAGTACTGAGGAATTTACTTGTATTTGCCCTAAGACCGGCTTGCCGGATTTTGCGACAATTAATGTTAACTACATTCCAAACAAATTATGCCTGGAGCTCAAATCTTTTAAACTTTATTTATTCTCCTATCGTAATGTCGGAATATTTCATGAACACTTGGTTAATAAGATTCTTGAGGATATCGTTAAGGCCTGCAGCCCGCGCTTTGCTAGAGTCGAGGGAATAGTAAAGGTCAGGGGCGGGATTCAAACAACGGTTGTTAGTGAGTATAAAGAAAATAGATAGTTTAGTATAATTTCTAAGAATGTAAAATCCAGACAATATTATATGAAAGGTAAAACAACAATTAAGCAGAAAATTATTCTGATAACATTAGGAATTATTTTTACTTTTGTTGTTCTTGAAATCGGCCTAAGGGTAGGCGGTGCAGTATTCTTTTTATTACAGGATAAGTATAATAAAACAGGCCCGGGTGAATTTCGAATAATGTGTCTGGGCGAATCGACAACAGGATTAGGAGGCCCAGACTCTTATCCAATGCAGCTTGAATATATTCTAAACAAGAAATTCCCGAAAATTAATATTAATGTAATAAATAAGGGCAAACCCGGTCAATTGTCAGGAGATCTTTTGTATTACTTAGATAACAATCTTGACCGATACAAACCGGATATTGTCATAATTATGATGGGTGTAAATGATGCAAAATATTATAGTGATAAGCCAGCGAACGCAGTGAGATCTTTTAAAGTAAAGTATATTGACCATATGAGAGTATATCGCTTAGTGAATTTATCAAGGCTTCATTTGAAGCACTTATTTATGGATATGAAGATAAAAAAAGATCAGCTTAGAAAAACTGTTATGCTAGAAAAACCAATTATTCTTAAGGAAACAGACGATCAATATTTGAATTTTACAATATATCATCCGGTAACAATTGTTAGATATAATGAAATGGTTAACAAGATATTAGATCGAGGTATAAATGTTGTGGTTATGCAATATCCAAGATGTACCATAGATTATCTTAGGGGCATTTTTAAAAGAGCAAATGAAATAACGTTCGTTGAAAATAAAAATAATTTTAATAACATGCTTCAATCTCATGAGCCTAAGGAATTATTTTTTGACACTTTCGCTACTTCCTTTGGGCATTGTACAAGATTTGGGAATGAGATTATTGCCAAGAATGTTGCTGATAATATATCGGCAATTATTGAAGAGAGCGCAAAAGAACAAAGAGATGATTAGCAGATTATTAAAATATTTAATTCTGTTGTTTGTTGGATGCGCAGTCTTATGTTTTATGTATTTTTCATTCGAAAATTACCGAAGAATGAAGACTGAAAAAAATATCATTAATGTTTTAGTCGTTTTCCACGATGAAATGAACAAATATTTTATGGAGAAAGAAATATTTCCTGTTGGTGCCTTTGACAAGAAAAAGCTTTGTGAGATATTAGGTTTGAATTTAAAAGAAGAAAAAGAAATTGCTTACGAATATTATAGTTTAGGCGGGAGAAATTATTCTATTACAGGGACATATCATTATATAGAAAATTCCATGTCTTTTACCCTTGATGATTATAGCATCAGAGTGAATGATAATCCTGTAGACTTAAAATCTATGCCTTCAAATCCGTGCTGTGTAAGCTCAGGTGGGTGTCCAACCTTGAAAGGTTGTATGCTCGGGAAATAGAAAATATATCTAAAATATTTTTGTATGATAAATTGAAAGGAAATTATATGCCAAGAAAAGACGGACGTGGGCTTGATGAATTGCGGCCTATTCGTGTAACTAAAGATTATATTAAATATGCCGAAGGGTCGTGTTTAATTGAATTTGGCGAAACCAAGGTTATCTGTACTGCGACATTCGAGGATGAAGTGCCGCCTTTTTTAAAAGGTTCCAAGACGGGATGGATTACTGCCGAATATGGAATGTTGCCTCGTTCCTGTGAAACCCGGGTTAAAAGAAATAATCCTTCCGGTCGGACCCAAGAAATTCAAAGATTAATCGGGCGCTCATTAAGAGCAGTTGTTGATTTGGAAAAATTAGGCGAAAGGACAATAAAAATTGATTGTGATGTTATCCAAGCCGACGGCGGGACACGGACGGCAGCCATAACGGGAAGTTTTATTGCCTTAGCTATAGCGTTTGATAAGGTAAAAGAGGCAGGGATTATTAAATCAATCCCGCTAATTGATTATATTGCGGCAGTAAGTGTGGGAAAGAGTGAAAATAGGTTAATTCTTGATTTAGATTATTCTGAAGATTCATCCGCGGATATGGATATGAATGTGGTTATGGTCGGTGAAGGGCAGTTTGTCGAAGTACAGGGAACAGCTGAAGGCTCGACGTTTACAAAAGAAGAAATGGATAAACTTCTAAATTTAGCGCAAAAAGGTATTAATCAATTAATAGCAATTCAGAAACAAAATTTATCCGGTATAGATTTCTAAGATGACAGACCTTATTGTTGCGACAAAGAATCAGGGAAAATTACGCGAAATAAAAGAATTACTTAAAGATTTCGATTTTAATATCATCTCTTTGCTTGATTTTCCTGATGTGCCTCAAGTTGAGGAGGATGGCAAGACATTCGCGCAGAATGCGATTAAAAAAGCCGTGACAATCGCGATGTATACAAAGAAGTTGACCTTAGGAGAGGATTCCGGCTTAGAAGTTAAAGCTCTGGGAAATAAACCTGGAATACATTCAGCTCGTTTTGCAAGTGAGAAAGCTACTGATAAAGAAAACAATAAGAAACTTCTAAAATCTTTAAAAAATGTGCCGTTGAATAAAAGGCAAGCGCGTTACCGCTCGTTTGTTGCGATTGTAGACAGCAAAAGAATAATAGATATTGTAAACGGCAGTTGCAGCGGGATTATTGCCAAAGAAGAAAAAGGTACAAATGGATTTGGTTACGATCCTTTATTTATTATTCCTAAATATAAAAAGACTTTTGGCGAATTAGACTCGGCAATTAAAGCCAAGATAAGTCATCGGGCTAGGGCACTTAGAAAAGTTAAGCAGGTTTTAATCAAATACTTAAAGCAGAAATAATTTATTGCCCGCCGAAAATCCCGTCTAATATAACTCCAATGCCTTCTTTTAGGACTTCAGAAGTAGTTCCTAACACTTCACCGGTTTTTTGCAAAATCTTTTTTGTTGACGGCTTTAGGCTGTAACTGGGTTTATCAATTGTTCCGGAGATACTGATGCTCATAAAATCCGACAAGAGCGTCGTGGGATTTACCGGTAGCGATGTGTTTGTGCCGAGATTGATTTTACTTAAATCGGGGCTGATCGTGTAATTAAGGTTTTTCTTAAAATCGGTATAACCGTCGACCAAAAGTATTATCGTATCGCTAATTAGTCGCCCATCTTTAGTTATAATCTTTCCTTTGTTAATGGTAAAGTCCGCATAAGCGTTTTTGAAATAAGTTTGTTCGTAGGTCGGAAGGAATTTGCCTAAGAAGCCGTCTTTGATTTCGGCTTTTCCGACACCGGTTAATTCCTCATTGTTCATAATGGGCCCGGTTATGTCAAAGGTGAGAGACAAATCACCGGAAAGATTTTGATTGCTGGTCTTGATATGTTTTCTTAATTCTTCTAATTTCAATCCGGCTAGGTTTATTGCGATATTCATCGGAATCTTCTCGTTTGATAAATCGCCGGTTGAGGCGATTGTGAACTGTCCGTCGTAAATATAAGAAGTTAAATTAAGCTTGTTGATATATTTATCTTTCTGCGAGAAGAAAATGCTGACATCATCAAAAGCGTGCCCGAATATTTTTAACACGTTACTGTAAGCGTTAAAAGAAAGCTGCCAGTTGCGCCAATCATTGGCCGGCCCTTTCAAAACAAGGTCGGTAAGATTGACCGTTCCGCTTAAATTAAGCCCGGAAAGTTTATTGTAAAGCGCCGGTGCTATATATTTGATGTCATTTAGGTCTATGACAAAATTGCCTCCTAAGTCAAGAAATGGTGAACTGTTTTTAATCAGATGAGCACTGCCATTTATTGCAAAAGATGAATTGATATAGTTTCCGGAGATAGCTTTAATATGCGCGATTTGATTTGAAATATTAATCGATGATTTTATGGAAAGATTTTTGGCCGAAATTGTTGCTTCAACCGCGGGGTTGGCAAAATCCGAAATTTTGCCGTTTAAAATGAAATTTTGTTCGGCAAATGTCGATTGCACATTCTTTACCGTTAACAGGTCTTTAGAATAACTAATATGCCCGGAAATATTTGTAACGGGAGTTTTGAAGCTTATGTTTTTGTAAGAAACACCTTTTAAGAAAGCAGTTAAACTAATATCGGCATTTTGCGGGGTTTTTATTGAGCCTTTATATTTTACGTTAGCATCCAGCCGGCCCGATAAATCCAAATTGTATTTTTTAAATATTTCCGGAGATATTTCTTTTATTTTATCAATTGAGATATTTTCGCCTGCGGCGATTATATCCAGGCTAGGATTTAAGAAATTATTTACTTGGCCGCTGATATTTAAATTTGTATCAAGTGTTGTCAAGGAAAGGCTTTTTGTCGAAGCTGAATCGTTGTCGAAAAATAGAGTCCCGGAGATATTCTTAACTAAATTGACATAGGGAAGTCCGGAAAGCGAAGCGCCATCCAAATTAAGAGACCCTTTGTAGGAGTTATTTCTCGGGTTATTTTTATTTATGTTGTAATCGATGACCAAATGCGGATATCCGCTAAATGATTTGTCTTTGTCGATTTGTAAAACGGCATCTTTGATTAATAATTCCGTGCTAATTTTAGTAAAGTTATCGTCTGAATTAACGGATAACCTTTTTACCGTTATTTCGCCTTGGATTTTTTTATTTCCCGGTAAAGTTATATCTGATTTAGTGATTTGCGGCTGGCTGATTAACTCAAAGTTTCCTTCTTTAAATTTAAAGACAGTATCATTTAACAAGAATTCACCGTTAATGTTAGCGCCTTGCGCCAGGTTCATTCTTGCCGCCGCAATTGTTATATTACCTTGATAGCTAAATTGATTGTCCTTAAAAGACAAGGCTGTATCGGGCGATTGAATGTTGCCATTAATTTTATTCTCGCCAAGAATAATGTCGGCGTTATTAAAACTTAAATTTCCTTGGGCATAAACTCCGTCGGAATATGATTCTAAAGAAAGATTGGGAAGAGTAATATTGCCTTTTATTTGTTTATCATCGGCGAGCTTGTAGGCAAAATTATTAGCGCTTAAATTGCCATCGAGTGTGGTTTTTTCTTTTGTTTTTACAAGAGAAAGGTTCTGCCCGCTGAAATCAGCCTCGATCAAAGTATCATTAAACGAAAACTTAAGTGTATCGCCGGTAATAACTCCGTTGATATTTATTTTATCTTTGCTTAGGCTAAAAGAGGGAAGAGCGAGAGATAAATTGCCTTTAAGCGATTTATTGGCAAAAACAAGATTGTTGATGATGAAAGTTGCGGAAGTTTTTCCTTCCCATGCTCCTTCGCTTAATCCGGCATTTATTTCTGGTAATTTAAAATCTCCCTTGAAACGAAAAGCCGCGTTTGATAAATCGATATTCTTTCCCTCAAAACTGCCGACTACTTCTCCGGTATTGTTTTGATATTTAAGCGATAAATCAGCCTTGGTAATTACTCCGTCTTTAAGTTGAAAAGGAATTGTTACCGGATACAGCGACAAATATTTTGCAACTTCAATGTTGTTTAAAGAAAGCGCCGCGTTAATTTTCTTGGTTTTAGTTTCGTAAGAGCCTTTGGTATAAATGTTGCCGTTAACGCGGGGTATGTCGCATTTAAAGGAGAAATTAATGTTCTTTGCCAGAGAAATAGCCGCATTTAAGTCAATGTTGCTTATTGTTTCCGTGAAAACATTCTGTGTCGAATAATCGTTAAAGTTTATTAAGCCTGAGTTGATGTTAACTTGACGAACGATAAAAGAGAACTGGCTTTTAGTTTCGCCAGCGGCCGTAGCGCTTTTTTTCTCAATGAGGTCAGAGATATCAAAAGATGTTTCGGATATTTTGTTGATATTGATTACGGGGCTATTAACAGTTATGGTCGGGATAATAATAGTTTTTGTTTTAAAGAAAGGGGCAATTATTACTCCGAAATTAAGTTTTTCTACTTTAATGAAATTGTCTCGGGAATTCCCTTTTTTAAGTATTACGAGGTTCTTAACGGTAAACCCGGAGATAAAATCAAAGTCAATTTTCTCGATAGTCGATTTTCTTTGCAAGAATTCACTGAGTTTTTGTTCGACAAACCCTTTTAATTTAACCGGCAAAAGCACAGTATTGATATAAAAATACGCAATTGTGCCCAGCATGAAAATAAAAATTAGAACATATATTATTTTTTTACGCATGGAGGTGATTATATAACAGTTTAAATGATACTTCAATTTATAAAGTAAAAGAAAATAGAGACAGACACCATTTTTTATAAAAAATGATGTCTGTCTCTATTTTCTTAATTGCAAATTAGGAATCAAGATGTTATACTAATGCACTTTTTTTAAAAGAGTTATTTTTTTGAAAGAAATTGTTCGGGGAGTAGCGCAGCTGGCTAGCGCACATGCTTTGGGAGCATGGGGTCCAGGGTTCGAATCCCTGCTCCCCGACCATTAAAAATCCGATGAAACCAAAAACACTCTACGGAATAATTTGGAGCTTAGTTGGGCTAATAATCTCGCCAACAATAACAATTCTTATCTTTGGGATATCTTCCTGGTTAATTGATGAAAAACTCCTGAAAGGCGCCGCCTTATGGCCTAATTCTTTACGGCTCGGCCTGAGCATATTTTCCTTAGCTGTATTTCTTGCCATAAATTTATTTTTCCTTTTGTTCGGGGTGAAAAGAGGCCGGCAAATTGATAGCGCCGGGCAAAATAAAACCAATATTATCATAACTAGAATAATCGCCTTGTTATTGTTTTGCGTTTTTATTTTTTCCGTCTTTGCATTATCCCGGGAAATTAATAAATATGTTAAAGAACAACTGCGTGAAATAAATTCTGTTCAGCTTAAAGCGATAGATTACCAAATATTAAAAGACGGGTTTATTGTCACCTCAAAGGTTACCGGCCCGGGAGAAGGGCGGTATTTGTTGGAAGTAGATTTATCCGCAAGCGGTTATGTAAAAAAACCGTTAATAAGAAAACTACAACCAGTTGAGCTTGTTTTTTCGAAGCAAATGTTTGATTATTTCATCTCTTACGAGGAATTATCGGCTGTTTATTTTAAGCAACTGCAAAATTATATTCCCGCTTTTGAAAAGGGTTTTTTAATTTATGAGTTAATCAATGTTGATGTGTCTTTGACGCTTTTGCGCGACGGGAAAAGATTTAATATCGGGCAAGAGAAACAGGCTGTCGCCAAGGTGAAATTTAATTGTGTCAAAGATGGTTGTGAGATTGATTTGTCTGTCCAGAAGCCTGATGAAAAAGATACTTTAGGCCTGCGATGAAACATGGTTTTTTGCATTGCGGTTAAGTTTGTGCCGATAGTAAAAGGGAAAGATGGAATTGGCCAGCAAGCGTTCTATTGCGGTTTCCGGCTCTTGCCAAATGAAAAAAGGCTGTTATAATAACTGCGAATATTTTTTTGAATGCATTGAGGTAATTTCGGCCCCGCACTTATTTATCTTGAGGATTGAGGAAATAAGTACAGGTGCCGAAAATTTCTAAATTAGATTGAAGTAATTCGGCCCCGCATTGATTTATCTGAAGTAAAAAAAGTAATCAATACGGGTGCCATAGTTCTGAAAATAAATTATTGAAATGGCCCCGCACTTGTTTTTCTGGTTTTGGTAAAATGGAACAAGTACAGGAGCCATAAACCTGTAAGAAAAATTATTGAAATGGCCCCGTAGCTCAGTTGGATAGAGCAACAGCCTTCTAAGCTGTGGGTCGCCCGTTCGACTCGGGCCGGGGTCGTTTTTTTGTAAGAGTATTAACACCCAACAAAAACCAGTTCCTTATAATCAAAATGATAAAAATCGCAAAACATGTATTAAGCCGTTCAATTCTTTTATTGCTTCTGGTCATAGTCGCGCTTTCGATCGGCTTGCAGTTGTTTGGCAAAACTTTACTTGAGAGGGTATTGACGAGGCAATTTAATCAAAAAGTAAGTATTAGCTATCTTTTTTATCATTTCCCTTTTGGTTTAAATGCCAGAGTGGTTAAGGTGGGAAATATTTTGCAAGCCAAGAAAGTAAATGCTTATTTTGATTTTAGCGCGATATTGAAAAAGAAGGTGTTTATCGAGCGGCTTATTATTTATAATGGCAAACTAGCTTTTCCTAAGAAAGTTAATGATAAAGAAGTTATTTTTACGCTTTCCCAAATAAATTTAACTTTAACCGGAATCCCGTTTCCTTTGGAATCACAAAAAACAAATTTTGTCGGTAATGCTTACATTGAAAAAAATGAAGTCCCCATTTCTGCCAGCCATGTTAAAGCTTTGGGTTGGATAAATTTATTGACGAAAGACGTTGAAGGCCGGCTTTTATTTTCAAAAGAAAACAAAAAAAGTGAATTTCTGGCGGTGGATATGCTTTCTAATGCCGGAGAAATTACAGTTGCCGGTCAATTCAAATTAAGCGGATTGCCGCAGGAAAATCTTTCATTGAATTTGGTTAATCCTTTATCCAGGAATAGTATTCTGATGAAAACTATTAATGCTTTGGGCGTGAATATAACAGCCAAATTCTCTTTTAAAACCAGATTTGATAATTTTAAGGTCGAGAATATCGCTATTGAAGGCGATGTTTACTCTAACCAGGAAATTATGGAAGAGAAGAAGCCGTAAGCAGCGTCCACTCGTGATCAATTCTTATGCGATATACATTTAGTAAAAAGAAGTATTGGAGTATTTTTATCCTGCTGTTTTTTGTTTTGTTGTTTTTGCGTTTTTATTCCCAACCTATTGTCGAATATTTATACGAAAAACAAAATTTTAATGTTCTTGATAAAATTTGTTCAAATCAAGGCTCAATGCCTTTAGACTATTATCAGGGAAGAATTGAAAATGTTTTACTTGGTCCGGCAAAATCATTAATCGCTGGGATTTTATTGTTAAGTTTTTGCTTGTTTTACCGCACGAGTTTAACGCCGCTGAGATTCGGCATTGTTCTTTTTCTCTATTTGTTGACAACCCGGGCTGAATTCTTATTGGAGCCGCCCTATGGCGAAGCTTTTACCGGACCGTTTGTCGATGCTACTTGGTTATATCGTAATAATTTAAATTATTTTGAACTTTACCGTCAAGGTTCGCATATGGAAGGCGGCCCACACGTATATCCCACGTCATTATTTCCGCTTTTTTTAGCAACGCTGATGAAATTAATTCCTAATCAACAAATATTTTTTATCGTGATGCATTCACTGGTTTTTTTATTTACAACTGTAATTATTGTTCTTTTCAGGAAGGTTCTGGCGAGTGTTTTTGACGATAAAACTGCGGTTTTTGGTTCAATTCTTATTCTGTCATTGCCGCTTTTTCAAAGTATGCTCGAGATTTTGAATATGGAAATGGCTTGTTTGTTTTTTGTGTTTTTAACGGCATATTTATTATGGAAAGACAAATTTGTTTTAGCCTCAATAACAGCATTGGCGGCTAATTTTGTTAAAGACCCGGGGGTTATTGCTTGTCTTTCCGTTTTTATTATAAGTTTGATTTATTTTGCGCAAACGAAAGAGCCAAAATTAAAGTGGAAGGCCTTAATTTGCGGGATGATTGTTTTGGTTGTCAGTTTTATTAAGTTCAAAATACGCCTTATGGTAATTGGCCAACAATCGCATTTTAATCAAGTAGCGGCGTTAAGCGGATTACGCCTTATCTGGGGAAATCCTTGGACAAAAATGTTTTTAATCGCGGTTATAATATTCTTGTTTGGGATTGTCGCCGAATTTATCCGGAGCAAAGGGAAGAAAGGTGCTTTCTTTCAATTGCTTCAGGAACAAAAGGCTACTATTATTATGTTCGTTTTTGCGGCGATGTGGTTCTTGATATATCTTAATTTCTCGGCGATGCATCATCGTTATAGTTTATTGTCAATTCCATTTCTGGTGTTTGTTTTTGTTTATGCTGTTAAAACGATTCAAAATTATTCTAAAGCTTTCAAATGGATTGTCCTGATATTATCCGGATTTTTGTATTTTTCGTATTTTACGCCTATGCAATGGTTTTTATTTGTTTTGATTTTATTGGCGGTATTGTTTCTTGGTAAGCGGATTATGAACGCCGGCTTTGTTTTGTTAATTATATTTTCCTTTTTCTCAGCGTACGGATTTATTTATCCGGATGAATGCCGTTATCAATTAACTTATGAAAACAATTGCCAGCTTGGAAACGAATTCGGCGAAGGTTGTTATAAACAGATTAAGTATTCGCCGGTAATTTCTCATTGTAACCCAAGTGTCTTGGAACGCAGCTTGGAATATAGAAACTATTTA
>JAKLDK010000031.1 GCA_022703565.1 Candidatus Omnitrophota bacterium
ATTTTAACGGAACATAATAACTGGCCCCTGGTTTAAAACGATAAAAATCTTTATCCCCGCCTAAAACACCTCCGGCGAAATCAACTGAAGAATAAATATTTAATCCCTTAGTCGGGCTAAAAGAATTATCCCGGCTATCGCGAGCAAGATTAAACCCAAGCGAACTCACTGCATTTTCGCCCTCTTCTGATAATATGTCCGCCGATAAACCATCGGCAAAGTTTCCAATTTTTACGGTTTCTAATTTATAAATTACGCCGCCGGATAAATATTCCGAAAATTGTTTTCCAAATCTAACATCCCCGCCTAATCTTTCCTCATCATAAGCATATCCGGTATCTTCTTCACGCTCGCGATCTCTTTTGAAAACATCAAATCCGCCAGACACAGGATAATCAAAGATATAAGGTTCAGTAAAACTTAAAAGGAGATTATTCTTAGTTGAACCGGTCTCTGCTCTTAAGGTCAATCTTTGCCCACCGCCGGTAAATGTCGGCCAGTTGGTAAAATCAAAATTCTTTTGATCAATTTCAATAAAACCAACTATCTTATCAACGGTGCTAAAACCACCGCCGAAACTAAATGTCCCCGTTTTTGCCTCCTTAACTTGCACAACTAAATCTTTTCTATCAGCGGTATCAGTATCTTCAATATCAAAACTAACATCTTCAAAATATCCTAAATTATTAAGCCTTTCTTTGCTGCGCCTTAACTTCGCTCCATCAAATTTATCTCCCGGAGTCATTCTCAATTCTCGTCGAATAACAGTATCGCGGGTACGAGTGTTACCTTCGACCTTTATCTTGTTGATATATGCTAAACCGCCTTCCATAATATCAATGTCAATATCAACTTTACCGGAAACGGGGTCGATTGAAGTTGATTCATCCGCGTTAGCAAATATATATCCTCGGTCAAAATATAGCGTACGGATATTAGATAAATCAACTGACAATTTATCCCGGCTAAAAACTCCGCCTTCCTTAATTTCACCCATAATCTTTCGTATATCATCCTTGGAAACAACGTTGCTACCAGCGATATTAACGCGTCCGACAGAATATCTTTTTCCTTCCTTTATTTCTATGTCCAAAGCCACAAAACCCTTATAAAGATAATCAATACTATATTCCGCTGTTGCGTCAATAAAACCTTGTTGTTCATAAAAAGCTACGATACGATCCATATCTTCTTTTAATATTTCATCTTTAAGATAACCGGAGTTAAAAACTCTTTTCTTTCTGCTCTTAATTACCTTAAGAATTTTTCCGTCTTTAAAAGTATTGTTACCTAAGATATTCAGTTTTCTGATTACGACTTTATTTCCTTCGCGAATAACAAAATGCAAAGTTGCTTTATTGGTAACTTCATCAACAAATGTTTCTATTTCAACTTCAGCATTAGTTAAACCTTTTTTGGTATAAAGTTCTTTGATTGTATCAACATCATCTTTAAGTATTTTTTTATCTAAGAATTGTGCTTTTTGAGTCTTAATCTTAGTTTTAAAAACCGCGGAATTAATAACTTTGGTCTTAGAAAAAGTGATTTCCTCAATAATGGGCTTCTCTTCTAAAGCGATTACGACCCTTACCCCTCCGTTATAATCTTGTCTATCAATACGGACATCGGAGAAATATCCCAAGTTATAAAGCCTTTTAACATCATCACTTATAACTGCTTCAATATAATCTTGGCCTACGCGTGTTTTTATTTTAGACAGTACTGTAGCTAAGCTTATTGTTTTATTGCCTATAACCTCAATGGCTTTAACAACTTTTACCGCTACTGTAATATCAGAAGATGGGGTTGCCGCAGCTTCAGAGATATCCTGCTCAGGGGAATTTTCTGCGTCCTGAGCAAAAACAATCGGAGAAATTAGTGTTGTAATAATTAAAGCCGTAAGGGATATTAATAATGATTTTTTCATATTTTTATTTTAATTTCGATTGATTATAGGATTAATAATTATCAATGTCAATCAACATATGCCAAATTTTCAAACCGCATATATTCCTTGATGAAGGCTAATTTGACAGTTCCGACGGGGCCATTACGCTGTTTGGCGATAATAACATCTGCGACACCTTTGTTTTCTTCGGTAGGATTGTAATACTCTTCGCGCATTAATAAAATAACTAAATCCGCATCCTGCTCAATTGCTCCTGATTCGCGCAAATCAGAAAGCTGTGGCTTGTGGTCTTGGCGAGATTCAACCGCCCGAGAGAGCTGGCTCAAGGCAATTATCGGCACACTCAACTCGCGCGCTAAAGCTTTTAAAGAACGGGATATTTCAGAAATTTCCTGTTGCCTGTTATCAGTAGTGATCGGGCTTCGCATCAATTGCAAATAATCAAGAATGATTAACTGGACATCATAATTGGCTTTTAACCGACGAGCCTTGGCCCGCAATTCCAGAGCTGATATTGCCGGCGTATCATCAATAAATATTTTTGATTCGGATAACCTTCCGGCGGCCGCAGTTAGTTTCGGCCAATCACTCGGAGACAAAAAGCCGGAGCGGACCTTATGCGCATCCACACGGGCTTGCGAACAAAGCATCCTTTGGACTAATTGCTCTTTTGACATTTCGAGTGAAAATATTCCGACACTTTGGTTATATTCAATAGCTACTTTTTCAGCGATAGAAACCGCTAAGGCGCTTTTTCCCATCGACGGACGACCGGCAATAATAATCAAGTCCGAATTCTGCAATCCAGAAGTCATATTGTCAAATTTAGTAAAACCCGTCGGGATCCCGGTAATATGCTCTTTACGCTGATACAACCGGTCTAAAGTTTCAATACTGCTTTTTACTAAGTCCTTGATATTAGCCGTTTTTTGCTTTTGCCTTAAATCCGCGATTTCAAAGATTAATCTCTCCGCATCGTCAACAACCTCCTCAACATTATTTGTTGTATCATAACAGCGGGAAATAATTTGCGTGGCATTTTTTATAAGCGCCCTTAAGACACCTTTTTCTTTAACAATATGGGCATAGTGCTGGACATTGGCCGAGGTAGGCACAAAATCGATTATCGAAGAAAGATAAGTCACTCCCCCGATTTGATCTAGGACATTTTCGCTTTTTAATTTATCTGATAACGTAATGAGGTCAACATTTTTACGCTCATTATATAAATCAAGAATGGTATGATAAATCTTGCGATGGGCCTCATTATAGAACCAATTCTCATTAATGATTTCAAGGGCATGGCCGATCGCCTCTTCATCAATAAGCATTGAACCCAAAACAGATTTTTCCGCCTCAACATTTTGCGGCGGGAGTTTTATTTCTTCGTGACCCATACTCTTAATTTGGCAGTCACTTCCGGATGGATTTTTATGCCGACTTCAAAAATACCAACCTCTTCAATTGGTTTTTCAATAATTATATTTTTACGGTCAATTTTATAGCCTTCAACTTCTAGGGCTTTAGCAATTTCGCCTTCATTGACTGAACCGTATAGCTTATCTAAATCATTTACCTCGGCTGCTACCGTGCACGACACTTTAGCAATCTTTTCCGCTAGTTCTAGGGCAGCTTTTTTCTCGGTATCATATTGCTCTTGTTTCTTCTTTTTATGAGATTCAATTTTCTTAAGGTTGGCCGGGTTGGCTAAACAAGCTAACTTTTGAGGAAACAAGAAGTTCCGGGCATAACCTTCTTTAACTTTTACAACATCTCCAACTTTACCTAACTTTAAAACATCTTGAGATAAAATAACCTCCATAATTTCGCTCCTTAGAACCTTTCTTTATTATTTATTTGCTCCACCACTGGGCAATAAAGCCATGAATCTGGCTCTTTTTATAGACTCACATATTTTTCTTTGCTCTTTTGAACTTACCCCGGAAATTCGACGAGGAACAATTTTACCGCGATCGGTAACAAATTTCTGCAAAAGCATGAAATTCTTATAATCTAAATCCGGATTATCCGATAATTGGAACCTATTGGTTTGCCTAGGAAATCTTGGCCGCATCTTTTTGTGATCTTTTTTGTGTTTATCTGATCGAAACAATTTATCCTCCTTTAATTATTCATCCCAGGCGACATCTTCTGGTTTGATTGTGTCATTAATTGTAGCGGCCTCTAAACTGTCCGCTTTTTCTTTTTCTTTATCCTTATATGAACTTAAGAATTGCACTCTTTCCGCCCTGACATCGAGAGCGCTTCTCTTTTGTCCGTCGTTCGTTTCCCAAAATCTCGACTGTAAAACACCTTCGACAAATACCGGCTTTCCTTTTTGTAAATATTGGCAACACGCCTCAGCTTGTTTATCCCACACTGTAACAGTTAAAAAACATACTTCTTCTTTTAATTCACCGGAGCTGTCCTTAAACCTTCTGTTAACCGCCAAACCTAAATTAGCAACAGCCGTTCCACCTGGAGTATATCTTAATTCCGGGTCTCGCGTTAAATTACCAATTAAAAAAACCTTGTTCAAATTCGCCATCTACCTTCCTCCTTGCCTTCAATCGCTTTAATCGCTTTAAAATTTTATTCCTGTTTTAATAGCAAAAATCTCAATACTTTTTCATTTAACTTTAAAAGTTGTTTCAATTCAGCAATAGCTAAACTGTTGCTTTCAAAATTAATAAGGTAATAAGTACCTTCGTTACATTTCTTGATTTTAAAAGCCAACTTAACTCTTTCTTGCCAAATTTGGTTATTGATTATTTTTGCGCCAACCTTATTCGCAACCTCTATTACTTGCTTTACGATGCCATCTTTTTCTTCCTGCGTCAATTTGGCATTGACAATCAACATCAGTTCATACTTTCTTAAAATTTCACTTTTTACCATTTTCCTTCCTTCTGTTATAATTTTCCATTACTTGATTTACATCACTTTTTATCCAAAGAAGACTACAATTTAAAGCCTCTTCAATAAAATCATTCAACACATCTTGTTCTTTTTTGTTAAATTCTTCTAAAACATACTCGGCCAAATCTTTTTTGCCCGTAGGGCTATCAATTCCCATACGCAACCGTGGAAAATCACTCGACGCCAAATGAGATATAACCGAGCTTAAGCCGTTGTGCCCACCATCGCTACCTTTAGCCCTTACCCTGATTTGCCCAAAGGGTAAATTAGAATCATCGCAAATCAAAAGCATATCATCCAAGCTGATTTCTTTATGCTCAACAGCCTTCTTAACAGCTATTCCGGAATTGTTCATAAAGGTAAACGGCATCAGAAGAATTATTTTTCGATATTCTTCCTCATATTCAGCTATCATAGCCTTTGTAAAAGAACATTTCTTAAACTTTACACCTAACTCTTTGGCAATTCTTTTTACGACCAAAAACCCGAGATTGTGCCGTGTTAATTCATATTCACTACCCGGATTTCCCAAACCAACAACCAGCTTTATATTCAAAAAATCAGGCATCAAGAGGTTACTTCTTTTCAGGGGCAGCTTCTTTGGCCTTAGGAGCTTCTTTAGCTTTCGGGGCTTCTGCGCCTTCTTCTTCCTTAACCTTCTTTTCCTTTTTGATTATTTCCGGCTCAATTGATGTAGCTTGTCCTTCTTCCGCAACCGCAGCAACAACTTCTTCCTTCATCGGAGGAACAACTGTTATAACGATTGTTTCGGGATCTTGCTTGGTTGTAATTCCAGACGGCAATTTAATATCTTTAACATAAACTGAATCACCAATCTTTAAATTGCTGACATCTACTTCAAACTTCTCCGGAATATTGGTAGGAAGACATTTGATTTCCAATTCCCATAACAAATGCTCCAAGGAACCACCGTCGGCTTTAACACCGATAGCTTCGCCTTTGGCTTCAATAGCAACCTTGATTTCAATCTCTTCGGTTAATGAAATTCTTAAGAAATCAATATGTAAAATTTCATCCGAAACAGGATCGTGCTGCTCTTCTTTTAAAAGCACAGAATAATCACGAAGCTTACTGTCACCCTCCATAACATTCAAATGAAATATAACATTGCGGCCACGATAGGAACGCATTATTTTTTCATAAATTTTTCGGTTGACTTGAATCGCTGTCGGTTCTTTTTTCCCGCCGTATACAATAGCCGGCACATTACTTGCGCTTCGAACCTGTTTAACACTGCGTTTACCAACTTCTTTTCTTACTTGCACGTCTAGCTTTAACTCGTCCATCTCCTTAACACCTTTCCTTCCGTTTAATTTGTTACGTCAAATAAACAACTTATTGATTCTTCGTCATGAATTCGTTGAATTGCCTCAGCTAATAATGCCGCAGCTGAAACAACTTTAATTTTTGAAATCTGCTTATTTTTCGGTAAGGGAATAGAATTGCTAATAACCAGTTCTTTTAAGGCGTGACAATTCTTTATTCTCTCAATTGCGCTTCCCGAAAGTATACCATGAGTTACTGCCGCATAGATTTCTTTTACGCCTTTCTTTTGCAAAGCACCGATCGCCTCTACCATTGACCCGCCGGTTGCAAGGATATCATCAACCAAAATTGCCGTTTTTCCTTTTACCGATCCGAGGATATGCATGACCTCTGTTTTTTCCGGGCTTTCACGCCTTTTATCAACGATAGCTAAGCCGGCTCTTAATCTTTTGGCATAAGCCCGAGCCATTTTAATCCCGCCGACATCCGGCGAAACAATAACAACATTCTTCAATTTCTTTTTATCAAAATATTCACACATAGTATTTATCGCATATAAGTGATCGACTAAAATATCAAAAAACCCTTGGATTTGCGAAGCATGTAAATCCATTGTTAAAACTCGATGTGCTCCGGCAGCCACAATCAAATTGGCAATCAATTTTGCCGTAATCGGAACACGCGGGCGATCTTTTCTGTCCTGCCTAGCATATCCATAGTAGGGAATAACTGCCGTGATCCTTTTCGCCGATGCCCGTCTCGCCGCATCAATCATAATCAAAAGTTCCATCAAGTTTTCATTTGCTGGCGGACAAGTCGGTTGCACAATAAAAATATCTTTTCCCCGAACGCTCTCTTTAATCTGAACCCTTATTTCGCCTTCGCTAAAACGCCCGACTAAAACATCGGATAAAGGAACATTAAGATGCTGGCAAATTTCTTTCGCTAATTCTTGATTTGCATTTCCCGTCAATATTTTCATAAAATTTATCTCCTTGAGATAATTCTCGCCGGAACACCTAAAGCAATTTTGTTGTCCGGCACGCTTGTCCCTTTGGTAACAACGCTCCCCGCTCCGGTTATAGCTTTTCTACCCACCTTAACCGGCGCAATCAAAATAGTATCTGACCCGATAAACGCATTATTTTCTATCCGAGTCACATTCTTGTTCTGCCCGTCAAAATTCGCCGTAATTGTACCCGCGCCGATATTTACGTTTGAGCCGACAATCGCATCGCCTAAAAAACTAAAATGCTTCATCAAAGTCTTCTTACCAATCTTGCTGCGTGAAACTTCGGTAAAATTCCCAATCTCGACATTATTCTTGATTTTTGTCCCCGGCCTTAACCTGGCATATGGCCCAATAATACAATTGCTGCCAATCTTAACATTATTTTCAATATATGAAAACGGCCGAATTACAGTATCTTTGCCGATCGTAACATTATTATCAATATGCGTCGTTTCCGGATCAATAATCGTAACACCCTGCTCCATAAATTCCCTTAAAATTCCTCGGCGCAAATGTTTTTCTGCCTGGGCTAAATCTTCCCGTGTATTAACTCCTAAACCTTCATAATATTTTTGCGTTTCTACTGTCTGAATTTTTAAACCCTTTTGCAAAGAAAGATCAATTAAATCAGTTAAATAAAATTCTTTTTTCTTGGCGTTAAGCTTTATTTCTTTTAAGCCTAATTTTAATTGTTTGCAATCAAAGCAATAAACCCCAACATTTATTTCCGCGATATTCTTTTCAAACGCGCTAGCATCTTTTTCTTCTCGAATCGCGACCGCATTGCCTTTGTCATCACGAATAATACGGCCATAACCCTGCGGATTATGCACAACTGAAGTTAAGAAACTTATGCTGGCTTTTGTCCGCTTATGCCTCTTAATAAGATTTTTAACAACAGTTTTATTCAGCAGCGGTGTATCTCCGCTTAAAACTAAAACATCGCCGTTATAACTTTTGAGTTTAGACAAAGCGCATTTTACCGCATCCGCCGTACCCAATAATTTTCTTTGCTTTACAGTAATACAATCGGCCGTTAGTTGTTTTTTAACTTCCGGGGCTTTAAATCCCAAAACAACAATTTTTTTCAAAGAACCAACTTGCTTGGCAATTTCTAAAACATAATCAATTATCGGCCGGTCACAAACCTGATGCAAAACTTTTGGGATGGAGGACTTCATCCTCGTTCCCTTGCCCGCCGCTAAAATGATTGTAACAATGTTTTTCATTTTATGCCGTCATTACTCTGTTCTTAAAAATAACTTTCCGTAAAATCCGCTAACATTAAAAAGCACTAATTAAAGCCAATTTTTTAAGCTTAGGCAACCGCTTAATCCGAGCTTCTCGGCTCATGGCTTCTTTTCTCGTATCAAACCGCTCAAAATACAAAATCTTTTTTGCCTTAAATGTCCTAGTGAATTTCCCGCCATTACCGGACTTATGCTCTTTAAAGCGCCTTTTCAAATCATTCGTCATTCCCGTATATAAAAGCTTACCCTTGCACTCTAGAATATAAACAAACCACTTTTTATCAGAACTCTCATCAATCTTTGCTAAAACCTTACTTATGGGTTTTGCCAAAAAAACTACTCCTTAAAAAAATTACCAATTTACAAATTTTATCCAGATAAACCGTTAGTGGTTTAAAAAAGACTGCCCAGCCAGGGTTCGAACCTGGAAAGCGAGATCCAAATTCTCGAGTGTTACCATTACACTACCGGGCAATATTCGTCAAAATATACTATATACTTTTCAATTTTTCAATACTAAGCCTAAAACTATTCATCAATAAAATCTTCTCCCTCAGACGAACCGCCCGTTCTGGTTCCTGAAGAGACTTGCTGCTTGTAGGCTTCAATAATTTTATTCTGTAAATATTCACGAAATTGCTGCGTAATAGGATGCGCAATATCTCGATGCTCTAATTTCGCATCCATTTTTTCTTTTGCTTGCTCTAAAGCAAGAGCGCAATTATTACAAAATCTACTTCCTACCTCATTCTTGAAATTACATTTCGGGCAAGCCTTTTTCATTTTCCTCGAAGGCATTGCAATAAAAAGGGCACTTGAGCCCTGAATTACCTTGATATTCCTGACGACAAAAGCATTGTCAAATGTTACCGTTGTATACGCTTTTAACTTCTTATCCGGGCCTTCTTTAGAAAATACTCTGATTTCAGTGATTTCCATGGGCTAACTCCTTGTTTCAATACGTCTTAACCACATACACCTGCGAGTAAACCTTATCTAATATTTTCTTAATCGATTTTGCCTGGGATTCACTCCCCACGATTCCAAAAACACCAGGACCGCTGCCTGATATCATAACCCCTTTAATTCCAAGCAATTTTAATCGTTGTTTTATGCCTTTTAGCCTCGGATAAAGCCTAATAATCGGCACTTCTAAATCATTTAACAAAGACCCATTTATATATAAATAATTACTCTTTTTTAAATTGCGGATGAAAATACTAGCATTATAAGCATTTTTTGTCAACCCCAAATTAAGGGCTCTGTAAATATCCTTGGCATAAACTCTAAACCGGGGCACTACAAGAATATGCCATAATTTTGTCTTAATATTTAATGGCTTAATTTTATCGCCGCGCTCGACGCCAAGCGCCCAAGAAGAGTCATACAGAAAAAAGGCGACATCGCTACCAATTTCACGGGCGTAATGCGTCAATTTTTCCCGATTTAGCCTTAAATTCCACAATTTATTTAATGCCAAAAGCGTTGTAGCCGCATTACTTGAACCACCGGCTAAACCAGCCGCAACCGGGATCCTTTTTTTAATTTTAATCAGGACCCCTTTATCAATTTTGAAATCATCCTTAATTCTCTTAACTACTTTAAATATAAGGTTTTTAGGCCCTGTCGGAATATCTTTATTATCCGTAATTATTTTAATTTTATTTTCTTTTAATTCCGTATAGAGGATTTCATCGAATAGATTGATACGTTCAAAAACTGTTTCGATATTATGGAAGTTATCTTCTCTCTTATTGATTACCTTAAGATATAAATTTAATTTGGCAGGTGAACGAAGAAAAACACTTTTCATATGAGCCTTACACGCAGACTAATCCTTGTTTAAGCTATTACTGGCTTGCGTATTTTTAAGATTATTAATTTTCTCCATCAACTTTTCTTGATCCGGCTTGAGGTTTAGCGAATATTCCCAATACTTAATCGCATCTTCAATTTTACTTAACTTTAAATAAACATCGCCAATATGCTCACTTATTACCGGGTCTTCTAAGAGCTCATTGGCTTTTAATAAAGAATCTAGAGCTTTGTTATACTCGTTTTTTTGATAATAAACCCAACCTAAGCTATCCAAATAAGCGCCATTGTTCGGGTTTAATTTTAAAGCCCGGACAATTAATTGTTCCGCTTCGTCTAGATTCTTACCGTCTTCAGCATAAATATAACCCAGCGAATTCAAACTTCCGTCGTGCTCCGGGTCAACAGTTATTGATTGCCGCAAAACCGTAATAGCTTTTTCTCTTTGCCCAACATCTAAATAAAGCGAACCCAAAAGATACATCGTATCGGCATTGTCGGGCTCGATTTTGAGCATGCTCTCAAATTGCTCAATAGCTTTATCATACTTCCGCTGTGAATAATAAAGCTGGCCTAAATATCCGTATATTTCGACATTTTTAGGATCAGCTTTAGAAAAACTTTGCAGAATTATTTCATATTCAGCGGCCGCTTTATCATATTCTTTCTTGGCCGAATAAATAAGCGCTAAAAGATAATGCGCTTGGATGTCTTCGCTTTTATTCTTTTTAACAATAATTAATTCTTTTTCTGCCTCTTCCAGCATTCCCAACCTGGCGTAGCTTGTTGCCAATCTTAAATGCGGCAAATAGCTTTCTTGATCAAGCTGAACGGCCATCTCATATTCCAGAACAGCCCTATTCGTCAATCCCAAAAGGTCATACATCTGGCCCAAAGCATAATGAGCCAAGCTTTTGGAGACAGCGACTTTTTCTTCCGAGACAAAAGCCTCGGCGGAATAGCAAAAAAACACAAAATAAGCCATGAAAAAAATATGACTAAGTTTTTTTAATATTGATTTAGTCAACATTATAAGCCTTTTATCGTTTTACTTATTTTTTATTAACGAGTTGCTCTCTTCTTCAAATGACGCATAAGTTTACGCATCTTTTTTCTTTTATGCGTTCTAATCTTACGTCTTTTTCTTTTTCGGCCGCAGGGCATAAAAAGTTCTCCTATTTATTAGTAAATTACTTTGTTTAGCGGATATTCAATAATACCTTCAGCTCCGGATTCCTTTAATTTAGGAATCAAATTCCTTACGGTACTTTCACTTATAACTGTTTCGACAGCCAGCCAATTATTTTGGCTCAAACCCGAGATCGTGGGATTCTTTAAAGACGGCAATAAGCCCAAAACCTTATTTAAATCTTTTCTATGAACATTCATCTTCAGCCCAACTAAATTATTCGCCGCGATTGAACCTTCCAAAAGCATTTTTATCTGGTGCATTTTTCTTTTTTTCCAAGGGTCGTTAACCGCTTTTTTATTGGCGATAAACTGCGTTGTGGAAACACAAATCGTATCAATAATTTTAAGCTTGTGGGCTTTTAAACTGCTTCCCGTTTCCGTCAATTCTACAACCGCATCAACAAGCCCGTCGGCAACTTTCGCCTCTGTTGCCCCCCAGCTAAATTCGACATCAGCTTTAACTTTATTTTTCTTTAAATATTTTTTTGTTACATTAACCAGTTCCGTCGCGATTCTTTTTCCCTTTAAATCTTTAACCGATTTGATTTTTGAATCTTCCGGAACAGCCAAAACCCAGCGTACCTTAGTCGCGCTTTGTTTGGCATAAATAAGGTCGGCTAAAGTTACAACATCAGAATCATTTTCCAAAGTCCAGTCGGCTCCGGTAATTCCGCAGTCCAAAGCCTCTTCCTCGACGTAACGCGACATTTCTTGCGCTCTTAATAATACCGGCTGTATTTCTTCATCATCAATAGCGGGAAAATATGAACGGGAAGAAACATAAATCTTAAATCCGGCCCTTTCAAAAACTTTAATCGTGGCTTCCTGAAGGCTCCCTTTGGGTAAACCTAATCTTAATTTTTGCATAAAAAATCCTGTGCTTTTGATTGTTAATGTTAATGTTTCTTATTTATATTAATTAAAACTTATAAAAAACTTATTTTATACTGTAATTGGAAAATTATTATAACTTTCGGATGATTCAAAGTAAAGGAATTTATCTTTTTGTGTTGAGAATAAAAACTATGGGCTGGGATCTTATACTTATACATAAGGCGTAAAACAAAAAGGAAAAAATACTTGTTATTAAGATAGCACTTAAATCTTGTCAAACAGCTATTTCAAATATATAATCAAACATTGTTCGCACTTAAAATTTCAATAAGGAGTTTATTATGCTTAAACAAATGCGTAAAAAAGGTTTTGCCAAAAAAGTTTTATGGTTTGTCGCCATCATTATCGTCTTATCTTTCGGAATTTTCGGTTCAGCCAGTTATTACACCAGCCGAACCACAAAAGATACGGCCGGGAAAATCTTCGGCAGAAATATCCCGTTAAGTGAATTCTATACCACATTAAAACATGTCCAAGTCCAAGCCCAAATCCAATACGGTGAGAAATTCAATCAGGTTAGGCAATTTCTGAATTTAGAAGGCGAAACTTGGGATAGATTTATCTTAAGCCATGAAGCCAACAAAAGAAAAATTAAAATAACAAATGATGAAGTAATTGAAGCCATAAAGCAATATCCTTTCTTTCAACGCGACGGCAAATTCGATAACAAGCTTTACAATGACTTGCTTAAGTTCGCCTTTAATTTACGCGCTGTTGAGTTTGAAGATAATGTCCGTGAGCTTTTAAAGTTCGGAAAAATATACGATCAAATTACCAAAGATATAAACATATCCGAACGGGAAGTTTTTGAAGAATTCAAGAAAAGAAACGAAAAAACTCAGGTAAGTTATCTGCTTTTAAATGCCGAACAATTTAAAGGCCAAGTTAATATTGATGAATCAAAAGCTAAACAATATTATGAAGACAATAAAAACAGCTTTATAATGCCTCCTTCTATTAGTGTCGATTATCTTCGCTTTTCTTTTACCAATGAGATGACAAAAGAAGAAAAGGATAAAATTAAAGACCAAGCCTACGTTGTACTCGACGAATTAAAAAAGAACCCTGACTTTAAAGCCGTGGCCCAAAAATATAACCTGGAGATAAAAAACAGCGGATTTTTCAATGCCGAGAAACCAAATCTATCTTTAGGCTGGTCTTTCGATTTTATCACTTCCCTTTTTGAGTTAGCTCCTCAAGCAATTACCGACTTAACCTATACCGAAAGTTCTCTAGATATTGCCCAAGTAAAAGAGAAAAAAGACGTGTATATCGCTTCTTACGACGAGGTAAAAGAAGAAATAAAGAATATTTTAGTGATTGAAGCTGCCGATAGTATTGCCTTGCAAAAGTCCGAAGAAGCACAAAAAGCCCTGGCGAATGAAATAGGAAATTCCAAAGCCCCGGATTTTGCCGAAGCCGCCAAGAAAATTAATCAAGAAATCGGACAAACTCCTTTATTTAACCGCGGACAATATTTGCCTAAAATTGGCATTTCAAAAGAATTCCAAGACGCGGCTTTTGCCTTAAACACAGATAAGAAATTAAGCGATGTTATTAAAATCTCCGGCGGATACGTAATTTTGTTTTTGGATAAATTTGAACCGGCTGATAGCGAACTTTACAAAAAAGAAAAAGACAAACTAACCCAAGAATTATTAGCTGAAAAGAAGAATTTATCTTTCGCTGATTTCGTAACTAAACTTAGGTTAGAAGCAAACATTCAAAGCAACATGGCTAAGGAATAAATAGGGACAGGCACCATTTGTTTTGGGACATGAACTATCAAAATTAAAAGTTCGTGTCCTTTTTTTTGGAGCACGTGGCTAGCAGCTTAAAGACTTACAAAACACTCTTCTCAATCCACTTTAAGTATTCTTTACTCCCCTTTTCTATAGGAAGGGCAATAATTTCAGGCAGGCTATAACTATGCAAAGCTTTGATTCTTTTAGCCAATTTAACAAAAATACTTTTCTTGGTCTTCATTATCATCAAAACTTCCGGAGATTTCTCAATTTTACCTTCCCAGCGGTAAACTGAAGTGACATTCTCAATAATATTTACGCAAGCAACCAATCTTTCCTTAACCAATTCTCCCGCTATTTTTCCGGCCTCAATTTTATTTGCCGCAGTTACAAATACACTGACAAACATTTTTCTCTCCTTGTTTCTTTATATCTTTAATCATAAGTAAAGACAGCATCCGTCCGGCGGCGTCGCCTTCCCTGCGATACGAAAAATAGCTATTATTACAAAAAGTACAAATTTCGCTATCGTAAATATTTACTTCTTTTACCCCGGCCGACAAAAGCTGGTTTTTGTTAGCCAAGGCCAAATCCAGATAATATTTTCCGTCCCTGCTTTCGATTTCGCGATTAAAATACGTTTTCAAATCATTTGAAACTTCATAACAACATTTTTGAATACACGGGCCTAAGGCAACTTTAATATTTTTTGTTTTGCAACCGTAAAGCTCAACCATCCTGTTAATTGTTTTCTTTGTAATTTCTTTGGCTGTGCTTTTCCAGCCGGCATGAACCAATCCGATTGCTTTAGCTTTTTCATCGCAAATAAAAACCGGCAAACAATCGGCCGTACGAATACTCAAAGCAATATCTTTTATATTTGTAATTAATCCGTCGGCTAGGTTTACTTTCTTATCTTTTAGAAATTGCTTATCAACGACAACAATACTGTCTTCGTGCACCTGTTTAATGTTAATTACATTATCCGCGCTGAGATTAAACTCTTTATTCAGAAAGTCTTTTTGCTCTGGAGTAAAATGGTTCCCTTCTTTTGGATAAGAAAAATCGATTTCGCGGCTAATTACCATATTAACTACATTAGAGGGAAATATTTTACTAAAGGAAAGAATCATTTCTAGAAGGTCTCTTGGGTTACATCTATGGCCTCGGGCTCATCACTAATTGCGATATTATTCTCTTTTTTATACTCTTCGATATGGCGGATTTTTGTATCCAGCTTCTTAAAATCAGTTGTTTTAACATCATTATATCTCTTCTCAATATTCTCAATTGCTTTGCCGATTTCTTCAAAGCGTATTTTGAATTTATCATAATGCCTGGAGAATAAAGTTATATGATTAATGATTTCTTTTAGATCACGCTCAAATCTAAAGTTTTCATAAGCCTGGCGGATTACGCTCAACATCGCGTATAAAGTAAATGGCGAGCATAAAACTACCTTTTGCTTTAAGGAATCATCCATAAGATTCGGAACTTCTTCTTGAATCATTCCAAAAACCTGTTCGTTGGGGATAAAAAGAAGCACAAAATCCAAAGTCTTTTCCTGTGGATTAATATATTCACGGTTCTGGATTTCTTTAATTCGGTCTTTAACATTACGGAAGAATTCTTTTTGGAATCTTTCTTTATCCGCCGGACTTTGCGAATTAACCCAATTCAAATAATTATCCAAAGGAAACTTCACATCCATATTAACAATATGGTCATTAGGCAAAATAAAGGTAAAGTCCGGCTTGCTTGTTGATGAAGCCAGCTGTTTTTGCTTATTATAATTGACACCCTCGATTAATCCGGCATTGCGGATAATGTCTTCCGCCATACGCTCGCCCCATTGGCCGCGTAATTTAACATTGCCCAAGATATCGTTAAGCTTGTTGGTTGTTTCCTGAAGCTTGCTCGTTGCTTGGGAAGCATTTTTTAGTTCATTTTCTAAATTACCGTATTTTCGCGCGCGATCTTCCTCAACTTGACGTAGCAAAACCTGGTATTTGTCTAATTGTTCCTGCAGATTCTTAACTGTACTTTCAACCGCTTGTTTTCTTGTTTCAAGCTCGGTAACTCCCTTGGCTTGGTCCAAAGAAAATTGCTGTTTAACAGTATTGAGGAATTGTTCCTGGTTAGTTTTTATCTCTTGGTTAATTTGCCGCCTAAAGAAATTAAACAAGACAATAAAGACAATTACCAAAAATAAGCTAATGCCTATTATGGACAATGAAACTGCGAGTAGATTGCTCATCCGTTAAATATCTCTTACTTTTTATTCTTATCT